>NZ_CP011567.1:2681666-2993000 GCF_001655615.1 Pseudomonas sp. GR 6-02
AAACATCCTGATATGCCCCCGCAGATTTTCAGTAGCCTGTGGGGTGCACTGCTGCAAAGAAAACCCTGGATGGGACTGTTGAAGAATCAGCGCAAGGATGGCTCGACCTATTGGCTGAACGTCTACATAAAACCGGTGTTTGGCGCGGATGGGATTCAGGCCTACGGGGCCGTCTATAGCGTGCCATCGCAAACGCAAGCCGCGCGTGCAGAAAAGCTCTATTCGCGTTTGAGTGCTGGAGGTGTCGTTCTTCAGTGGGGCGCTCGTATCAATCGACTGGTGGCCTGTGCATTACCGAGCCTGCCTCTTGGATTATTGTTGTCGGCAGGTCTTTGGCTGCTGGACTCTTTTTGGGCTCAGAGCGCTGTGGTGGTGGCTGGATTAGCCGTTATGGCAGGTGTCCAGGACTGGCGGCAGAGCCGTGCCGTCAAGCAGGTTTTTATCGCCCATCCAAAAGCGTTTACCGATTCGTTGACCGCCAATATTTACAGTCATGCGCCCGGTACTGCCGCGTTGATGGAGATGGCGCTGATTGCGGAGGAAAGCCGCCTGCAAAGTGCGTTGTCGCGAATAGGGACGACCGGGGGAGTTGTCGAGCAGCGGGTGGTCGAGCTTGCCCAGTTGATCCAGGCCGAAACGCTGCGCCTGGAACGTCAACGCGATGAAACCGACTTATCGGTAACCGCTCTGAGCGAACTGGCGGCCACTATCCAGGAGGTTGCCGGTAACGTTCAGGCGACCAATCTGGCCACTCAGGAAGCGGTCAGGCTCGCCAGTCATGGCGAACAATTGTCCGGCAAGAGTCTTGATGCGATGCAGCAGCTCAGCACGTCCGTTGGGGATATTGCATTGGCGGTGCAACAACTGGCCAGTTCCACTGAGTCCATCGGCGCTATCACCAACATTATCAGTTCGATTGCCGGACAAACCAATTTGTTGGCGCTGAACGCCGCCATCGAGGCTGCTCGCGCCGGCGAAGCGGGTAGGGGGTTCAGTGTTGTCGCTGACGAGGTACGGCAACTGGCAACACGTACCCAGCAAGCCACCCAGCAAATTCAACCGCTCTTGTTGCAACTGCGTAATGCCACCGAGCGCACCGTACAACTGACCGATGAGGGCCGAGAATTTGCGCAACACAGCACTCGTGAAGTGGAGTCAGTGCAGGGCAATCTGGCTGGAGTGAATTTATCACTGACCCAAGTATCCTGCATGAGCATGCAGATCGCCTCTGCCATGGAGCAGCAATCACAGGTAGTCGAGAGCTTGTCACAGCAGGTTCTGCAAGTGGCTGAGCTATCCGCGCAAAGCGTCGACAAGGCATTGGATGGTCAAAGAATTGGTGAGGACTTGAAAGCTCAGGCCGAAGCATTGCGTCATTTGGCTGAGCGTTTTGATCGTTGATTTTTTGCGGAAGGGAGATTGGCTGCGACGTAATCAGGCGATAAAAAAAACAGGGAAATATCTGGATGCTTCTCCGGATATTTCCCTGTTGCTCAATGTTTGGAATTGCTATCGATAAACTTCTCGTAATACATCTGGAACTGCTCGATCTTCTGATCGTTGAACCAGGTTTTAATCGCGTCGACCATGGGCGGAGGACCGCACAGGTAGATGTCGAATGGGTTGGCGTCGAACGACTGACGGTCGAAGTGATCAGGAATCCACCCGGTTTTACCTTGCCAATCCACGGAGGGTTTCGAAACCACAAGGTGATAGTCGAAGTCGGCGATGCGGTCGCGATAATCAGCCAGGCGTTGAGTTTCGCACAGGTCATTGTCCTGCGTGACGCCATAGAACAGTTGGATCGGGTGCCCGCAGCCACCTTTTTCTGCAATGTTATCAAGCATCCCGAGGAAGGCCGACAGGCCGGTTCCTCCTGCCACCAGTACGAGAGGTTTGGTCACCTGACGTAGATAGAAGCTCCCCAATGGGGCCTCGAGCTCGAGTACTTGACCGGGGCGGCAATGCTCGCGGATGAAGTTGCTCATCACGCCATCAGGCAGGAGCCTGATGAGAAACTGCAATTGGTTGGTGGGGTTGGGGCGGTTGGCGAATGAGTAGGAGCGCCACTCACTGGTGCCCGGTACATGCAGTCGAGCGTATTGCCCCGGAAGAAAGTCCAATTGCTGCTGGTGGGCGCAAGCGTCCAGATGAAGGATCGCCGTGGTGGCCGACACCTGTTCTACACCGGTGATCACCGTTTGCAGTAACCGGGTTGCGCCAGCGTTGCACAAGCTCGAATCGAAGTCGAAATAGAACGACGCATCCGATTGCACGCGGGTCTGGCAAGAGAGCATTTTGCGTTGCGCCAGATCCTGCTCGGAAAGAGCCTCTTCATCGACGTAGTCTTGAGTGAATTGGCCTGATTCGCAGCGACCCTGGCAAGTGCCACAGACACCTTCGCGACAGTCCAGCGGGATGTTCACGCCATTGCGTAGCGCGGCGTCGAGCAGCAGTTCGTTGGGCTTGACCTCGAAGAACGAGGTCTTGCCATCTGCGAAGCTGAAAGCGACTTTATGGTTCATGACAGCGTGCCCCACAGTTCACAGGTGATAGAAATCAAGCACTGAGTTGATCGTGTCGTTGAGCAGCACGATGTGCTTGCGGGTGATCTTCCAGCTGTCTGCGTCCGCTTTGAGGTGGTAGGTCACATGGCCGTAGAACTGCTCGGACAGCCCTTGCCGGGTGTAGAGCGTGACCCAGGCGGCCTTGACTTCAAGCAAGCCGTTATCGATCTCCTTGATTCGCACATTGCTGATTTGATGCAAGGTGCGCGGCATCGGGTTTGAAGCTGCCGACTTGCCTGTGCGCAGACGAAATACCCGGTCTTCCAGGCCGGAGCGGTTCGAGTAGTAAATCAGCGACATGCCGCGCTTGGGATCGGTGGTGTACACATGCTCCGACTCCCATTGCGGCAGGTGGAATTCGCTCTGTTCATCAAACAGGGCGATGTAGGCGTCCCAATCCTGCTGATCACACAGCTCGGCTTTGCGGTAGAGGAATTGTTCGATGGAATGTTGTAGTGCGCTCATTTCACACCTCCTTCAACTTCAGGGCTTTTTGTGCAAGACCTTGCAGAAGGAAGCGCTGCCAGGATCCGTGCTGATTGATGTAGAGCCCCTCATGCGTGAACTCGGTGCCGGTCAGTACCGGTTTGATGCCCAGAGCCTCGCTGTTCGGGGTGGGGCCTTCGACCCATTTCTCACTGCCGCGGGACACTTCGTTCCAGCGCTCGAGGCGGGCCTGGAATCCGCGTTGGGCTTCGCGAAACTCCACCAGGTCGTCGGGAGTGCCCATGCCTGAAACGTTGAAGAAGTCCTCGAACTGGCGGATCCGGTTTTCCCGATCTGCGTCGGACTCACCCTTGACGCCGATGCACTGGCTGGTGATCTCGGTCTTGTTCCAGGCCACTGGGCGCACGATACGCAGCTGCGAGCTGATCTGATCCATGAAGAACAGGCTTGGGTAGATGTTGAGATTGCGTAGACGATGCATCATCCACTCGGCTTGTTGCTGGCCGTATTCCTTCACCAGGCGCGGCATCACGCTGGCATAACCGGCGCGTACAGTCGGGTTGGGCATGTCGCTGAACAAGAGGCTGTGGCCATTCTTGAACGAGAACCAGCCGTCGTCGGTTTCGGCATCGCCGGCGCCCAACTTGCTGTAGTCCAGCGTGTCGGAACCACCGCCCTTGGCCGCATTGACTTGCTGGCGATGCTGCACCGTGGAGACGTAGTTGTAGTGCACGGTGCTGACGTGATAACCATCCAGGCCGTTTTCGTGCTGCAGTTTCCAGTTGCCGTCATAGCTATAGGTCGACTTGCCGGGCAGTACTTCCAGTTCGCCGGTCGGAGACTGTGCGACCATCATGTCGAAGAACACTTTGGCATCGCCGAGGTAGTCTTCCAGCGAGTCGCTGCCATTGACGTCCAGACTGATAAAGACGAAACCCTTGTAGCTCTCGATCCGGGCCTTCTTCAGGCCGCGGGTTGCTTTGTCGAAACCTTCCGGGTATTCCCCCGGAGCCTTGACCTTGACCAGGCGGCCATCACTTTTGTAACACCAGGCGTGGAACGGACAGGTGAAGGTAGATTGGTTACCTTTGCTGACGCGAGTCAGGGTCGCGCCCCGGTGCTGGCAAGCGTTGATCAGCGCGTGGAGCTGATTGCTTCCATCGCGGGTGATGATCATCGGCTGACGACCTGCGCGCATCGTCAGGAAATCATTGGGATTGGCGATTTCACTCTCGTGGCAGGCGTAGATCCAGTTCTTCTCGAAGATCAGTTCCATCTCCAGGTCGAACAGTTCCGGCTCTGTGAACATGTCACGGGCGACGCGGTAAATACCTTCGGCCGGCCGAAAATCCAGGCAACCCTGAATGTAATCTTGCCACTGCGCAATGCTTCTAGAGCTGTTCATCAGGTACACCCTTTTTGTAGTTTTAGGCACGACCCGATTGAAAGCCTTTCTGTGTGGTGCATCTATCCGGATTCGAGGCGATATCTATCCATTTCTGAGGGGGGGCGGGGGCGCTTTTCGTGAGGACCATCAGGCGAGGGTGTTTTATGCGTTTTCTTGATCATTTTTGCATTATGCGGATAGCGATCCCGGGGCTTTAAACGTAGGGTTGTCGCTAATCTGTAACCATTAGGGTGCTGCGATGAATCTGCAAACTCATGCGGGGTCCGATGTTGATTTTCAAGACATCCATGCGGTGCATCATGACCTGCAGAATGCGCAGGCCTGGATGGTTAATATTTGTGGTCCCCACGAGCTCAAGGCCTCGTCTCCACAACGTCTTCATTTTCAACATGCCGGAAACGTTTTGAAGTCGATGTCTACAGTGATTGGGTATATCGAATACGGTACCGATGTCACTATTGATATTGATGCGTCAGAGCTCAACAGCTACAGCATCAGTCTTCCGATCCGGGGGCAACAGGAGCTTCGAAAACCCAATGGATTGCTGATGTCCGATAGTGATAACGGACTCATCGTGTCGCCTTATGATCAGCAAGAGCTTTCTATTGCAGGTAATTGCCGGAAAATTCAGGTCGCCATCAAGTGTGCAGCCATGCGCCAGATGTTGGAGGAACTATTACAGCGACCCACGCAACAGCCAATTGTCTTCGAGACGCGAGTAGGTACAAGTCAGGGCGCGCCGGCGGCATGGTGGCGACTGGTCAGATACCTGCTTGCGGAGATGGATCAGGCGCGTAACTTTTTTGGTCATGTTTCCATGGTTCGTGATATGGAAAAAGCGCTGATAAAGGGCTTGATCTTGTCGCAGCCAAACAATTATTCAAGCGAGTTGGCTGGCGTTTCGCAAAGTCGCTGCCCTGAGTATTTGTTGAAGGCCAAGCAGTTTATCAATGAGCATGCTGGCGATGACGTCGATCTGGACGAAGTCGGGCGGGCGGTGGGCGTGTCTCGCTTCAAACTGCATGATGACTTCAAGAAGTACTTTGGTGTCACGCCAACTGTGTACTTAAAGCGTTTTCGGCTTGAAGCTGTAAGGCAGGCGTTGATGGAAGGCGGCTGCAATGAAAATATTACTGCGGTGGCCATGCGCTGGGGATTTAATCACTTGGGTCGGTTCTCATCCGACTATAAGAAATTATTTTCGGAAGTGCCATCGAAGACGGTTGAGAGAAGTCGCAGTCACTGAGTCTGTGCGAGCTTTTATTATCTATTTTGATTGATTGCGGTCTGATCGCCCGGTAAAGGCGCTTGCGTGGAAAAAATAAGAGAAGAGCATTATGAAAACGGTTGCGCAACTACTTCGTTTAAAGCCAGAAGCTAATCATAAAGTTCACACTGTTCTACCGGGTCAAATGGTTCTGGACGCGATCAGGACTATGGCCGAACGGAACGTTGGTGCTTTGCCGGTCGTCGAGAACGGGAGCGTAATCGGCGTTATCAGTGAGCGGGATTATGCGCGCAAGATGGTGCTTCAAGGGCGCTCTTCAGCGGGTACACCCGTGAGGGATGTCATGAGTTTTCCAGCAATAACCGTGGACTCTCGTCAGAGTATCGAGGCTTGCATGGGGATCATGACCGATAGCCATCTTCGTCATCTGCCGGTTGTGGAAAAAGGAGAATTGCTTGGTTTGCTGTCGATTGGCGATCTGGTAAAGGCTTCTATTGCAGAGCAAGCAGACCTGATACAGCAGCTTGAACGGTACATTCGCGGACATTGATTTTTTGGGCAGAACGGTTCGGACGACCGACCGTGGATGTGCTTGTGTCATTTCATATCCCTGGCCTGCACCCACAGCACCGCGTCTTGCGACAAGGGTTTGCCCTTGTGGGTTTTTGTTGTACCGATGTCGAGCGCTGCAATACCCCACCAGCCGGCCCGGGGCAGGCCGATGGTCACGATGCCCTGGGCGTCCGTGTAGGAGCTCAGGGATTTGAATGAAGCTTGAGGTGCCGTTACATAGTCTTGCTGGCCAAAGGCGTTTTTCTCGATATCGACGGAATGGTTAATGTATTCGATTTCGATTTCGGCGAACGGAACGGGCTTGCCATCGGCCAGCACCAAGGCGCGGAACACTCCGCCTGTCCAGTTTGCATAAGGCTTGTTCAGTGGCTGGATCTCAACCGGCAACCCTTGTGGTTCTGCCCAGTTGCCGGGTACTCCGCCCACGTTCACGATCAGCTTGGTGAACTGTTGGATGTAGACGTCTTCCTCGGTTTCCAGGTAGGGCTCGGGCTCGAGTACGAAGATATGGTCACCCAGTGAGCGAACCAACTCCCGCGGAATCGACGCACGATAGGCAGTCGTTTGGTTATCGCGACTCTGCCACTGGACAGGGCGCAAGTATTGGCGCAGATCGATTTTTTCCCCGCCGTGCGAGCTGATGTGGCTAAAGGCGCGGGGTTCATCCATGGTCATGGTGGGGCCGCCGGAGAAGGGATGCGTGAACACCAGCGCGAACTCCAGTTTATCCGCACGCGGCAGCGCCGTTTCCTCGACGTAGAGCATCTGGAAATGGGCCTGTGCAGCGCCTGTCAGGCAACCTAATGTAACGGCGGCAAGTGCCTGGAGCAGTCGTCGTTTGATCGGCATGGTCGATTTCACCTTGAAATGTCGGATGATTGAATCGTGGCTTGATGGTTGTCTCCGCCCATGAACACAACGGAGTATTTCCCGGCTGGGGGCTGGAATGCGTAGGTGTTGTCGGTGCCGACGTTTCCTTCGAGCAACACCTTGTTGCTGGTGTCCTGGACATGGACTTTTCTGCCAGCGGCGGAGCTGCCGTCGGTGTAACCCGCCTCGCACTTCACCAGATCATCGCTCTCGATGTAGCAGTCGAAGACGGGGCCATGAGCGAAGGCTGCCTGGCAGAACACCAGGGCGCCGGCGATCAGTATCCGATGTGCTGAGCCTAGGGGTTTCATAAGGTCTTCGATCTCCACGGTCGAGGTTGATCATTGGAGCGGCGATTTGTGATCGCCGCTCGTATTGGGGCCAGGTGGCGCGAAGGCCGTCAGTAAGGAATCCAGGTTCGAACTCAGGAGTGCTTCGTACCCGTTGGCCGCGTCGGCGAGCATTCCCGGGTTGCCGGCGTCCAGTATCAACAACCGTGCGCCGCCGTCCTCGATGGCCTTGGCAATCCTGGCGTCCGGTGCCCACTTGTGGACCACCACGTGGATGTCACGCTCGCGCAGGTATCGGGTGAGTGCGGTGCAGTCGGCGTCGCTCCAGTCGATGTCCTGTCGGACGAACCAGCCGTCGACAAAAATCCCGAACTCGCCGAACAAGTAGGTGAACTCATCGGCCAGCGACAGCACGCGCAGATCCGGCACTGCCAGCAGCCGGGCACCGTAGTTGGCCTTGAGCTGGCGCAATCGGCCTTCGAGTGCGGCGAGGTTGCGCTCTATCCGAGGCGCATCGGGGGGAGACAGGCGTGCCAGGTCGGTAGCGATAATCGCCGACATGCGCATGGCGTTGACGGGGCCGAGCCAGGCGTACGGCGACAGTCCGTCATCGACGTCGCGTTCGGTTACCCAGGGAACGTCGTTCGATGGCACGCGGGCCACGGCCACTCCGGGCTTGACGGTGTCCCATGAGTGCGAGGCATCGATCTCGACGATTCGCAGATTGTGGCGACGTGCCGTGGTGTAAAGCGGATCCGCGCGCCAGAGGTTGCCCAGGGTCACCACGGCGGTGGCCTGCTGGAACACGGCGGGCTCCAGGCGCGATAGCGCGTTGGCCTGGCTCTCCATGGGCACGGCAGCGTCTGCCGGAAGGCGGACGACCTTGAGGGTCGTGCCGTCGCTGAGCGTCGAGGTGAGCGCATACACCGCCGGCAGTGCGACAAGCACCTGCTGCCTGCCGGTATCCGCGAAGGCAGAAAGCGGATTGCCCAGCAGCAGTAGCAGCATCGCTAGCCAGGGTCGACGTGACATGCAAAGCCATTTCATACGCTGGCACCTCTGAACCGGGCCCCGGTAGCGCGGATGACGGTGGTGACGACGAACACCAGGGCGGCGACGATCACGATTGCGCCGCCTGTCGGTACGGGGATGTGGAATTGCATGGGTGCCAGGATGCCGACCACGCAGGAAAAAGTCGCGATCAGGATGGCGCGCACGACCAGCCCCGGGAGCGAATGGCTGATGTTGCGTGCTGCCGCGGCCGGTATGAGCAGAAGGGCTTCGACGAGTACTGCGCCGATGATTTTCAGGCAGGCTACCGTCACCAGGGTGACCAGTACGACAAACAGGTACTCGACGCTTCGCACGCGCACGCCGCGAGCATGTGCCAGGCTCGGATTGAGGCTGGCCAACAGCATGCCGTTGTACATCGGCAGTCCGAGCAGAGCACACGTCGCCGTTACCGCAAGCAGCACGTTCATGTCGGTGTAGTCGACCGCCAGGATGGAACCGAACAGCACGCTTTCCATTACGTGCGTGTTGATCTTCGCCGACACGAACAGCAGCAACGAGGCCCCGACCGCCAGCGAGATGGACAAGAACACGCCGATCAGCGTGTCATTGGCCAGCGTGGTGCGGTGCTGCGTGTACTTCAGCGTCAGGGCGAACAGCAGGCAAAAGCCGAACATTGAGAAGTAGGGGGAGGTGTAGGACTCGCCGATCAGCACGCCAATGGCAACGCCGGTCATCGCCGCATTACCGACGGCCTGACTGAAGAACGCCATGCGCTTGATCATCACCATCGAGCCCAGCACGCCCAGTAGCGGTCCGATGAGCACTGCACAGAGCAGCGCATTGATCACGAACTCGTACTCGAACGGTTGCGGCAGGATGCCACTCGCGGCAAGCGCCTGGAGCTGGTTGCGAATCAATTCGTACAGGGCACTCATTGGGTAGCCTCCAGAGGGTAGGCGACCTGGTCGGGCGAACCATGGAACAGCACCCGCCGGTTGATAACGGTCACCGATTGCGCGATGCGCCTGACTTGTTCCAGGTCATGGTTGATCCAGAGGATGGTGACGCCGCGGCCGTTCAGCTCGGCCACCAGCGCCTCCACCAGTCGCACACCCGGTTCGTCGATGCCGGCGGTCGGTTCGTCAAGGATCAGTAGCCAGGGCGCCGGGCTGATCGCCTGGGCCAGCAGCACTCGCTGACGCTGGCCACCGGACAGGCTGCCAAAAGGTTTTGCGCCCATTCCGGCCACGCCGGTGCGCTCCAGTGCTTGGGCATTGGCCGCCTTGGCAGATCGGCTTGAGCCCAGGAAGGCCGGCCTGCGTTGACCGAGAAGGGCCATGATGTCGTTGACCGTCATCGGCACGTTGCGGTCGAAGTCCGGCAATTGCGGGACATACCCCATGGGTGTCGTGACCTCGCCTTCGAACCGGACCGTCCCTGAATGCGGCATCTGGCCCAGCAGCGCACGCACCAGTGAAGTCTTGCCGCCGCCGTTCGGGCCTACCAGGCAGTGCAGCGCACCGGCTTCTACCCGGAAGCTCACTTTGTCGAGCACTTGCGTACCTCCCAGTTGCAGGGAGACGTTATCGAACACTATGGCGGGGCCGCGCATCGCTTGTTCCTCTTTCATCGCGTTCATCGCTGCGTAAACTCAACGGCTTCGGCCAAGGTCTCGAGGTTTTCACGCATCGCCACCTCGAATTCGTCCGGGCTGTAGGTATTACCGGTGATGTGAGACAGCGCGAACACCTTCACGCCGGTGGCTGCCTCGATAGGCTTGGCCAGGTCGAGGGAGAAATTCTTCTCGGCAAAAAGCACACGCACATTGGCCTTCTTGATCGCGTCGATGGTGTTGGCCAACTGGCGCGCAGTCGGCGCGACGCCGTGACGCGGCTCGATCACCGCACTCACGAACAGGCCGAACTCTTGCATCATGTAGTCGTAGCCAGCGTGCGTTGTCGCGCACCGGAAGGAAGACAAATCCAGCGCGGCGAAACGGGTCATGAAGCCGGCCCTTAGCGCCCGGATACGCGCGGCATACGCCAGGGCGTTTTGTCGATACGCCGCAGCGTTGTCCGGGTCCAGTTCCCCCAACCGGCGAGTGATCTCGAAGACCTGTTGTATCGCTGCCGTGGTGGATACGAAGGTATGCGGATTGACCACCTTGACGCCGTCCTGGCCGCCGCCGATTGGAATGAGCGCAACCGAGGCATTGGCCTGGATGATCGGCAGGGTCGCCCCGCGGCCAGCGGCCTTGATGATCTGGAAGGCCCATTCATCGTGTCCGATGCCGTTGACGACCAGAACATCGATATTCATCGCGCGGGTGATGTCATCGGGCTGCGGCTGGTAGTTGTGCGGATTCGCTTCCGCCGGGATGAGCGCAACGACTTCCGCCCGATCTCCAACGATATTTGCCACGAAGCTGTAGTAGGGATGCAGTGTGACGCCGATCTTGAGCTTCTTGCCCGAAGAGGGAGCCGGGCTGGCGAGTGCGATGGCGGGTATCAGCAGCAATAGCGCGATGCATCGGCGCCACAGTGCGCGGTGTTTCATAGAAACGGTCATGGCTGGGTTCCTTTTACGCGTTCGACTTCGCTGGCACCGTTGTAAGGGATGACCTGGCGCCAGCCATCGCCGACCAGCGATTCGGGCTTGACGATGCCAGGGTAGGGCGCGTTCGGGTCGCGGTGGACCCAGATCGTCGCTTGGTTGGCCCACATGACACCGGCATGCGCGTGACCGATGACGAGCAGGTAGGCGCTCTGGCCCGGCGCGCGGCCGCCCGAGCCGTAATAGACCGTAGCGCCCTGGCCCTGGGTGGCTTGCGACACCTTGTTGGCGGTCTGGTCCGGCGGGGTGACAGGCGCATCGGCGTGCACGTCGCCGGAAGCGGCATGCGGCAGGTGAGTGCCAGGCAGAATCAATTGCCACTGCACCTCGCCATTGGTCTTCCAGAAGGCGTCACGGTAGAAGGGCGGCAGCAAGATTTTCTGCGCACGTTCCAGCGTGATCCAGCCGCCGGTATCGTTGTTGAACCAGATGATTTCTTCACCGGCCGGCAGCAGAGCGCTGTGAATCGCCTGATCGACCGCACCCAGGCCATCGAAGGAACGCACCTGCCAGCTCAAGGTTATCGGTGGGCCGACTTTCTGGGGGCGCAGCGTTATATAGCCTGCCACGCTGGCGATGACTGCCAGGGCCGCAAGCAACAGTGCCAGCGATTCCCATCGGCCGGATACCGGGCGCACCACCTTGATTGCGCTGTTTGCGTGATCGCAGGGCATATCTGCACCGGATGCGCGACGCGGCGATAGACGAGCCATCAGAGAAACGCGATCCAGCGGCCGAGGAACACCACGCCCGCCCACAATGCCAACGAACTGAACCCTGCGACACGCGCCTGGCTGGGAGGCGTTAGCGTTGTGTCCCATTCGGCAATGCGGCGAAAGACGCCCAAATGGAATACCCCCATGTTGAGCCCCGCCAGCAGTAACACGCCCATCTTGCACAAGAACGCGGTGTTCTCGGCATAGGTCGTGGCATTGGCGGCGAACATGAGCAGGCCGGTGATCACGCAAGCCACGAAAGCGACCCAGGTGAACGGCAGCAAACCTTTTATCAGCCGTAGCGCGCTGCGGCGATGGGAGGCAACGCCGAGCAGACGCAAATCGACGACGGCGATGGTCCCGAACACAAGGGCGATGCCGATCACATGCACCGATTCAAGGGTTGGAAAAGCGGAGCCCGACTCTCGGATGAAGGTGGCGACAGAGGTGTCCTGGAGGGCTTGTAGTGTTGGTTGAATGTCCATGGCGAATACCTGGGAGCTTTCGTTGAAAACGCTTAGATCGCGTAGGCGATCCAGCGACCACAGATGATGACGACGCACCACAAGCCGATCGACAGCCAGGCTAGCGCCTTGACAAGAGGAGGCTTGTCATCACGTTGTGCATCGTCGGCAGGGCGCAGAAGGGGGCGCCGCAGAAGCAAGGTCAGCGTGAACGCACTCACGACCAGCGCCATCTTCAGCCAGAAGGTCGAGTTGACGAGTACGCGATCAGGCTCGGCGATGATCATGATCAACCCCGTGAAGAGCAGGACGAGGAGCGCATTGCGCATCCACGGGTAGTACCGGCGAACGACGCCACGCAAGGGCTCGTCCGTGGCGAACACACCCGCCAGCCGAAGATCGGAGATGACCGCAGAGCCGAAGAGCACTGTGATAGCGAGGATATGAATGCTCTGGACGGTGGGTATGATCCAGAGAATGTCCCGGATGGCTGTGCTCAAAGGTGACGCATAGATCCAGGCAATGATGAGTGATGATGACATTTGCTGTTCTTCCCAATGGGTTAGAAGTCTTGAGGCGTTGCGATCGAACGCAGGCCCGCCGCATCTTCTGGCAGTAGGTAGCCTTCCTTTATCGAAAGGGCTTTGGCGTCTTCGAATTTCTGTTCGTAGTTGCTGAAGCTTCCATAACGCTGGTCAAGCACGTCCTTGGAGTAAGGCACCTTGGTGTCGTAGATCAGTCCGCAGCCGGTCTCCTGATCCGTGAGGTAGGTCGCACTGGGCACCTGGATCCACGGTGGGCGTACGCCCCCTTGCAGGTTGCCGGTAACAGGGTCGCGCGCGGCGGTCTTGCCATCGCGGGCGACCCGCGGAGCATTCGGCATGGGTTTGCCTTGGCGCACCCATTGGTCCATGCGATCCAGGAGCGCCGAGACGACCAGCTCCGCCGGTTCGTCGTACAGCGTCCGGCACCGTGGGTCGTCGCCCTTGCCGATGTCGGCAGCGAGCTTTTCGGTATGCTCCGTACCGAGGTCGGCCAGCCGCAGGTGCGGCATGCCGGTCACTTCGTAATAGCGAATCTGCGGGCTGTCGGTGTCCGGCGGCAGGTTGATGCCTTCGATCACGTCGTGCATCAGTTCGGACTGGCTGTAGACGGTCACGAACGGCACGCCATCGGGCGTATGGCGCGGCACCCGGATGACGTCGCCGCCCACTTCTCCGTAGGCCATGCGGCCGGTCATGTAGGCATCGATCAGCGGCCTTGCGTCGGGCATACGCCATTGCTGGTGCCGGCCCTGGTCGAGGTAGTCCATCCAGACTTGCGCGGTCACGGCCCAGCTATTGACGTAGATGCGTTGAACATCGAGACCGGCCAACGGGCTTTGCGCTGCATTGGTTTTCAGCAGCAACGCCAGTTGCGCCCCGATGCCCTGGGACTGTGGAGCAAACGGATCGGGAGCTTCACCGCGGGTGAAGTGTTCCGGGTCGTAATAGGTGCCCAGCGGCGCGTAGCGTGCAAAGTCGAAGCGGCGCATGAACTCGAAGTTCACGATCCGTCCGTACTGAGCGATCTGCTCGGCCTCGGCAGCCGGGGTGTCCGAGATGAACTTGGGATCGACTGGTGGCTTGTTCACATTCAGCGTGTACCCGACGTACGCGTAGCCGCGACGCAGCAAATAGTCGCGGGTCAGGATCCATCCCGCGGCGCGCTCGCCGAACCAGCTGAACGGCTCGATCACGACCGTGCCATTGAAGCGCGCGGGGTCAGCCGGTTTGCGCACCAGAATGCGTGTGGTGTAAGGCGCCTCCAACAGGGTTTTGCCCGAGGCGGTAATGGCCGGGGCAACGCCTTGCAGGTAAAACTCCTCCTCGATGTAGCCGTACTTGTCGAGGTCGCTGTATTCGGTGCCCGGGCGTTTCGCCGACGAGAGCGGTGGCTTGCCGGAGGGCGGCACCGCGATGGCCGTGGGCATTCGGGGCACCTCGGCGAATGTGTTCGACGTGAGGATCAGCAACAGCAGGGCGCTTTGCAGCGTCGGCCGCAGGATGCTGATGGTTGTCAGTCTTTCCATTTGGTCAGCTCCGATGGCGATTAATGGCGACTTCACTCGAGACTGAGGGATGCCTTGCCCTCTTTATCGATCACGATCTGATTGTTCTCGCAGACATACTCTTGAATGGCGTAGTTGGACCGTTTGTACTCGAACGTGAAGCGATACGGGGTCTTGAGCACCTGCGGGTCTTCGATCACGACCTGGTTCTCCAGGTGATCCGGCGCCGTCAGCCTGATGCGTTCGATGATCTTCATGTCCTTGCCGTGTGGAACGTCGTAGAAACTCACGTCCGTTCGCACCCGTTGTGTTTCCACGACGAGCGTGTCGCCTTCCCAATGGCCGCGTGAATGGCCTTGATATTTAGGGTCCAGGGTCTCTTTTGCAGGCATCGCTTCGTTCAAGAGAATCCGGCGGACCTGCTGGAGATACTCACCGAGGACAATCACTTGCTTGTCGTCGTGAATGATCTGGATCGGGAAGAGCGCCGCCATCAACGTTGGCATTCCCTCGGGCAGGCATCTGGAACTTGTTGTGGCCAACGGCGTTCCGGCCTCGTTCGCAGCGGCTTGTTTCTTCTTCAGCGCGACGTATTCGTCGGCATAGGGCGCCTTCAGGTCCATCGGTCCGCCTGGGTGCACCGGGTTGTCGGGGTTCTCACCGAACCAGTCGTCCGGGGTTCGTTCCCAGGTGCCGCTGATGTCGGGGCGTGCGCTGACGCTGTGTTTGTCGCTTAGAGGTTTGGAAGGTGTAGCGGCGTTGCACATCCCGGCGACAGTCACGAGGGCGATGCCCAGGACGATCATTGCCGTGTTCAAGGTTCGTGTCGGTTTCATTGAAACGTCTCCACGCTGCTGGTCTGGTCCGGTCGGTTAGGTCGTCATGAAGCCAGGGAAGGATTTCTCATCCGCCGCCCGTGAGTACGACGTCACCGATCTTGATCTCCACGAGCAGCCCTCCTGGCTCACCGTTTTTCAACGGTTTGAAGGACACCTCGGCAGTCTCGCCGGCCTTGATCGACTCAGCGGTCCAGCCCGTGCGCTGTAACGCGTTGACACTGCCCGTTTCGATCTTGAATCGCTGGGCCGGCGGGCCGGGTGTATCGAGGTAAATCGTGATGTGAGGATTGCTCCAGGCAAAGCGCTCGACGACACCCTTGATCGAGACGGTCTGGGTCTGGTCGAAAAGCGCGAACGAATGGTGAGCACTGGCAACAGGTGCCAGGGCACTGCAGGCGAAGAGGGTCAGAAGACAAAGCCCCTGACGTAACAGCGGGGAGGGTGACAAAGGGGTCATGACAGGTGCCTCGGTTCTTATGGTTCTTATGGGCCCAGCATAGGGGGAGTGCGCTCAGAGGCCGTAGCCCAAAACGGCAACCATTCGAGGCGCTGAGGATGTTTTGCAGCGGGGGAGGTATCGCGCGAGGGGATGGGCGGCCAGCCCCTTGAAAGTGCTGATTTGGGTTACCGCTTGCGCGACCCAAGCCGGAACACTCATGGCTCGCCTCATAAATATAAAAACAGGAGAGACGTCATGCGCACCCTCAGTTACGCCCCATTACTTTCGCTGGTCGCACTCTGTACATTTGAGCCGCAGGTACACGCCTACCAGCTCTACAACGAAGACGATGGCGGAACCGTCCTGAACGCCGACCTGTCGGCGGCGTTTGGCTGGTTCGGCAGCGAGAAAAACTACATTGGCGACCCTGAGAGGGAGCCTGGCAGGATGCGCTGGCAAGAAGGCTTCGCCAAGTACGGTCTCAACGGCACGACAAACAAGATCACTGCCGGTTCCGTCTATGGCGGACTCAGCTGGATCAGCACGGGATCATTTGGCGATGGGGACGCGGGAGGACTCACCGTCGGGGATGAAAGAAGAACGGCTGTGGAAGACGCCTACCTGGGCTGGAAGTCAGGTGACCTGATTCCTGCGCTGGGCAAGGACGGCGTTGATTTCTCTTTTGGCCGGCAGCTCGTTACGGTGGACGGCTTCCTGATCACTGACGACGGGTTCGCCCCCGGGAAGGCCTTCAGCCCTATCGAGGGCGTAAGGGATGGCCGGTTCAATCGCGGTGGCGCCTTTTACCTTGGCCCGCGGTTGGCGTTCGGGAATACGGCAGTCTTGAAACTGGGTGGTCAGGAGGGCCTGCACGGTAGCCTGATATGGCTCAAATCCGATAACCCCGGGCAGTCGAAGACCGAAGTGGCTGCCGCCACCCTCGACTACACGACGCCCGTCGGCTCGATCGGTTCGACGTACGTGCACGGCCTGGATGTTGACGAGCGATATGCCTTTGGCGATCGGCTTGAGCGCAAGGGCATGAACGTCTACAGCATTCGTGGGCAGGGCAATGCCGGGATCGAGAATGCCGACTTTGCGTTCGAGGTCGCACGTCAGGAAAAACGCTCGGGCTCACAGCGGGCGATGTTCTTCGAAGCGGGCTACACCTTTGCCGACACCCAATGGCAACCGACGGTGAGCTATCGATATTCGCGCTATTCCGAAGGTTACGACTTTCTGTTCCAGGGAGGTTTTCGCAAGCGATACCAGGGTGAAGTCGCCGCCAATTACGCAGGTTCAGTGACCTCGAACATGGCGATCAACGACGTGCTCCTCTCAGTCAAGCCGACCGATAAATTGACCCTTAACGCAATGGCCTTCAACTACCACCAGCTCTCCCGTACGCATGAGCAGGACTTCGCTGCACGTGAGGTCGACCTTTTTCTGGATTGGATGGTGACGGATAACGTCACACTCTCGCCTCTGGTCGGCTTCTACAAGCCCGAAAAGTGGCTCGGGGACGGTGGTCTGCAGAGCGGGAGCGCATCAACGAACACTTACTTCCAGTTCATCGTGTGGATGACGTTCTGAGTCGCCGCTCACGCCGTAACGACGAAGGTTTGTTGCCGGTATCTTGATCGGGGGCGCCACCCGCGGTGGCGCATTCCCGATGGGAGGTCGCCAGGCAACAGACGATCGAGGAGGGGCCAGGCTAGGTGGTTTTTTTGCCGACGAAGCCCATCTCGATTGGGGTCTTTATGTAGAACACAGAGATTTCCTCAGCCTCCAGCCTCTTGAGCAACCTTTCGGATTCGTCCTCGGTGATAGCCATGCGAATCTCCGTAGGCTGATCCGCGAGTTCAAAAAAATGCGAAGAGTGCAGTCGACCGGTGTGTCCAAAACCCTCGATAGCCGTAGAGAGAGTCGCACCACGCAGCCCCATCTCCTTGGCCACATCGACGATCCATTCGCCAAGCATCTTTCCCTGATAACGGCGGTTCTGTTGAGTGAAGAAAATCACCAGAAAACCTTTCATTTTCATCTCCTCATCGCATGCCAATGATTTGATAGGACAAAAGCCCGGCAGCGGTCATCACCAACGAGCCTACGACGTGCAATGAAATTGAGCCGAGCGCCCAGAGCAGTCTGCCTTCCTGGATCAGGGCAACTGTTTCGGCGGAAAACGTAGAAAAGGTGGTAAGCCCACCGCAGAAACCCGTGATGATCAGCAGGCGCCACTCAGGACTCAAGGTGGGGGAGGCGGCCAAAAACGCGATAGCCAGGCCAATGATGTAGCCCCCGACCATGTTCGCGACCACCGTGCCCGGGGGAATCGTGGGGAACAGGGCGTTCAGCTTCATGCCCAGGAGCCAGCGCAACCAGGCACCAAGTGACGCACCAACGGCGATAACTGCGAGTGATTTCAGCATGGCGGGCTCACCTCGTCAGACCTGGGCCAAACTGATAGCAGGTAAGCACAACAGAACTGAAAACTTCAAGAACCCCGTACGCAAGTGACTGTACCGGGCCCCCTCAGGTCAGAGCCACGAAGGCGTGGACATCTTGCGCCCACGCCTCATCAAGTTACAGCATGCGGCGCAGGACGTCGTTTCGAGGGTCCCGGTCGTAAAACCGGTGTTTGAGGGCGCCTACGACATGCAACAGGATCAGTCCGAGCAGGGTGTAGGCGAGCACTTTGTGCAGCCATTGGAAGACGACGAACCAATTGTCATTTTTCGGAAGGAGCTCCGGCAGGTTGACCCCAAAAAAGAACACCCCGTCGCTCATCGTGTAAGTGCTCGACATTGAGTAACCCATCAACGGCACGATCACGACGAGCGCATACATGACACGCTGCGTAAGCCTTGACAGGAACCTTTCATAACTTGCCAGCGTTTCCAGCGGCTGCGGAAGCACGGGGGTCCGAAAGCGCAGGGCGATCTGGGTCAGGACAACCAGAAACACCAGCAGCCCAAAGGATTTGTGCCACGGGTAATAGAGCTCGTACTTGCTCGCCACTTCGTCATTCAGACCGGTCATATGCCAGCCTGCCCAGAGGAGGCCTGCGATGAGTGCGGCACGCACCCAGTGCAACATTCGCAGGGACGTCGGATACCGATCGGTTGTTTGTTGATCTATCGGGTTCATCGCAGTCTCTCCATTGATTATCAACGGCATCAGGGATGCACTTTTGAACGCTAACCCTCGCGGCACAGGGGCCGGAGGGTTATTCGGTCAGGACAGGGATCGTGCTCAGGAAGGTAGCAGCACGGTGATGACTTTCTCCTCGGTGTAGGCCACCGCGCCGGCAAACCCGCCTTCACGGCCGATACCGCTGGTCTTTACGCCACCCCAGGGCAGGTTGGCGTCCAGCGGACTCCAGCAGTTGATACCCACGGCACCGGCCTTCACCGCAGCGGCTACGCGGTGCGCTCGCACCAGGTCGGTCGTCCAGACCGTGGCCGCCAGGCCGTAGGAGGAGTCATTGGCCAGTGCGATAGCTTCCTCTTCGCTGTCGAACGTGATCAGCGTGCCGACGGGCCCGAAGATTTCGTCTTGGGCGATCGCCATGGCGTTGTTCGCGTTGGTGAAGATCGTCGGCCGGACAAACCAGCCCTGTTCAGGCGTCGATACACCACCGGCCAGCAGCGAGGCGCCTTGGTCTATTCCCAGTTGGATGTATCGGTTAACGCGATCGAATTGCGCTTTCTTGGCCACCGGTCCCATCTGTACACCGGGCTGGCGAGGGTCGCCCACGTTGACTGCCTCTGCGGCATCGGCCAGCGCTGCGCCGAAGCGATCTGCGATGCTGCGGTGCACCAGGATGCGCGAGCCGGCCGCACAGACCTGGCCCTGGTTGGCGAACAGGCCGAGCGCACACCCGCGCAGCGCGTCTTCGAAAGAGGCATCGTCGAAGACAATCTGGGGGCTTTTGCCGCCCAGTTCCAATGCCACGCGCTTGAACAGCACACCGGCGGTGCGCTGGATTTCGCGTCCGGCCTCGGGGCTGCCGGTGAAGCTGATCTTGGCAACGAGCGGGTGTTCGCACAAGGCGCGACCCACCTCATTGCCGTAGCCGGTGACCACGTTGATCACACCGTCAGGGAAGCCCGCTTCCTGAGCCAGCACCGCCAGGTGCAGGGCAGACTGCGGCGTCTCTTCCGAAGGTTTGATGACCACGGTGCAGCCTGCCGCCAGCAACGCGGCGAGCTTCCAGACGGTGATCATCAACGGAGAATTCCAGGGAACGATGGCGCCGACCACACCCACGGGCTCGCGTACCGTGTACGAAAGAGTCTTGGTGCCGAAGTAGCCACCGGTGGGAATGGTGCGCCCTTCCAGCTGGTTGGCCCAGCCAGCAGCGGCACGCAGGTTGGCGATCGCGTTGGGCAAGTCCATCCGGCGCGGTTCGATGGGTGAGCGACCGATGGCGTTGGCGTCCAGATCGGCCAGCAATTCGCTGTCGCGTTCAACCAGGTCAGCGAGTTTCGATAGCAGTCGACCGCGCTGGGCGCCGTCGAGCTGGCTCCAGGCGCCACCCTCGAGTTGGCGGTGTGCGGCCCCCACTGCGCGGTCCACGTCCTCAGTCGTGCCCTGTGCGGAACTGCCGTACACCTGTTCTGTCACGGGGTTGACGAGGTTTATGCGACGACCGTCGGAGGCTTCGAAGGACGCGCCTTCGATGAAGTGATTCAAGTGCTCAGTCATTTTGCGGTCCATAAGTGATGTGCAGTGGTCGGGTCATGCCTCAAGGGAAGCCAGGGCGTCGCCGAAGATGTCCAGTGCCTTGAAGAACAGCGAGCGTGAGATCGTCAGCGACGGCATGACTCGCATCACGTTGCTATAGCGACCACAGGGAATCATCAGCACGCCGTGGTTCAGCAGGTAGCCCATGAGCTGGCCGATTTTTTCGGGCGCCAGGGGAGCCTTGGTGGCTGGGTCTTCAACCAGTTCGATACCGATCATCAGGCCGCGGCCGCGGACTTCAGCGACGAACGGGCTGTTGAAGCCACGGATACGTTCCTGCGCCTCCAACCCCAGGGTGTGCGCACGGTTGAGCAGATCGAGCTCCGGGTCCTGCAGGATGCTGATGTTGGTCAGCGCCACCGCCGCGGACAACGAGTTGGCGGCAAAGGTGTTGGGCATCGATCCGTCAGGAATCGCGGCCGCCAGGTCCGAACGCATGATCAGGCCCGCCATTGGCAGGTCGCTGCCGATGCCTTTGCCGAACGTGAGCATGTCCGGCTTCACGCCCGAGTGCTCGACCGCCCACATCTTGCCGGTGCGCCCTGCGCCGGATTGCACTTCATCGACGATCAGCAGCGTGCCGCTACGGTCGCATGCTTTGCGCAACAGCTGCAGGAATTCTGGTGAAGGAGGAACGTAGCCGCCTTCGCCCTGCACCGGCTCCACGATAACGGCAGCCACGTCATCGGCGGCGGTGTAGGGGGTGTTCAACAGGTAGTCCACATATTCGCCGGCGATCTGCTCGGCGCTTTTGTGAGTGGTGTCGAAAGGGAAACGGTAGGCGTAAGGGTAGGGGGCGTGAATCACCCCGCCCATTTGGGCTCCGTAACCCTTGCGGTATGCCGTACCTGTCGTCAGGGAACCCGAGGCGTTCCACACGCCGTGGTAGCCTCCATGAAAGGCGATGATCTGGTGCCTCCCGGTGATGCGTTTGGCGAACTTGATGGCTGCTTCAAGCGCATCGCTGCCGCTTTGCGTGAAGAAGGTGATGCAGTCGCCACGCAAGCCGTCGGGCGCGATCTCGGAGAGCTTGGCCGCCAGCTCGGTGCGCCGGGTGCTGTTGACCTCCAGGGCATGCATCAGCACTTCGGACTGTTCGCGGATCGCCTGCACCACCTTCGGATGGCAGCGGCCTACGCTGCTGACGCCCACGCCGGCGGACAAATCGATGTAGGTGTTGCCATCCGGGTCTTTGAAGGTCGCGCCGAAGGCGCGGTCCATGGCCACAGGCATGCGTCCGCCGCCGCGCGCCATCGACTCGGTACGCGCCGACAACGCCAGGGCCTCGCTGGTTTTGGGGCCGGGAAGTGTGCTGGAGGTAATTCGCGGGGCATCCGCGAAATGGAGGGATTCAAGTTTGGCTTCACTCATGACGTTCACTCTGGATGTCGATTTAAGTGTGCTGATCATCTCCGTGGTGTGTGTATGGCCGGTAGCCCGAATTGGCATATGAGTGGACCGCCCTGAGCGCACTGTCCAGTGAATTTAAAATCTCATAAAGAATTGTGCAAAATTCTCACTATGTGCGAATATCGCATAGGAAGGCGATCTAAAAACAAGAATATTGGCAGAGGCTTTCGACATCATGAAAAATCAGACTATCAGCCATTTCAGAGACGTCCATGTCCATGCGGCCACCGTCCAGGAGTGGAGCCAGGACTACAGTCAGCTAACGGCAGGCTCGACTGAGAGTTCGCTGATGCAGTTGTCGACGGCGGGTGTCCACGTCTTTCTCGAGCAGATCAACCAGCGTGTCGTGCAGCACGGCGTGGCTCCCCGAGGCAAGATGTGCTTTGCCGTGCCGATCACCACCCCGGGTTCGATTCGGATGCAGGGACGGGAGGCGGACGATAGCAGCCTGTTCTTTCTTCACGGTGGCGAGGAGTTCATGTTCCATATGCCGATGGGCATGGAGCTGCTGTCGATCACCTTCGAACGTGAATTGTTCGAGCAGGCGTTGGCGCAAACGGCTTCGGCGAAGGAGGTCAGCCTGTTGCTGCGTCAGCCGGTGATCAGGGTTTCCACGCCGCGCTTTGCAGACGCTCGTCGCCGATTGCTGGCGATGTTCTCCCAGGCCCTGGTGTACGAAGAACTCGACAGCACGCGAGATCGGGAGCGGGAGCTGGCGCTGGAACAGGCGATGCTCGGCGAGTTGCTGCAACTCATGACCGACCCGGCATGCGACAAGCAACAACGCTCCGCAAGCTCCACGCGCAGCTTCATTGTCGAGAAATGCCACCGTCTGGCGACCGCGGAGATGATCGACGTGCCCAGCGTGATCGAGTTGTGCCAGCGACTCCAGGTCAGTCGGCGTACCGTGCAGAACAGCTTTCGCTCGGTTGCCGAGACGACGCCGCTGAATTACTTGCGCTCTGTGAGGCTCAACGGTGTACGCCGGACCTTGATGTCCACCCGCGCGTCGCATCTCTCGATCGGCGATGCCGCTGCCCAATGGGGCTTCTTTCACCTCAGCCATTTTGCGGCGGAGTACCAGGAGTTGTTCGCAGAGTTGCCGTCCCATACCCCCCGCGCAGCCATCACCGGTTGCGCTCATGCCTGAACACCCGCCCGCTGAAAGCAGTGTGGGGTGACCGTTGGCTTCACAAGGATGTAGAGAAAGATGAATAGCCTGCGCCGTCTGCTCATGGTCTTCGACCTGTTTCGCCCGGAACAACCGGTCATCGATGTGGACATCATTTGCCGGGAGCTCGGCTACACGTCCGCCACCGCCTATCGTTATCTGCGCGAACTGGGCGACGCGGGCTTTTTGAAGCGATTGCCGCGCGGTTACGCGCTCGGCCCGCGAATCGTCACGCTGGAGCATCTGATGACGAACTACGATCCGTTGTTGGCATGCAGCCGGGATCTGGTCGACAACCTGGTCGTCGACACCGGCCTGGACGCGCTGGTCAGCGAGTGGCATGGCGACTCCGTGGTCAACGTGCTGATCCATCGTGGCTCCGATGCTGGACCGGTCGGTAGCGGCAGGGGGCGGTCGATCGATCTTTTCCACAGCGCGACCTCCCGGGTCGTACTGGCTTATCTGCTACCGCGCCAAATCCGACGTGTTTACGACGCGCACGTGAACCCATCCGAATTGCAGCATCTGGGGCTGGAGTGGAAGCCGTTCATCAAGAGCCTGCTCGCCATCCGCAAGCAGGGCTACTGCATCAGCGAAAGCGAGCTGCACCCAGGACGCAGTGGCGTCGCGGCGCCGATCTTCGACGAAAAGCAGCGCGTCCTAGGGAGCATGACCCTGGTGGGGCGCAGTGAGCGGTTCGGTGCGTTTCAGCAAGGCTATCTGTGCGACCTGGTGACCGGCGCGGCGTCAGAACTGACGGCGCGTCTCGCTTCGCAGTGAGGTCAGGCAGGCGGATGGCGCTGTTCAGGTGATGGCGTAACAGGTTACCGATTTGGGATACCGGGGCGTTCACGGTGAGGCATAGGATCGAATCCAGCGTGCGATAAAAGCGACAAGCTCTATCGGTGATGGTGAACGGCTTGCTGCACCGATCCTACAGCGACTGCCTCATACAATAAGGTCAAGAACATGAGCGTATCTATCCCGATCAACAGTTCGACGGAGTTGAAGCGTGGTGCCCTGGGTGTTGGTTTCATCATCTTCTTCGTGGTGTCGGCGGCGAGCCCGTTAAGTGTCATCGCCGGTGGCTTCCCGATTGGCATCATGCTGGGCAATGGCGCCGGCACGCCGGCGTTGCTGATCCTGGCGTTGCTGGTGCTGCTCGCGTTCTCGGTGGGTTACACCACCATGTCCCGGCACCTGACCAATGCCGGCGGTTTTTATGCGTTCACCTCACGTGGTTTGGGTGGCCTGGCAGGCGGCGCGGCCGGGGTGTTGGCGATGTTTGCCTATAACATTCTTCAGGTCGGGTTGTATGGCATGTTCGGCGGGGTGGTCAGTGGCACCATGGAAAGCATGTTCGCACTGGTGCTGCCGTGGTGGTCTTACTCGCTGATGGCGATGGCGAGCATTGCGATTCTGGGGTATCGCAAGATTGACCTGTCGGCGCGGCTGCTGTCGGTGATGGTGATCGCCGAGTACCTGGCGATCCTGATCCTGGATTTTTCCATCCTCAAATCCGGCGGCGACAGCGGCATCAACCTTGATGCGTTTGATCGCGGTCATGTGTTCAGCGGCACACCGTCAATCGGCTTGCTGTTCTGCTTCGCGGCATTTATCGGCTTCGAGGCGACGACTATTTACGGCGAAGAGGCCAAGAACCCGCAGCGTACTATCCCGATTGCCACCTACTGCTCGGTGTTGCTGATCGGTGGTTTCTACGCACTGTCGGTATGGTCGATGGTGGTGGGCGTGGGTGCGGACAAAATCGTGCCGATGCTGCAGTCCTTGCAGGACCCGACGACGTTTATCTACGGCATGTCCGACCACTTTGTCGGCCCCTGGCTGACTCAGATTATCCGGGTGCTGTTCATGGTCAGTATCTATGCCGGCCTGCTGGCGTTTCATAACGCCGCGGCCCGTTACTTCTACGCGATTGGGCGTGACGGCCTGTTGCCGCACCGCTTGGGCACTACCCATCGGGTGCACCAGAGTCCTCATATGGGGTCGGCGTTGCAGAGCCTTATCTCGGCGGTGGTGGTACTGATTTTCGCCGCCATGGATGCCGATCCGATCCTGCAGCTGTTTGCCTGGCTGTCCAACTTGGCCACGCTGTGCGTGATTTTGTTGATGGCGCTCACGTCCGTAGCGGTAATCTTCTTTTTCCGGCGTCACCCCGAACTCAAGGTGGGGATCTGGCGTGGGCGGATTTTCCCCGGTTTCTCTTGCATTGCCCTATTGGCGGTCCTGGTACTCGCGGTGGTGCACTTCGATGTACTGACGGGCGCCAGCCTGGCCTTGTCATACAGTCTCTGCGCGATCATTCCCGCGGCCCTGCTGGGTGGCGTGTTCCTGGCGGCTCGACTTCGCAAGGCGTCGCCGCAGCGGTACCAGGCATTGGGTAGCCACAAGCTTTAAGGCCCCACGCAGAACTTTTCAACCAAATCTGCGCGTTGCTTACCAAGGAAGGTCTGCGACCTCGCGCGGCTGCGCCTGTCTGCTCAGCATGACCAGCAGCGAGGCGATCAACAGCAGGACTGCCGACGCTGCCAGCACGGCAACGAAGCCTGCATCGAACGCCGCACGGGCGAATGCGCTCAGCATCGCGCGGCCTTCGGGTGACAACGTCTCGGCGACGACCAACGCGTCGTCGAGACTCTCGAATGTCGCGGGGTTCAGGGTCAGCCATGCCGGAATCATCAGGCCCGCCGAATACGCATAAATCGCCGATGACAGACTGCCCGCCAGCGTCACACCCACAGCACCGCCCAGTTCAAAGGACACTTCCTCGATGGAGGCGGCCATGCCGGCTTTATCGGCGGGCACGCTGAGCATGATGGTGCTGGACGAAACGGTCAGTGCAGCGCTAATCGTCAAGCCCAATAGGGCAAGGCTGGCGACTTGCAGGTAAACCGCAGCGTTGTACAGCAAGAGATAGCTCAGCATCGCGGCTGACGACAGCAGCAACGTCCAGCACAGCATCCGCCGGTTTCCCAGGCGCGGCAGGTAGTAACCGGCAAGCGGCCCTGCGACGAAGGAGCCCAGTGGCAGAGGAAGGATGAACAATGCCGCCTCCAGCGGCGACATGCCGAGTACCAGTTGCAGGCGCTGGCTGAACACCAGCTCCATGCCGATCAACGCAGCGGCCGACACGACTGCTGAAATGACGGCATTTCTGAAGCCCGGTGCAGTGAACAGCGCCAGATCGAGCATCGGCTGTGCGGCACGGCGTTGGCGTCGAATGAACAGTGTCAGAAATAGCGCACCCAGCACGACCGCCACCAGCATGCCGTCGAAGGAGGGCGCCCGTTTACCGAGTTCCTTGACGGCATACGCCAGGCTGATCAACCCGATCATGACCTGCAGCGAGCCCAGCCAGTCCCATCGCTTTTTGGCATCCCCCGGGTGATTCGGGATCAACACCGCGCCGAGGACCAGTGCCACCAGCACAATAGGCACGTTGATCAGAAATACCGAGCCCCACCAGAAGTGCTCCAGCAGCAGGCCGCCCACCACCGGGCCGAACGCGGCGCCCCCTGAGGCAACCGATGCCCAGATGCCGAAAGCCATCGCCTGCTCGCGCGGGTCGGCGAACGTCAACCGCACGATGGCCAGCGTAGCAGGCATCATCATCGCCGCGCCGACAGCCAGAAAGCCGCGGGCACCGATCAATACGCTGGCCGATGGCGAGAAGGCCGCGATCAGCGAGAACAGGCCAACGTGGGGGCATCATGGGGGGGCTCGATGAACGATGGTCGAAAGCCGGCAACTGTCACTCAGTCAAGACGTCAGCACCGGCAGGTAGCCTGCCGTGCCCCTTTACACTCGAAAATGGCCGACAAGCTGCTGTTGATGGTTGGCCATTTCATGGAGTGAGTCACTGGCCGTTGAGGCATCGCTCATCCGTTTGGTCAGTGTTTCGCTGATGCTGCGAATGCCACTGACCCGATGGTTGATATCTTCCACGACCGTGCTTTGCTCCAGGGCTGCGCTGGCGATCTGCTGATTCATCTGCTCGATCACATCCACGGCCTGGGAAATATTCTCCAGCGCCGCACGGGTCTGTTGCACCTGGATCACGCTGTTGCCGGCTTGCTCGCGGCTCAGCTGGGTACTGTGCACCACCTCCTGGCTCAACTGCTGCAACATTTCTATCACCGTGCGGACCTGTTCGACCGAGCTCTGGGTGTTGCTGGCCAGGTGCCTGACTTCATCGGCTACCACCGCGAAGCCGCGCCCCTGTTCGCCCGCCCTGGCCGCTTCGATGGCCGCATTCAACGCCAGCAAGTTGGTCTGCTGCGCGATGGTGCTGATGACGTCCAGCACCTGGCCGATCTGGGTGCTGCTATCGGCGAGGGCATGCACTTGCTTAAGGGTGGTGTCCAGACGCTGATCGAGGCTTTCGATGCTGCTTTCGGCGATGGAGAACACCGCTTGACCTGATCGGCTCGCGCTTTCGGCGGCTGTCGCTGCGTCGGCGGCACCGTGGGAATGGCGCGCCACTTGCTGGGCACTGGCACTCATTTCGTGCAGCGCGGTCGCGGCCAGCTCCACTTCGCGGTACTGGCGTTGCATCCCTGCGCTGACTTCCCGGGCAATCCCCGACGAGGTATTGGCGCTGTTGCGGGTATCCAGGGAGGCGGTTTGAATGTCGCGAATAATTGGCTGCAACTTGTCCAGAAAACGGTTGAACCCATTGGCTAATTGGCCCAATTCGTCGCGTCGCCCGGCGGGCAGGCGTTGGGTAAGGTCACCATCGCCATCGACGATGGCATCAAGCAGGCCTGCCACCTTCAGCAGCGGGCGTGTCACCCCGTAGGCGGCCAGCCAGATCAGCAACATGCCGAGGCAACTGGCCAATACCCCCAGGCAAAGGTTGAGCCAGTTGGCCTGGCGGCTTTTGTCGTCCAGTTCGCTTTGCATTTGCCGGGCGGGTGCCTGCACCAGGGCTTGGGGAACCTTGATCTCCAGTTGCCAGAGTGGATTGCCTGCCACGGGTTGCAGAGCCTGGCGTATATCGAGGGTGGTCCCGGAGACTTCGCCGCTGCGTCCTGCCACCTGGCCGGAGGCCGACACAATGGCCACTTCGCTGTTGCCTTGATACAGGTCCTGGCCGAGGTCGGCAGCCAGCTTTTGCAGCGTGTCGAGGCCAATGTCCATGCCGACCACGCCGAGGATCTTGCCGTTGGCGATCAGAGGGACAGAAATGCTGCTCATCAGGACTTTCTGGCCTTCCACCTCACTGGTGTAGGGCTCCACCACGCAAGTGCGCCTTTGAGCTTGAGGGCAGGTGTACCAGACGTTTGTCGGTTCGCTGCCGGGGGGCGCTGTGTTGGTGAAGATTTGCGCCTCGGTGAGCACATCCTGGACCAATTGTCCCGGCTGGCTCTGTGACCAATACAGCGCAAAACGACCTTTTTCGTTGCTCGCCAGTGCACGTTGCCCGACGAAATTAGCGTCTGCGCCCGCCAACGCGTCAGGCAGAAGGATGACGTACAGGCCGAGCACTTTTTCGCGGTTGAGCAGTGTCTGACGGGTCACGCTGATCAGCGCTTCGCGCAATTGCCCAGCCGTGAGGCGTCCATTGAGCGTTTGATCGCGCAGTTGCAGAACCTGTTGCGCGAACCCTTCGCTATACAGCGCCGTTTCGTTGAAAAAGCGTTCGACCTGTTGGCCATGGGCAGCGGCCTGGGCTTGCAAGCGCTCCACGGCGGCTTGCCCGAGCAGGTGACTGCTCTGCTCCTTCAGCAATTTTGCACTTTGTTGGTTCTGGTACACCGAGGTGCCTACCAGCGCGCCGACGACAGCCAGCAGGCACAGTCCGCTCAGGAGTGTGATCCGCCATTGGATAGTGAGATGAGCTAAACGCATGACTGGGACTTCCTGCAGAGGGCTTTGGCTGCGATGGGCTGTGGACCAGGCCCTCGCTTTTATTATCGGTGCCGGCATCTGGGTATAGAGCGGGTGACGCTAGCATGCGGGAGGGAACGGCCAGCCGGTTATCCCGAATCGGCAAGGACTGCCGGATTGCGGGTGCCGCATCGACCTGTTTTGGGGCGGCGCCTCGGATGCTACCGATTTGGGATAGCGAGCGGTTCAGGGGCGGGCATAGGATCGAGTTCAGCGCGCAACTAAAACAAAACGCTAATTGGTGCCGATGGAATTCAATCGGGCCACCCCAACAGCGACTGCCTCATACAATAAGGTCAACAACATGAGTGTACCTATCTCGATCAACAGCTCCACGGAGCTCAAGCGTGGCGCCCTGGGCGTCGGGTTCATCATCTTCTTCGTGGTGTCGGCGGCGAGTCCTTTAAGTGTGATCGCCGGTGGCTTCCCGATTGGCATCATGTTGGGTAACGGTGCCGGTACTCCGGCATTGCTGATCCTGGCGTTGCTGGTGCTGCTCGCGTTCTCGGTGGGTTACACCACCATGTCCCGGCACCTGACCAATGCCGGCGGTTTTTATGCGTTCACCTCACGTGGTTTGGGTGGCCTGGCAGGCGGCGCGGCCGGGGTGTTGGCGATGTTTGCCTATAACATTCTTCAGGTCGGGTTGTATGGCATGTTCGGTGGGGTCGTCAGTGGCACCATGGAAAGTGTATTTGGGCTGGTGTTGCCGTGGTGGTCCTACTCGCTGATGGCGATGGCGAGCATTGCGATTCTGGGCTATCGCAAGATCGACCTTTCTGCGCGGGTGCTGTCGGTGGTGGTAATCGCCGAGTACCTGGCGATCCTGATCCTGGATTTTTCCATCCTCAAATCCGGCGGCGACAGCGGCATCAACCTTGATGCGTTTGATCGCGGTCATGTGTTCAGCGGCACACCGTCAATCGGCTTGCTGTTCTGCTTCGCGGCATTTATCGGCTTTGAGGCGACGACTATTTACGGCGAAGAGGCCAAGAACCCGCAGCGTACTATCCCGATTGCCACCTACAGTTCTGTGTTGCTGATCGGTGGGTTCTACGCGCTGTCGGTGTGGTCGATGGTGGTGGGCGTGGGCGCGGACAAGATCGTGCCGATGCTGCAGGCCTTGCAGGATCCCACGACGTTTATCTACGGCATGTCCGATCACTTTGTCGGCCCCTGGCTGACTCAGATTATCCGGGTGCTGTTCATGGTGAGTATCTATGCCGGCCTCCTGGCCTTTCATAACGCCGCCGCGCGTTATTTTTACGCGATCGGCCGTGATGGCCTGTTGCACAGTCTGTTGGGCACCACTCACCGCGTGCATCAGAGCCCCCATATGGGTTCGGTGTTGCAGAGCCTGATTGCTGCTGTGGTGGTACTGATTTTCGCTGCATTGGATGCGGACCCGATCCTGCAACTGTTCGCCTGGTTCTCCAACCTCGCCACCCTCTGCGTCATTTTACTGATGGCGCTGACGTCGGTAGCGGTCTGCGTCTACTTTCAGCGTCATCCCGAGCTTAACGTCGGGATATGGCGCGGGCGCATCCTGCCTGTTTTCTCCTCCCTGGCATTGGTGCTCGTGCTGGGGCTGGCGGTGGTGCATTTCGACGTGTTGACCGGGGCCAGCCAGCTATTGTCCTACGGACTCTGCGCCATCATTCCCGCGGCCCTGATCATCGGCGTCATGCTCGCCGCGCGCTTGCGAAAGATCTCCCCGCAACGGTTTCTTGCCTTGGGCAGCCACAAGCTTTAAGGCCGCACTCGTTACTGCTCGACTAACCAGACAATTCCAGCCTGCCGTTGCTCGGCATGGCTCGTCAGTGTGTGAAAGGAAGGTTTCAAATGCACAACTACAAGATGCTCATCAATGGCGTTCAGGTCGCCGGTGAACAGGGCCAGTTTGATGTGATCAACCCGGCCACCGGTGCTGCATTCGCCCAATGCCCCGCCGGCTCGCTGGCGCAACTCGACCAGGCGGTCGACGCTGCACAAGCGGCGTTCAAAAGCTGGCGGCACAGCACCCACGCAGACCGTTGCGAGCGCCTGTTGGCGGTTGCGGCGGATATCGAGCGGGAGGCAGAGTCACTGGCCCGACTGATTGTGCTGGAACAAGGTAAACCACTGGAACTGGCGTTTTCCGAAGTCATGGGGTCCGCCGCCTGGACCCGCTATGCGGCCGGGCAGGAGATTGCCGTGGAGCTGGTGGAGGAAACCCCCACCCAGCGGATCGAGTTGCATCGCAAGCCTTTGGGTGTGGTGGCGTCGATTACGCCGTGGAACTGGCCGTTCATGATCGCCGTCTGGCACATCATGCCGGCGCTGCGAGCCGGTAACTGTGTGATCAGCAAACCGTCGAGCCTGACCCCGCTGAGCACCTTGCGCCTGGTGGAGATCATCGCCCGCCATGTGCCTCACGGCGTGATCAATTGCCTGACGGGTGAGCAAGGTTTCGGCAGCGCAATCACTTCGCACACCGGCATTCAGAAGATTGTGTTCACCGGCTCGACCGCCACCGGACAAAGCGTCATGCGCGGCGCCGCCAACAACCTCAAGCGCCTGACGCTGGAGCTGGGTGGTAACGACGCGGCAATCGTTCTGCCCGGTACGCCGGTTGAGGCGGTGGTCGAGGAGATTTTCCAGGCGGCGTTTCTCAACATGGGCCAGACCTGCGCGGCCCTCAAGCGCCTGTATATCCACGAATCGCAGTACCAGGCCTTTGCTGATGCGCTGACCCTGATTGCGACGCGCCAAGTGGTGGGCGATGGCCTGGAAGCTGGCGTCACCTTTGGACCGGTGCAAAACCTTGAGCAATTGGAGCTTGTCGACGCGCTGGTCGCTGACGCGCGGGCACAAGGCGCACGCGTGCTGTGCGGCGGCGCGCGTCTGGATCGCCCCGGTTTCTTTTATCCGCCGACCCTGGTCGCGGACGTGACAGATGGCCAGCGTCTGGTCGACGAGGAACAGTTCGGTCCTGTGTTGCCTTTGATCGCGTACCGGGATGTCGAGGATGTACTGCGGCGCGCCAATGCCGGCGACATGGGGCTGGGCGGATCGGTCTGGGGGCCGGATGTCGAGCAGGCCCAGGCACTGGCCAGCCGCCTGGAAAGCGGCGTTGCCTGGGTCAATTGCCACGCGCAGATTCAGCCGAACACACCGTTTGGCGGCAGCAAGATGTCCGGGTTTGGCGTCGAGTTCGGCCTTGAGGGGCTGCTGGAGTTCACTGGCCAGCAACTGCTGTTTGTCCGCCCTTTTAAAGGCGCACCACAAGGAGCTTGAGCCATGCGCAATCCATCACGCCATCCCGTGTTTGGTAGCACGCTTGTGTGCACATTGGTGCTATGCGCCATCAATCAGGCCCAGGCCTATGAGTTGTACAGTGATGAGAGCCGTCACCTCAACGCAGACATGACCGCCGTGTTCGGCCAGTTCAACAGTCGCAAGAACTACGACGGCACACCCGGTGGATCTACCTGGCGCGAAGGCTTCATCAAGTACGGCTTGAATGGCGACCAGTCCCTGGCGGGCAATGGCACCGCGTATGGGGCATTCGCCCTGGTCAGTTCCGCCACCTGGGGCGACGGCGACCCAGGCGGCAATTCCCTGGGAACCGAGCGCACAACAAAGATCGAAGACGCCTACCTGGGCTGGCGCTCCGGCGACCTGTTCCCTGCGTTAGGCAAGGACGGGGTTGATATTTCCGGCGGGCGCCAGGTGGTCAAGCTGGGCCGAGGGTTCCTGATCAACGATGACGGACTGAACCTGGGCGAGGGTCCGGCCAATGGCACTATGAACCGTGGGGGCGCTTATTACCTGGCTGCACGGCATGCGTTCGATCAAACCGCGCTGTTGCGTCTGGGTGGGCAAGATGGCCTGCACGGCAGTCTGGTGTGGCTCAAATCCGACAACCGCGTCCAGGCCGAAACCGAACTGGCCGCCGGCACGCTGGATTACACCACCCAGCCGGGTACGATCGGGTTGACCTGGGTACACGGCATCGACGTGAGCGATCAATGGGCCACCGACGTTCAACGCCAGCGCAAAGGCATGAACGTCTACAGCGTTCGCGGTGAAGGCGATGCGGGCATCGAGAACGTCAGCCTGGCGTTCGAATACGCCTGGCAGGACAAGGACGCCGGGCCTGAGAAAGCCTGGTACGGCGAAGCGGGCTACACCTTCGCCGATACCGCCTGGGCGCCCAAGGTGACCTATCGCTATACCCGCTATTCACAGAAATGGGATCCGCTGTTCACTGGCTTGAGCATGGGCTACGGCACCTGGTTCCAGGGCGAAGTCGCCGGAAACTACGCCGGGCCGTTCAACAGCAATACCAGCATTCAGCACGTCGGTCTGAAGGCCACTCCGCTGGAAAACCTGACCTTGGGCGCGCTGTACTTCGATTTCGACACGGTGCGTAAAAACAACGCGCTGAACCTCAATGCCCGTGAGCTGGATATCTACGCCGAATGGGCAGCCAACCCGCACTTGATCATTACCCCGCTGATTGGCCTCTACAAACCCGATCAGGACTCAACCACGGGTGGCAATCAAGTCGGCGGCAATGGCACCAACCTGTACAGCCAATTGACGGTGGCTGTTCCGTTCTGACCGCACATCCGCCGCGTCCCCGGTAAGGGACCGGCGGCTTGTCCATAGGCTAGGGCGTGGTGGTGTTCGACTGATTACGCATATTTTCGGCGATGCGCCGAGTGGTATCCATGACCATTTCGATCACGGTTTCCTGGCGCAGCAGCTTGAAGCTCTGCGTGCTGCCGACGGCGGACAGGCTGCCAACCACTTCGTCGATGTCCGTCTGGATGATCGGCGCGGCGATGCCGGTCAAGCCCAGGTTGAGTTCATCATGGGTGAGGCAGTAACCGTCCTTGCGAATCTTTTTCGCGGCCTTGGAGAAGCTTGACCAGTCATAAGGGCAGTCCGGGTCGTTGGCCATATGCTCGTCGAACAAGCGTTGCAAACGGCGACCTTTCTGAAAGGCGATCAACACCTTGGATTGCGCGCCGCGAAAGAACGGCAGCGGTTGCCCGCGCCCGAACGCAAAGTGGTAGGTGTCGGTGGGTTCGGCGATGTAGGTGTTGATGATGCGACCGTCATAAAAGACGCTCGCAAACACGGCCAGGCCGGTTTGCGCGGACAGCTCGTGCATCAACTCGCGCCCGGCAACGAGGATAGGGTCGTACTGACGCATCATCCAGTCCAGTTCGATGACTCGCGGTCCCAAGCCATAACTGCCGGCGTCCACGCGGGTCAGCAGGCCGGCGTCGCACAAATCCTTGACGTAGCGGTACACGGTCGCACGTGACAGGCCCATGCGCTCGGCAATGGTGTCGGGGTCGATTTTCAATGTCTGTGGACCGAACAGGTCCAGGACACTCAGCAATTTGCTCAGGCTACTCATTTCGTTCCTAAAGACGGGGGAGGGCGTGTGCTTCGTTCCGGCGTAGACCAGACATCCCGCAGAAGCGCCAAGCGCTGGCGCAACACTACCTCAGTGAGAGAAAAACGCAATCTCGGCAGTCTTTCTGGTGCAAATAAAATCGTATAAATCTCACAAAGCGAGACAAATACGAATTTAATGCTTGTTGGTTGAGTGTTTGTGTGTGATAAATCTCATCACTGCAAATGCTCAAGCAAGAGGGCTGAAAATGAATGGTGCGCAACTGATAGTGAATGCGGCAGCGGCAAGCGGTATCGAATACTGCTTCGCCAACCCCGGAACCACCGAAATTCCATTGGTGGCGGCCATGGCCAGCGCACCTGCACTGAAGCCGGTGTTGTCGTTGTTCGAAGGGGTGTGTACAGGGGCGGCGGATGGGTATGGCCGGATTGCCGGCAAGCCGGCGATGACCCTGACGCACCTGGGCCCCGGGTTTGCCAATGGCATCGCCAACCTGCACAACGCGCGTCGTGCCAATACCCCTATCGTCAATGTGATCGGTGATCACGCGTCATGGCATGTCAACTACGATCCGCCGCTGGCCAGTGACATCCAGGCCTTGGCCGGGACTGTCTCCGGCTGGGTGCGCACCTCGCGCACGGCGTCGGGTATCGGCGAAGATTTGCAGGAAGCGGTGCGGTCGGCCTGGCAGGCCAAAGGGCAGATCGCCAGCCTGATTCTGCCCATGGACCTGCAAGCCAGCGCAGTGACGCACAACGGCGTGTTCGCTCCGATGCGGGCGCCGGTTCGCCGGTTTGCCGGTGACCGGGTCGAGACGGTGGCGCAGGCCCTGCGTGACGGGCAGCGCCTGGTGTTTATTGTCGGGGATGAGGGGTTGTCGGTCGCGGGTCTGGAAGCAGCGGGGCGCCTGGCCCAACTGCCTGGCATGCGCCTGTTTGCCGAGACCTTTCCACGGCTCAGCTACCGTGGTGGTGGTTTGCCGGATCTGGATCGCCTGCCGTACTTCCCGGAAGTGGCCATTGAAATCCTTGAGCAGTACGACCAGGTCGTGTGTGCCGGGGTGCCGGAGCCCATCAGTTATTTCGGCTACGAAGGCATCCCGTCGCGCCTCGCCGAGCGTGAGCGTCTGCTGACGCTGGCCGATGTCGGTGACGATGTAGCCGGCGCGCTGACGGCGCTGGCCGATGCCCTCAATGCACCGGCCTACGTGCCGACACCGATGGGCATCGAACTGCCGCCAGGCCATGCCGAGCTCACACCTCAGTCCATCGGCCAGGTTTTAGCCGCATCGCTGCCGGACGACAGCATTGTCTCCGTGGAAGGCGGCACTTGTGGCTATCCGTTTTTCACCGCCTCTGCTAGCGCCGCGCGGCACCGGGTGTTGACCAATACCGGTGGCGCGATCGGCCAGGGCATTCCGGTGGGGTTCGGCGCCGCCTTGGCGGAGCGGGGCAATCGCGTGTTCTGCCTGCAATCCGACGGCAGTGCCCAGTACACCATCCAAACCCTGTGGAGCATCGCCCGTGAGCAGGTGCCGGTGGTGATCCTGATTGCCGCCAACCATCGCTACGCCATTTTGCAGAACGAACTGCGCCGCTTCGGCATGACTGAAATGGGCCCCGAAGCCCTGCGCCTGACGGTGCTCGATAGCCCGCGGATTGACTGGAAGGCGCTGGCCAAGGGCTACGGCGTGCCGGCCTGCACGGTGCACACCAATGCCGAACTGCAACAGGCGCTGGCCAATGCCAATGCCGACGGTGGTCCTTGCCTGATCGAAATGGCGCTGTGAAGGAGTCGATGATGAAACAGTTCGAAGTGCTACCTGCTGTGCAACATTTTCTGTCCCAGCCTGGCCGCCTGTTTATCGGTGGCAGTTGGCAGGACGCCGCCGCTGGCCGACGGTTTGCCGTGGAAAACCCGGCAACTGAAGAAACCCTGACGGAAGTGGCCCAAGGTGACGCGAGTGACGTAGATGCGGCCGTTGCGGCAGCCCGCGCAGCGTTCAACGGCGCCTGGGCGCTGCAGTCTCCCGCCCAGCGCGGTCTGCTGCTGTTTCGACTGGCGGACCTGTTGGATCAGCACCGCGAGGAGCTGGCGCAGTTGATCACGCTGGAGAACGGCAAGCCCATCTCGGCCGCTCGAGGTGAAGCGGCCAGTGCGGCGACCATCATTCGCTATTTCGCCGGCTGGCCGACCAAGATCGAAGGCAGCACGTTGCCTGTATCGCCGGCCAGCGGTGCGCCGATGCTCAACTACACCTTGCGTGAACCGGTGGGTGTGTGCGCGCTGATCGTACCGTGGAACTTCCCGTTGAACATGTGCGTGTGGAAGCTTGGCCCGGCGCTGGCGACAGGTTGTGTCGCGGTGCTCAAGCCCGCCGAGCAAACGCCGCTGGTTGCGATTCGACTGGTGCAGTTGATCGAGGCCGCCGGGTTTCCAGCGGGGGTGGTCAACCTGATCACCGGTCTTGGCGCGGAAACGGGCGGACCGCTGGCGCAGCATCCCGACGTGGACAAAATTGCCTTTACCGGCTCGACCCAGGTCGGTCGGCTGATCGCTCAGGCGGCCACCAGCAACATGAAAAAGGTCTCGCTGGAATTGGGCGGCAAGTCGCCGAACATCATCTTGCCGGACGCCGATATCGTGCGCGCCGCCAAAGGTGCCGCCGATGGCATCTTCTACAACCAGGGCCAGGTGTGCACGGCTGCCTCACGTTTATACGTACACGCCAGTGTGCTCGATCAGGTGCTCGAAGAACTTGAGCGGCATGCCACCGCCCACGTGCTCGGTAATGGTTTGGACCCGGCCACCAGCATGGGCCCACTCGTGTCGGGCCGCCAATTGAGCACGGTCAAAGGCTACCTGCAACGTGGTCAGGAGGAGGGCGCCGAACTGATCTGCGGTGGCGGCCGTCCCGCCCACCTGGAGCGCGGCCACTTCATTGCGCCCAGCGTGTTCCTTGATCGCGCCGAACGTGCCTGTGTCGCCCGCGAAGAGATCTTCGGTCCGGTGCTGACCGTCATGAGCTGGACCGAAATCGACGACCTGGTGCTGCGCGCCAACGATTCGCCTTATGGCCTCGCAGCAGGCCTGTGGACCCGCGACTTGCGCTCGGCGCACCGCGTGGCGGCGCAGCTCAAGGCGGGCTCGGTGTGGATCAACTGCTGGAACGTGGTCGACGCGGCTTCGCCGTTCGGCGGGTACAAGCAATCTGGCTGGGGCCGGGAAATGGGTAAAAACGTGATCGATGCCTACACCGAGACCAAGAGCGTCTTCGTCGATCTCGCCTGAACCGAATAATCACAAGAGGAAATGCTATGGATCTGGAATTGAAAGGCCGCGTGGCCATCGTCACCGGCGGCGGTATGGGTATCGGCAAGGAAGTCGCACGTTTTCTGTCCGAGGAGGGCTGCAAGGTGGTGATCTGCGCACGCCGCATGGAGTTTCTCCAACAGGCTGCCGAAGAGATCACGGCTCAGACCGGCAACGAAGTACTGCCGCTGTACTGCGACACCAATCAGATGTCGGCCGTGTCTGACATGGTCGAAGCTGCGCACAAACACTTCGGCCGCATCGACATCCTGGTCAACGGTGCCGCAGCGCCGTCCGGCGTGGTGCGCAATGACATCGAACATGCCGGCGACGACGAGTTGCTGTCGGATCTCAACACCAAGGTGATCGGCTACTTCCGTTGCGCCAAGGCAGTGACCCCGCACATGAAGGCCGGCGGTTTCGGTCGCATCATCAACATCGGCGGCCTCACCGGGCGTAGCAGCAAAGTCCTCTCGGGGATGCGCAACCTGGCGATCGCCCACATGACCAAAACCCTCTCCGACCAGTTGGGCCCTTCGGGCATCACGGTCAACCTGATCCATCCCGGCGTGGTGGATACCCCGCACATCCAGGAGTTGTACGAGCGCGAAGCGGTCAAGCAAGGCAAGACCTCGGAACAGGTTGAGCAGGCCTACATCGACGCGACGCCGATTCGCCGCACCCTGGCACCGATTGAAATGGGCTGGCTGATTGGTTTCCTGGCGTCGCCGAAGGCTGGCGCGGTGACCGGAGAATCCATCGGCATCGACGGCGGTTTGACCCGCGGCATCTACATCTGAGGAGCACCAACGATGAGTAACGGAACCCTGTTAGTGGCCACGGTAGGGCAGGCGGTGATCCGCAGCGCCGACGAGGGTCGGACCTGGCATCGCCTGGGCCTGGGCCAGGATCTGGAGTTCGACGCGATCACTCGATCCTTGAGCGTGCACCCCGGCGAGCCTGAGGTGATCTACGCCGGCACGGACGTAGGTTTGTGTGTCAGCCGCGACACCGGCGGCCATTGGCAGCGGGTCGATTCGCCGTTCAACGGGCAGACGGTCTGGAAAGTCGCCGTCGATCCGCAGGACGCGCAACGGATTTTCGTCGGCACCGGTGCACCTTCGCGCGCCGTACTGTGGAGGACGCTGGACGGTGGTCTCAGTTGGGATCGTGCGCCGGTTGAGATTCCGGAATTCTGCGACGGAGTCAGCCGCCCACGGCTGCTGGCTTTCGCCTATGACCCGACCGACCGCAACCAGCTATGGTTCGGCCTTGAAGAGGGTGGGTTATTCCACTCCCGTGACGGTGGCGACAGCTGGACGCGCGTCGATGATCGGCTGCTGTGGGACTACAACTCGGATGTCCACAACATTCTGGTACTGCCCAATCATGGTCAGAAAGTCATCGTGGTGGTCTGCGTCAACGCCGTCTACCGCAGCCTGGATGAGGGGCTGACCTGGACTGGCATTATCGGTCGAGAAGCGTTCGGCCTGTACTACATGCGCGCCATGAACGCACCGTTGGGCACGCAAAGCGACCTGTACCTGAGTATTTCCGATGGCACGCCCGGCACCACCAGCAAGATCCTGGTGTCCCGTGATGCTGCGCTCAGCTGGGAAGTGCTGCCCCTGCCGCAACAACCCAATTCCTGCGTCTGGGCCATTGCCTTCAACCCGGAAAATCCGCGACAGATCGTTGCGGGAACCAAGTACGGGCACTTGTTCACCTCCGGGAATGGCGGTGATGGCTGGCAGAAACAGTGGCGCGAATTCAGTGAGATCGCTGACGTGCTCTGGACCCCCGCAGTGGCGCAGATCAAGGCAGGGCATCAATCCGTGGTCAAAAAAAGCTGAGGTATCACGCGATGAAAGTCGAAATCCTTCGTACTCACTTATCGCTCTCGGTAAGTGATCCTGATGTGTCGGCACGCTGGTACGCCGACATCCTGGGCATGCATGAAAGTGCCCGGGGCGAAAGCTGGGTCATGATGGCGTTTGGCACCAAACATCACGACATCGCCTTGCTTCGTGCAGAGCCCGGCGCCCATCAGGGCGGGTTGGGGTTGCAACACTATGGATTGGAAATCGCCGGGGACATGACCACCTTGCGCCAGCTCTACGGCATGTTGCTGGGCAAGGGCGTCGAGGTGGTGAAGATCACCGATCACGAAATCGGCCATGGTGTGTATTTCAACGACCCTGACGGTAATCGCATGGAATTTTTCCTTGAGACCGAACACGACGATGCGCGCGGCAAGGCCCGGTTCAAGGCCGCTGGCGCGCCAAGCCGACATTTCAATCTAGACCCACTAGACCCACTAGACCCGCTTTGAGGCCACCCAGATGAAAACCGCGAATTTTGCTTCGTATCACATCCGCAAGTGGTACAGCTTTGTCGAAGAAACCCTGGCCAACGAAAGTGGCCAGTTAGCCGATGGCGAGCCGCTGTTCAAATATGCCGTCGCCGCCGTGATCGCCAACCCCTATGCCGGTCGCTACAGCGAGTCGCTGACAGAGCTGGTAGAACCGTCGCCGCTGCTGGGCGAAGAGTTCGGTCGTCGCATTCAGGCGCTGGCCGGCTCGCGGGATATTGTCAGCTACGGTAAAGCTTGCATGGTGGGCAGCCAGGGCGAATACGAACACGGCAATGCGTTCCTGACCAACCCGGCTGCCGATCCGGTGCGCCTGGCGCTGGGCGGGGGCAAATCCTGGGTGCCGTCCACCGGCAAACGGGGCGCCCCGGGTTCAACCATCGATGTGCCGTTGGCCCACAAGGATGCACTGTATGTACGCTCCCATTACGACAGCATGTCCCTGATGTTTGGCGACGGCCCCGCGCCGGATGAGGTAATCGTGATCTGGGCCTTCGCCACGCGCGGGCGCTTGCATGCGCGGCTGGGCGGTCTGCAGGCGGCAGACGTCAAAGGTATTGATGGACTGCACTGATTTCAGGCGCATGGCTTTAGCGGCGTCGGATTAAAAACACAACAAGAAAGCGGTGAATAGCGATGAAGCAGGAGAAGACCCAAGTTGTCATTGTCGGCGGCGGCCCTAACGGGATCACGGCCGCACACTATATGGGGATGTACGGTATCGACTGCGTCGTCCTTGAGCTTGCCGACGGCGTACTGCCTTACCCACGCGCGGTGGGCATGGATGATGAAGCACTGCGCGTGCTGCAGGGGATCGGCATCGCCGATCTCGCTGTACGCGACATGATCTGCGATGTACCGCTGCGCTATTACAATGCACGCGGTGTGTGCTTCGCCGAGGTCAAGCCGAGTACCGCCCATTACGGCTGGCCAATGCGTAATATTTTCATGCAGCAATTGCTGGAAGGCACGTTGCGCGAAACCCTGGGACAGCGTGCCAGCGTTGTGTTGCGCCAAGGCCACGAAATGCTCGAACTCGAGCAGGACGGGCAGGGCGTGACATTGCAGGTGCGCGATGCTCAAGGCGAGATTTATCAACTGCGGGCTGACTATGTCATCGGCGCCGATGGCGGACGCTCCACGGTGCGTAAAAAGCTTGGTATCGAGCTGTCGGGGCTGACACATGCGCGCAAATGGGTGGTGGTCGATACGGCCAATGACACCCTAGATGCACCCTACACCGCACTGCATGCCGACCCGGAGCGGCCCTTCGTGTGCATCTATCTGCCGTACCAGCAACGCCGCTGGGAATTCATGCTCCTGGAGGGCGAAGATGAAGCGAGGATGTGTGAGGAAAGCACCATTCGCGACTTGATCCGTGGGCATATCGGCAACGCGGTCGATCAGTTGAACATCATCCGCATCCGCGCCTATACCCACCACTCCCGGGTCGCGGTGCGGTTTGTCGAAGGGCGTGTGGCGCTGGTGGGTGATGCCGCGCATATTTCTCCACCCTGGGCCGGGCAGGGCCTCAATTCCGGGCTGAGGGACGTGGCCAACGTGGCCTGGAAACTGGCGGCGATCATCCAGGGCCGTGCCTCGCACTCGATCCTCGCCAGCTACGACCAGGAGCGCCGTGGGCATGCCACCGAGCTGGTAGCCCTGGCCGACAACATGGGCGCGGTACTGGGAATGACCAACCCGCTGATGGCCGGCGTGCGCGACTGGCTGTTCCAGGCGGTGAACAGTGTCGACAACCTGCGCTCGCACCTGCTGGAGTTCAAATTCAAACCCAAGGCCACCATCACCAAGGGCTTGGTCTATCACGAGCGGGCCGAGTTGCGCGAGGACGACCTGGTCGGCCAGCTGTTTGTACAGCCGCATATCGAAGACGCCCAGGGGCAGCGTCGTCGCCTGGACGAAGTGCTTGGCAATTCCTATGCGGTGCTGGGTTATCGGGTGAACCCGCGCGAGCAACTCAGCGAGGAAATGGCCGCTTATTGGGCGCGCTGGGACACGCGTTTTATTCAGGTCAATCGTTCGCGCAGCGGCATCGGACGTGGCCAGCCGTTGACGGCCTCGGACGCCATCAGCGTGGAGGACGTGGATAATCGCCTGGGTGAATGGTTCTCCAAGGTGCGTGACTGCATCGTAGTGGTGCGTCCGGACCGGTTTGTCGCCGCCATTACCACACCAGAGAGGCTTGAAGGTGTGCTGCGTAAACTGGCGGAGCAACTGTCATGAACAGCGGTAACGCGCTACTTAATCGGCTACATCAGGCAACGCGCACGGTGCAAGCCATTGCGCCACTGGTCCCCGAGGCGATAGATCGGCTTGCGGGTTATGCGCTGCAACGCCAGGCGCTGGATCACCAACAAGCCGCAGGCGAGCGACTGAGCGGGTGGAAGGTCGCCTTCGCCGGCAGCGCCGCGCAAAAACGCTTTGGCCTTGACGAGCCGGTGTATGGCGGCCTGATGGATAGCATGATCGTCGAGCCGGGTACGGCGGTGGAGTTCTCGCGATTGATCCAGCCCAAGCTGGAGATCGAATTGGCGTTTGTATTGGGGCGTACCCTGGCGCCGGGGGATTACCGTGACGAGGATATTCTGGCCGCCATCGGCGACGTAGCGCCCGCGTTCGAGATCGCCGACTGCCGTTGGCAGGGCTGGGATTTCGGAGTGGGCGCCTTTCTTGCCGACAACGCGGCGGCGGGGCTTTATTGTCTCGGACCGCGTATCCCGTTCGATCCTGTACACCACGTCAACGTAGCGTATCGCCTGGAGTGCGACGGCGCGCTCTGCGGTAACGGTAATACGCGTGATCGGGAGGACAGCCCGCTGGCCAATCTGTGCTGGCTGATTCGGCGTCTGTTGGCCGACGGTCAACCTGTGGAGGCTGGGCAGGTCGTGTTGTCCGGGGCGTTGTTGCCGCCGATGAATATCCAGCCCGCCACGTACTGCCTGCACATGCTTGGCATGGAACTGGCTTTGGTTTTCACGGCGGACGCCGCCCCGGTGTGAACGATAGCTGCCGTCACGGATGACTGAGTCCCTTTCAGGCCGATAAACAAACGGGGCCACCGAGGAACGACGACCATGCTTGCTGAAGTTCGAACCTTCAATGACCCTCAACAACACGCTGGCTCCATCCAGGGCTGGCGACAAGTGTATGACCAACTCGGCCGTGGCTGCCTGACCAGTGAGCTGCGGCAGTTGTCCTCTGACCGCTTTCAAATCTTCCAGGAAGTGCTGGACAAACGCGTGGTACAGCGCGGCTATGCGCCCAAAGGTCGGCTGTGCGCAGCCATGTCGTTAGGCTGCGCGCCGGTGGTGCAGGGGCAACAGGTGGGCACTCACAGCGTGGTACTGTTGCGTGACGGCGAGGAGTTTGTGTTGCACGCCCCTGAAGGCATGCACTTCTTTGCGCTCAATATCGACGCGGTACGCTTCGCCAAACTGGCGGCCTTCGAATTGTCTGACGATCAGCTCAAGCGCCTGAAGACCACGTCCCAACTCAGCGTGGATGACGCGTTACTGTTGCGAATACGTCAGCGTATCCACCCGCTGTTTCATCACCTTTTGGAACAGACGGACGCTATCAACTCAACCGCCGAGAAAATGCTGGAGGAAGAACTGCTCGGCGCGTTCCTCGATTTGTTCAGCCACGCCACCGATGAGGTACGTTGTCGTCGCGGTAATTTCGCCGTGAGTGCTTACCTGGTGAAGCGTTGCCAAGAGCTGATCGATGCCAGTGGTGATACACCGCTGAGCATTCTCGACCTGTGCGAGCACCTGCGGGTGAGTCGCCGGACCCTGCAGAACAGTTTTCAGGCAGTGACCGGAATGCGTCCGGTCGAATACCTGCGCAATCTACGCCTCAACGCGGTGCGACGCCGCTTGATCACAACCTCTGCCTGCACTCACAACATCAGTGAGATCGCGATGGCGATGGGCTTTTTTCATCTGAGCCACTTTGCCGCGCATTACCGGCAATTGTTCGGCGAGTCACCGTCTGAAACGCTCAGGGCTATGCGCTAAAGACCTCATGTGCGGCTGACGCTGTCCTCCCACCCGATTTCCTTTTCCAGGCTGATATTCAAGCGCTCGTGAAATTTTGAAAGGGCGGGTCAGGCGTAGTTGATGCGGTCGCTATAGGCGTTTTGGACCATTTTGCGTTGATAGTCGCAAGGCGTTGTACTGACCAATTTCTTGAAGTCGCGCAGGAAGTGCGATTGATCGGAAAAGCCCAGGTCGAGGGCCAGCTCCGAAAACGATACATCGTGTTGGGTATTGAGGGTGTCCAGAGCTGCCTGGCAGCGGATGATTCGGCAAAAGGTCTTGGGTGATATGCCGGTGTCCTGGCTGAACTGTCGGTGCAGCGTGCGACTGGTGTACCCGCTGAGCTCTTCCAGTTGCTGAATACGAATATCACCGCGGTGGCGCAGCGCCTGCTGAATGACCATGGCCGTGAGTGCTGACGTTCTCCCCATCAGGCGGGGGGCGAGGTAGTCGTTGAACAGCCGCATCTGATCGCCCAGCAGCGGTGCTTGAACGATATTTTCGAAGATGCGCTGGGCGAACCCCGAGACCTCCAGCAGGTCGAGTTCCCGTTCGGTCAATTCCTCGGCCAGCACATTGATAAATCCGGGAATGACGCCCGGTGAAAAGCGCACGCCGAAGTAGTGATGGTTCTGGTGTAACTCGACCGCTTGGGCAGCCAGCGGCGTGCCACAGATCCGGGCGGAAGGGCGTGTTGCATCACAGTCGAAAACAATATCCACGCAACCGTCCGGCACGGCCAGCAGGTTGGCTGACTGAGCCACATCGAAGGCATAGAAATGCGAAATCGCCGGGTGTTCGGAGGGCATGACCGAATACCGTGAAGAGTTGAGCACGAACCAGGGCTGTTCGTTCGCAGTGTGGTGCCTGGGAGGCGGCGCGCACTGTTTGATCATGGTTGCACCTTCGATGAGCAGCGATACGGAAGTTTTCACGCATTAATCACGCCAACTGTTGCGCGTCGGTCAATCGGGCATGTCCGAAATTTACAATACCGCCGAAAAACGCGCCCTGATACTCGAGGTCGACAGCGTGGAGCTGCGCCTACCGCAGCGATATCACCTTCAGCCCGAGAATAACTATGTCTACAAATACAAAAATCGACTTCATCTACCTCTCCGAGCAGGACATGATCCGCGCGGGCGTGACTGACATGCTGGCGTGCGTGAACACCATGGAGGAGATGTTCGGCCTGCTCTATGCCGGTGACTATCGTATGGCCGGTCCGAACAATGACTCCCATGGCGCGATGGTGATCTTCCCGCAGGATTCACCCTTCCCGAACATGCCCAAGCCCACGGCTGACCGACGCATGATGGCCATGCCTGCCTACCTGGGCGGCAGCTTTTGCACCGCAGGCGTGAAGTGGTACGGCTCCAATATCGCCAACCGCGAAAAAGGCCTGCCGCGCTCGATTCTGATGTTTACCTTGAACGACCCCGACACCGGCGCACCGCTGGCCCATATGTCGGCCAACCTGCTGTCCGCGTACCGCACCGGTGCGATTCCCGGCGTGGGCGCGCGCCACTTGGCACGCAAGGACTCGAAAGTCGTCGGCCTGCTCGGCCCGGGTGTAATGGGCAAGACCACACTGGCGGCATTCATCGCGGTATGCCCGCATATCGACACACTGAAGATCAAGGGTCGTGGCCAGAAGAGCCTCGATAACTTTATCGCCTGGGTCAAGGAAACCTATCCGCAGGTCACCACGATCGAAGTGGTCGACACCCTTGAAGCGGTGGTTCGTGACTCCGACCTTGTTACTTATTGTAGCTCCGGTGAGGTGGGCGATCCCACAACCTACCCAATTGTGAAACGCGAATGGGTCAAGCCAGGTGCCTTCCTCGCGATGCCTGCATCCTGCTCCCTTGACGACGGGATGGAACAGCGCGACGTACGCAAGGTGCTGGACAACACCGGTCTCTACCAAGCCTGGTTTGAAGAACTGCCCAAGCCTGCGCATCACTGCGTGCCGGTGATTGGCGTGCGCTTCATGGACATGATTGCCGAAGGCAAGATGCGGCTCGAAGACGTCGAGGACATTGGCAAGATCATCGCCGGGGCCGCGCAAGGCCGTAAGAACGATGAAGAAATCATCATCATGTCGGTGGGCGGAATGCCCGTGGAAGACGTGGCCTGGGGCACGGTGGTTTACCGCAACGCCATCGAAAAAGGCATCGGCGTCACCTTGAACCTGTGGGAAACCCCGGTTCTGCGCTAAGCCAGCCATCACTAATATTGACGAGGCATTCCACATGACAAAAATCATCAAGCTCAAGACCGGTTCCCCGTTTGAAGATCAGGCCAGCTATTCGCGCCTGGTGGTCGTGGACAACTGGATCTACGTGTCCAACACCGCAGGCCGCAACCCACAAACCAAGCTGATTCCGGAAGGTATCCTCGAGCAGACGCATCAAGTGTTTGCCAACATCGAGGCGGCCCTGGCGGCGGTCGATGCGAGCCTGGCGGACGTGGTGTGTTCGCGGGTGTTCATCCAGGACCCCAAGGACGTACCGGCTGTGATGACCCTGATCGGCGAAAAGTTTCGCGGCGTTGACCCTGCCAGCACCGTCACCTGTCCGCCCTTGGGGTCGACGGTCTACAAGGTGGAGCTGGAAGTGACGGCGTATCGCAACGCGTCGAAGGCGCAAGTTGAAGTCATTCGACTGTCGCAGTAACTGTCACGCGGCCATGCGCAGGCGTGGCCTACCTCATTCGTTTACCGAGTCTTGATCATGGCACCCACTATAGCGCCCGTGAAAACGTCTACCGTGTTTCCCTCCGCAACCTCCGTCGTCATCATTGGCGGCGGGATTATCGGCCTGACTGCAGCGTTGACATTGGCCGAACGCAATATTGCGGTGGTGGTGCTGGAAAAAGGTCGTATCGCCGGCGAGCAGTCGTCACGCAACCTGGGCTGGGTACGCAAGACCAGCCGCCATGCGGCCGATATCCCCCTGGCCCTCGCCGCTGACCGTCTGTGGGCAAAGATGCCTGAGCGGGTAGGGGCGGATGTCGGGTATCGCCAGGAGGGCATCATGTTCGTGGGCCGCAACCCATCGCAGATGGCGATGCATGAGGGATGGCTCAAGTCGGTGGAGCATTTGTCGCTGGATTCACGGCTGCTCAGCAAGCGCGAGATTGACGCGTTGGTGCCCGGTGGCGTGGGTGAATGGGCCGGTGGCATCTTCACGCCGTCCGATGCGCGTGCCGAACCGACGCTGGCAAGCAGCGCTATCGCCAAGGCCGCCATGGCCCTGGGTGTGGTGATTATCGAGCAGTGCGCGGTACGGACGCTGCAAATGTCCGCTGGCACCGTCAGTGGCGTGGTCACCGAGCAAGGTGAGATTCGCTGTGATCATGTGCTGCTGGCTGGGGGGATGTGGTCACGGCGTTTTCTGGGCAACCTCGGTGTGTCGTTGCCGACCTTGCCCTTGACCTGCTCGGTGCTACGTACTCACCCAATGGAGGGGCCGACGGAAATTGCTGTCGGCGCACCGGACTTTTCGTTTCGCAAGCACAAGGACGGCGGCTTCATCATTACCCAGCGCGGCAAACTGGATGCCTTCCTGACCCTCGACCACCTGTTGCTTGCCAAGCAATACATGCCGCAGTTCCGTGCGCAACGCAGCGTTCTGAACGTGTCGTTGGGCAAGCCTTTTTTCAATGACCTGGCGCTTGCCCGGCGTTGGAAATCCGACAGTGTCAGCCCGTTCGAGCGCGTCAGGGTGCAGGACCCGGCCGCCAACCCGCGGCTCAATAACGATGCGATGAACAACCTCATTGCGGCCTGGCCGGTGTTTGAACAGGCGCGGATCGCCCAGGCCTGGGCAGGCACTATTGATGTCACACCCGATTCGAATCCTGTCATTGGGCCGGTCGCGCAGATTCCGGGGCTGACCGTGGCCACCGGCTTCTCGGGGCACGGCTTCGGCACGTCGCCGGCGGCAGGTCACCTCGCGGCGGATCTCGTCAGCGGTCATGCGCCGATCATTGATCCAAGCCCTTATCGGTTCGATCGTTTCTAGGTCGGTCGAAGCCACGCATATAAGGAACCAAACGATGCCTTCTGACAGCTGTTTCTTTACCAACCGATCTGGCTTGCGCCTGCACTTTTTGCGCTGGGGTGAATCCACCGGTGTGCCTCTGGTGCTATTGCATGGCTTGCGGGCCTATGCCCAAACCTGGGAATCGCTGGTGCAATCTCTGGGTGCAGGCTACTGCATCTATGCCCTGGACCAGCGCGGTCGAGGACTGAGTGACTGGGCCGCGCCCGGCAGCTACCACACGCAGTCGTATGTCGAGGACCTCGAGGACTTGGTCGCCCATGTTGGCTTGTCGCGTTTTGTATTGCTGGGGCACTCATTAGGGGGCGCCAACGCCCTTGAATATGCGCGGCAAAATCCGGAGCGATTGATTGGCTTGATGATCGAGGACATCGGCCCCGGCTCCTCAATCCAGGGCGATGGCGCCGCGCGCATTCGCCGCGAAATGAGCCAGACGCCTTTGCAGTTCGATAGCTGGGAGGCGGCCCGCACATTCTGGCAGGCTTCGCGCCCTGGGTTGTCGGAACAGGGCCTGGCATCAAGGCTCACTCATTCGATGAAAGAGAGCGATGGCGTGATCACCTGGCGCCATGATCAGCAGGGTATTGCCGAGGCGCGCCTGAGTATCGAGCCGACGGACCTATGGCCGGCGGTACGCGCGCTGGATTGCCCGACCCTGTTCATTCGCGGCGGCCGCTCGGACTTTCTGCCACCCGCGATGTTGCAGGCGATGAGCGCCAGCAATCCGTACGTCCAGACGGTGGAGGTCGCAGGCGCCAGTCACTATGTACACGATGATCAAGGCGAGGTGTTCAACGCGCTGGTCGCAGGCTTTCTCAAAAGCCTTGAGCTCCCGGGCCAATGAAACCCACGGCACGGTGAGAATCAAACCGGCGATGGAAACCCCATTGACCGCCATGCGTCGGGTTGAATTGGCGATTGAGGCGGGCATTCCTGCGGGTGCACTGATTCAGCTGGCGGGTCTGGACTTGAAGACACCACTCAAGACAAAGGCATAACGTTCCGGGCGGATGTAGAAGGTCGTACGGTCGCAGCAGCGACCGTCGGCAAACCAGGAGGTGCGCTCCATGACCAGCAGTGCCGCGCCACGTTTGATGTGCAAGGCACTGGCCAGGTGTTTATCGGCTTCTTGCGCGCGGATCGCCAGATCGGCTCGGGTGACCGCCATGCCAGTGATCGACTCGAGAATGGAGTAAATCGGTTGATGCTCGACTTCAGTCCAGACCACGCTGGCCAATTCGGCTGGTAAATGGCTGCGGCCCAGTGCGATGGGTTCGTCATCGACGAAATGCAGTCGTTCCAGAAGCAGGCAATCGTCCGCTTCTTCAAACAAACCACGCAATGCCTCTGGAACCGGCTGCAGGGTATGGCTGATGACGCGCATGCTCGGTTCGAGCCCTTGCAGCAACAAGGCTTCATGAAAACTACGCAACGCGTCCAGGCCGTGCCGCACCTGTTTGGCCGCCACGAAGGTGCCTTTGCCTTGTTTGCGCTCTACCACGCCGTCGTCGCTGAGTTTGCCCACCGCCAGGCGAACGGTGACGCGGCTCACCGCAAAACGTTTACCCAGCTCTGCTTCTGACGGCAGCTTGCCGCTGGGCTCAAAGTCGCCACGTTGAATCTCTTCCAGCAATTGCTGGGCAATCTGCTCGTAGAGTGAGGTGGTGCTGTCGCGAAGAATGGACGTAGACACTGTCGGTTTCCATGGCCTTGGAGGAGGGCGGTGCGCCTTCACTTCTAAGGTTATAAAAATAGGTTATTGGGACGACTTGTATTAATACGTATTATGTCAGGTATTCCCATTGTAAACGACCTGACGACACTTGCCATGTTCAAAACCCTCCCTTACGCACAGCAGCAAGCCGATGCGCTGACGGTCGATGACATCAGCTTCAGCTACCCCAATGGGCATCGCGTGTTTTCCTCTTTCAGCCTGAACGCCAGGCCCGGTGAGTTCGTTGCGATCCTGGGGCCATCCGGTTGCGGGAAAACCACCTTGCTGAACTTGTTGTCAGGTTTTGTGCAACCGCAAAGTGGTCAGATCAGTATCAACCAGACGGCGGTGCGTCCAGAGCGTTCGGAGTTGGGTTATGTGTTTCAGGCGCCGCAGTTGTTTCCCTGGTTGAGCGCCTTGGAAAACGTCCGTTTCGGCCTGCGAATGGCGGCTCGGATCAACGAATCGCAGCAGCGTTCTCAAGCCTTGCAGTACCTGCGTCTGGTCGGTCTGGAGAATGCCGCGCATCGGTTGCCGCATCAGTTGTCTGGCGGCATGCAGCAGCGGGTTTCCCTCGCCAGGACCCTGGCATTGGAGCCCAGCGTGTTGCTGATGGATGAGCCATTCGCTGCACTGGATGCCATCAGCCGCAACAGCATGAACGAAGAGACCTTGCGCATCTGGGCCGAACTGGGTCAGACGGTGCTGTTCATTACCCACGATATCGACGAAGCGGTGTTTCTGGCGGATCGGGTCATCGTGCTCAACATCGCCCCCGGCGGTATCCACAGCGAACTGAATATTCATTTGCCGCGCCCTCGCTCCAACCTCAAAACCCGCCGGTTGCCGGCCTTTCTCGATTACCGCAATGAGCTGATGGAGCGCATTTCCCAGGTCATGGAAGTGCCTGCAGCCTCCGCTTACCCAACCCGCCAACCTGAGTTGACAGCATGATCAAACATTCGCTGCTTGCCCTTTCCTTGTCTGTTGCCGCCTTGGCAAGCAGCGTATTCGCCGTGGCTGGCGAAGAGAAACCCTTGCGTGTGGGTTACGTATTCGCCATGGCCAACGCCCCGGCGTTGATCGCCGACAAACAGGGCTACTACCGCGAGGAAGGCTTGAATGTCGATCTCAAGGCCTTGGGCGATGGTCCGGTAATCCAGCAGGCGCTGGCCGCTGGCGAGCTGGATGTGGCCTATGTCGGTACGCCGCCGGTGTATCAATGGTTTTCCCGGGGGCTGCAAAGCCGGATTCTGGCCAAGGTCAATTACGGTCAGGCTGCGGTGATTGTCGACGCCAAGAGTCCGGTTACCGCCCTGGATGAACTCAAGGGGAAAAAACTGGCCGGGGTCAAGAAGGGCAGTGGCATGGATGTGCTGCTGCGCGGCTATGTGCTGAAAGAAAAGGCCGGGCTCAATCCTGACAAGGATCTGGACATCATCGACATGCCACCCGGCAATATGAACGCGGCGCTGGAGCGCGGCATTGTCGATGCGGCGTTTTCCTGGGAACCCTTTGTCAGCCAGTCGTTGTTGCGCGGGTCGAGCCGGATCCTGCTCGACGTCAATCAGGCGCTGCCGAATTACCCTTGGTACGTGGTGATCGCCTTACCCAAAACCTTGCAGGAGCGACCGGACGATGTGGTGAAGCTGCTGCGTGCGCACCGCAAGGCCATCGCCTTTCTCAACGAGCACCCCGATGAGTCGAATCGAATCATCGCCGAGGCGTTCAAGCTTGAAGCGGTGCAAGGCGTAGACGGCAAGACCATCGCCCCGCAAGCCATCGTCGCCCAGGCACGTACCCGGTTGGGCTGGTCAGCGGACTTGCAGCCTGCGGATATTCAATTCATCCAGCGCCTGATGAATTACTCCCACGACCTGGGTTTTATCGATACCACGCTCAAGACCGAACAGATCGTGGATACCTCCTACCTGCAAAAAGCCTCGCACTGAGTCTGTCATGTCCTTGCCAAAACCGAATTGGGGATGGGCGTCACTGCCATTCCTGCTGTTGATCTGGATGGCCCTGGCCAGTCGCTTTCCCACTTACATCCTGCCGCAGCCATGGGATGTTGCCCGCGAGGCTGTGCGCTGGCTGGGCGACAGTTCGCTGTGGCAGCACCTGCGGGCCAGCGTCCTTGAAGAGGTTGGCGGCTTTTGCACGGCGGTGATCGTCGCGATTCTGCTGGGTGCTGCCGGTGGCCTGTCCTCGCGTTTTCGCGATTTCATCTCGCCGCTCAACAGCCTGTTCATGGCCATCCCGCCGATCGCCTGGGCGCCGCTGATCATGATCATTTTTGGCTTGGGCTATGTCTCCATCGTGTTGGTGATTTTCATTGCCGCGATGTTCCCCATGGCCGTGACCATTCAGGAGGGCGTGCAGAGTATCCGCGGCGGTGAAGTCCGTGCGGCACGCACCTTGGGCGCCAACCGCTGGCAACTGCTGGCCCACGTTTACCTGCCGGCCTCGCTGCCCTTCGTGACGGCGGCGTTGCGCATCGGCTTCAGCCAGGGCTGGAGGGCATTGGTCGCGGCGGAAATGATCGGTGCGTCCCAGGGCATCGGCTGGATGGTGTCGACGGGTGGGCAGATCGGCAACAGCAGTCAGGTGCTGCTGGGCATTGTGGTGATCGGCCTGATTGCCTGGCTGATGGAGAGTTTTGTGTTCAGGCGTATCGAGCGTCATTACCAGAAATGGCGAGTGCAGTAAGCATCGTCATTTGACTTCAACCCCCTTCAAACCTTCAGTGGACCACTGCACGAGGTGTCATGTGAGTAACGTTTTCGATCCCCGCGAAGCCGGGTATTACATTGCCCCTCAAGGCCTCTACGAATGCAACAAACAACGCCCGTTTCTGGGCAGCATCCACTGTGATCGTGACACGCTGATTGCTGGCCAATGGGATGAAATCACCTTGGTCTACGAGGTCGGCGGCAGCGGCCTTGCGGACGGCGCCTGGCTGAAACTGGCCTTCAAGTTCTACTCCGACTGGGCCTTGTTCCAGACCTCGAATCCGACTGGCCCCAACTATGTCAGCGCCGAATATCAGGCAGGCGAGCTGGTCCCTGGCCAGAGCCAGGCCTCTGTGCAGCATCTGAAAGTGCGCTTCGACCAGAAGGGGCATGAACGGCCGTTTCAGAAAGCGATCATCATCGACATCATCGACGGTTACCTGAATCCGGGAGACAAAATAATCATTCGCCTGGGCGATCGTCGTCAGGGCGGCGCGGGTACGCGGGTGCAGAGTTTTGTCGAGAAGGACTTCCGTTTCCGTTTGTTCATCGACCCGCTGGGCAGCTCGAAATTTGCCGAGGTGCCGGGTGACCCGCTGCTGAACATCGTGCCGGGACCGGCGCAAAGCGTGCAGTTGATCGTGCCTCGCCTGGTCAGCGCGGGTGAGGCGTTCGACGTACTGCTCAGGGTGGATGATGCCTGGGGCAACACCTGCCGCAACTTGCCGCTCCAAGGTGTCCTGACTCTGGTTGATCCCGAAGGGGGGGAGCGACAACAACCGTTCACCCTGGCGGCTGAAGGTTGGGCGACTGCCCGGCTTGAAGGTTTTGATCTTGGTGCGGTGGGGGAGTGGCGCTTGTCGGCCGAGGTGGCGGTACCTTTTGTGCGTGCCGCTCGGGCGTTTGTCACGGTCGATCCGGCTGGCACTGCATTGCGCCCGCTGTACGCCGACCTGCATGTGCACTCCGATGACACGGTGGGCACCAACGACACCTTGTACAACCTCAGCTACGGTCGCGATGTCGCCGGGCTCGATGTCCTCGGTTACACCGCCAATGATTTCAATATCACTGAGCAGCGCTGGGATCAGGCGGTCAACCTGATTCACGAACTCAATGAACCAGGACGATTTGTTTGCTATCCCGGCACCGAATGGTGCGGCAACTCTTGCGCGGGCGGCGACCGTAATGTGGTGTTCCTGCATGACCGCAAACCCGAGTTTCCCTTCGACAATCAAGGGCGGCTGGTGCGTTCTTTCGAGTGGAACGAGTTCACCGCCGGCACCATCAAGCCGGGTGCCTGGCCGGTGGATGAGTTGTATGCCGCCTATGCCAAGGACCCCGAAGGGCATTTGATGATGCCTCACGTCGGCGGACGCCGTTGCAACCTCGACTGGCACCATCCGGAGCTGGAGCGCCTGATCGAGGTCGGCTCGGCCTGGGGGCAGTTCCATTGGGTCTACGCCGAAGCGCTTCAGCGTGGCTATCGAGTGGGTGCCGCGGCGAACAGCGATGAGCATCAGGGGCGTTGTGGCGGTGGTGTTCCGGCCACGGCGGTGTTCGGCTCTCGCGGCGGGCTGACTGGCGTGGTGGCCGAGGCCTTCGATCGAGCCAGTGTTGGCAAGGCATTTCGCGCCCGTCGCACTTTTGCCACCACCGGCGAGCGTTCATTTGCCAGCCTGCGCCAGGGCCAGCATTTCATGGGTGAAGTGTTCACCGCCGATGCAAATGCCACGCTGGACTATCGACTGCTCGGAGAGGCGGGCTGGGAGCAGGTCGATCTGTTCGATGGCGACAAGCTGATCTGGTCGCGCAACCTGCATCAGGAATTGGGTTTTTCCAGCCAACGTATTCGTCTGCGCCTGGGCGGCGCAAGGATCAAGGACCGTTATCGCGGCGCCTACTGGACCGGCGAGATTCGCGTGACGGGTGCGGTCATCAACGGCTTTCGCGCCTTGGGTCTCGATCACCCCGAACAAACTGTATGGCGCAAGGACGCAACGGTTCTGGCCTTTCGCACCGACACCAACGGCGACACCGACAGCATCGAAATCGACCTGTCGCAATTGGCCGGCGCCACGCTGCAGGTTCATAGCCGCATCGATAACTACATCAAGGTCGGCGACCCGTCTGAACCGCAACCTTACGTGCATGCGCCGACGGTGCTGATGGAGTTGTCCGGCGATGAGTTGCTGGTGCAATCGCAAGTGACCGAAGAGCTGCCGGGCGCGGAGTTGAAGGTGTCCCTCGAAAGGACAACCGCTGGGCCGCTGCCTCGTGAACTGCAAGGGCAAATCGAGCTTGCCCGATTGAATCTGGAGCAGGGGCGTGAACATCCATTGTTCATCTGCGCCCGGCAGCGCGATCAATCCCGAGTCTGGACCTCGGCGCTGTTTCTAACGTTATAAACGGCCATAAAAAGGGCAGCTCAAAAGCTGCCCTTGTCCCAACCCATTCCTTAGGCCGCGGTAAACAGCTTATGCGGATCCATGACGAATTTCTTCGGCGCCCCGGCATCGAACTCGTGGTAACCACGCGGCGCGTCGTCCAGGCTGATCACCTGTACACCGACGACCTCGGCAATCTTGATCCGGTCCCACATGATCGCCTGCATCAGCTGACGGTTGTACTTCATCGTCGGGGTCTGGCCGGTGTGGAAACTGTGGGACTTGGCCCAGCCGAGGCCGAAACGGATGTTCAGGCTGCCATGCTTGGCGGCTTTGTTGACCGCACCCGGGTCTTCGGTGACATACAGACCGGGGATACCGATATTGCCGGCGACCCGCACCACGCCCATCAGCGCGTTGAGCACATCGGCCGGGGCCTCGTGCTGCGCGCCGTCATGGCCGTGGCCACGGGCTTCGAAGCCGACCGCATCGACCGCACAATCGACTTCCGGCTCACCGAGCAGGTTGGCGATTTGCTCGTGCAGCGGAGTGTCCAGGGTCAGGTCGGCGATCTCGAAGCCCTGGGCCTTGGCATGCGCCAGGCGCAGCGGATTGACGTCGCCGACTATCACCACCGCCGCACCCAGCAGACGGGCGGAGGCGGCGGCAGCCAGTCCGACCGGACCGGCGCCGGCGATATACACCGTGCTGCCAGGGCCGACACCGGCGGTCACCGCGCCATGGTAGCCGGTCGGCAGGATATCGGAGAGGCAGGTCAGGTCGCGGATTTTCTCCATTGCCTTGTCGCGGTCGGGCAGCTTCAGCAGGTTGAAGTCGGCATACGGCACCAACACATATTCGGCCTGGCCGCCAACCCAGTCACCCATGTCCACATAGCCATAGGCACCGCCGGGGCGCGCCGGATTGACCGTCAGGCAGACGCCGGTGTGCTGCTCCTTGCAACTGCGACAACGGCCGCAGGCGACGTTGAACGGCACCGATACCAGGTCACCGATCTGCACGTTTTCCACGTCACGGCCCTTCTCGATGACCTCGCCGGTGATCTCATGGCCAAGCACCAGCCCGACCTGGGCCGTGGTCCGGCCACGCACCATATGCTGGTCGGAGCCGCAGATATTGGTCGAAACCACGCGCAGGATCACGCCATGGTCAATGCGCTTGCCGCGCGGGTCTTCCATTTTCGGATAGGGGATGGTTTGCACCTCGACCTTGCCTGCGCCGAGATACACGACACCACGATTACCAGACATGATTTCACCTCGCTTTTGTTGTTGTGAGAACACGGCCCTTGTACTGCGAAGGGTCGCGCGGCCTTACAGTGCGGCGGTAAATGTCTTGCGTTTGCGCGTGAATGCAGATGGGTTGGAAGTCACCTTCCAACGATGCGTGATAAGCCGTCATCGTATTGATCCTACGCCTGGTATCAGCACCCTGCGAGGGCATTTAGCACCCAATTACCCCCCGGTTGGCAGGGCTGGCGCAGGAGTAACGGGCGCTGAACGCCGTGTTTGCCCCCCATCAAAGCACAGCGTTTAAAATATTTTTATCTGATAAATGTTTTATTGACTAAAAAATAATACCGGGTAATTATTTCCCTGCATCTGCTTTCACGCAGAGTCATTTTGCAGGGGAAACCCGATGAGTCAGAACACCGTGCCGTTGCTGGCCAGTCTTTACATTGAGACGAATGAATCGTCACTCCACAGGCGCTTGGCGCCTTCGTTTATGCAGGGTTTTCCGGCCGAGCCGAAACGCCGCGTCACCTGGAACAACTGGATGCGTCCACCGTTCAATCAGTGGGGGTTCCGCAATCTGGCGCGCCTGCGTCCCTCCATTGATGTGGAGGCGGGTGGCGGACCGGTCAGCGTCTTGAAGGAAGCGCCACAAGCGCTGGATGAACTGCACTTCGACAGTGAATGTGGCTTGAGCGTCAGTGTCATCGATCATCTGGTGGTCAGTCAGACCGACGCCTTTTTGGTGATGCAGGGCGACACCGTGCTGTTCGAGCGTTACTTCAACGGCCAGCGTCCCCGCGACCGGCACGTCATGTTCTCGGTGACCAAGTCGCTGATCGGCACCCTGGGGGAGCAACTGGTCTGCGATGGCATCCTCAATCCGGAGTTGCCGGCGGCGTTTTACGTGCCCGAACTGTTGGGCAGCGCGTTTGGCGATGCCACGGTGCGCCAGCTGTTCGACATGGCCGTGGGCATCGACTACAGCGAAGTCTATGACGATCCCAACTCCGAGAGCTCGCAGTACGGCTATGCCTGCGGTTTCCAGCCGGCACCTGCGCAGTACGCTCAGTTCGAGTCGCTGTATCAGTACCTGCCGTCGCTGAAAAAACGCGGCAGTCACGGCGGCTTTTTCCATTACGTGACCGCCACCACCGAAGCCCTGGCCTGGGTCATGGAGCGCGCTTCGGGCAAGGCTTGCAATCAATTGCTGCAAGACATCTGGAGCCAGTTGGGGTGTGAGCGCGACGGCTACTTCATGGCCGATCCTTGGGGGCGTAGCGTTGCCGGTGCCGGTTTCAACGCCACCTTGCGAGACATGGCGCGGTTCGGTCGGCTGCTGGCCAACGACGGTCGCCATGATGGGCTGCAATTGCTGTCGACCGAGACGGTTGCACGCATTTGCTCCGGCTCCGATCCAGCGATCTACGCCAAAAACTCCGAGTTCTCCCAATGGACCCCTGACGCTTCCTACCGCAGCCAGTGGTACGTCTTCAACGACCACAGTCAGGCGATCATGGCCGGCGGTATCCACGGCCAGTACCTGTTCGTCGATAAGCCGTCCGGTGTGGTGATCGTCAAGCAGTCATCGCTGACCGAGGCTGTCAGCCCGTTCGATGCTGACAGCGTGCGCATGCTGCGTGCCATCGCCGCGCACCTTACTCACTGAAACGCCTCATAACGACAAGAAGTTTGCGACCTATTCGCCTGGCTCGACCAGGTGTTGGCGGCGCTTTGCGCCGCCATTCACTGCCCTGTAACAACAATAATCACACAGGAGCTTCATATGGTTCTCATGACGCGTTTCTCTCGAACGCTCTTAGCGGTCGGCTTACCCCTGACCGCCCAAGTCGCACTGGCGGGCTACACCTTCGAGGATGGCAACCTCAAGGGTGAGGTCAACTTCACTGCCGGCGGTGCGACCCTTTCCACCCGTAACGTCAACTTCGGCAGCGGCCGCGTCGATGCGCGCAGTGGCAAGAATGGCGGTACGAAAATCGACTGGCAGGAGCTCTACGTCAAGCCCGGCGTCAAGCTGGAATACGCCCTGCAGCCAGACTTCAGCCTGTTGGCCGGTGGCTCGCTGGTGGCGGCGACCACCTTTGGCGACGGCGATGCCGGCGGCTTCACCCGCAGCTCTGATGGTGATGTAGCCACCGAAGAACTCTACGGTGGTTTCCGGGCCGGGGAGTGGACGCTCACAGCCGGTCGCCAGAACTACATGATCGGCACCGGCTTCATCGTCATGGACGGTAACCTCGACCAACTCAAGGACGGCGCCTACTGGCTTGGCCCCAGAACCGCCTTCAAGGATTCGGCCATCCTGGCCTGGGATCATGGCGCATTGAAGACCCAGGCCTTCACCTTGCGGGTCGATGACGATCTGGGTGACTTCCGCATGACCGGCGCTAACCTGGACTACAACCTCGACGACCAGGTGACACTGGGGGCCATGGCGATGAAGGTCAACGCGCTGGGGCCCAAGGGCAGTACACTGCCACGACGCCGGGACGGGATGCAGGTGTACAACGTGCGTGCGTTGAAGGCCAAAGTACCGGGCGTGCCGGACTTGACCCTGAATGCCGAATACGCCGTGGAACGGGGCAGTGGTGAAGGCGTGGATTACGATGCCAACGCCTGGTACGGTCAGGCGGATTACGCCTTCAACACGTTGCCGCTGACCCCGGTGATCGGCTATCGCTACGCCAGTTTTTCCGGCGACGACAACCTCGCCGACAACCGGCAGAAAGCCTGGGAGTCACTGAGCAAGGGCTTCGTCGACTGGAGCACCTGGCTGGTGGGGGATGTCGTCGGCAACTACCTGCTGTTCAACAGCAACGAAAACGTCCAGCAGTTCTCGCTCAAGACCCACCTCAATGAAACGCTGACCCTCGGCGCGATCCACTATCAGTTCTGGCTGGACGAGAAAAACTACATGGGTGCGCAGGTCAGCGATCGGCGCTTTGCGGACGAGAGTGTGGTTTTCCTCGACTGGACCCCGACGCCGTCGTTCTATACGTCGCTCTCCTATAACTGGGTCAAGCCGCTGGCCGCTGCCAGGCAGGTGTTCGGCGATGACCAGAAATTCAGTGCGCTGGAACTGTACTTCACCTACCGCTATTAAGTGCCGCGAGCCTTCGCGGCCGCGCAGGAGTGCTTCACCATGAACACGTTTTTGCGTAACACCTTATTGGGCGCTGTAGTGTCGTTGCTGGCCAGCGGTGTGTGCCTGGCTGAAGAGCGCACGGTGCGGATCTACAACTGGATCGAATACCTGCCACCTGAAGTGCTCAAGAGCTTCCAGGAGGAAACGGGCATCCGTCCGATCTACGACGTTTTTGACAGTGTCGAAACCCTGGAGTCCAAGCTGCTGACCGGCAATTCCGGGTATGACGTGGTGTACCCCGGCAGCGCCAACCTGAGTCACCTGATCGCCGCCGGTGCCGTCCAGCCGCTGGACCGCAACCAGCTGCCGAACTGGCGGCACCTGGACCCGGAGTTCATGAAAACCCTGGAAGCTGCCGGTGATACGGGCAACCGCTACGCAGCACCGTATCTATGGGGCACCACGCTGATCGGCTACAACGTCGACAAGGTTCAGCAAGTCCTGGGCGCCAATGTGCAGATGAACACCTGGGACATGATCTTCAAGGAAGAGAACCTCGCCAAGCTGGCCAGTTGCGGTGTCGGTTTCCTCGACGCGGCCAATGAAATCGTGCCCATCGCCTTGCACTACAAGGGCCTCGACCCCAACAGCCAGAAGCGCGAAGACTACCCGCAGGCCCAGGCGGCGATGATGAAGATTCGCCCGCACATCACCTACTTCAACTCCTCACGCTACGGCATGGACCTGGCCAACGGTGACATTTGCGTAGCCGTCGGCTGGTCGGGTGGCGTGGCGCTGGCCAAGCAACTGGCCGATGCGGCCGGCAAGGGCGTCAGGGTGGAGATGGCGTTACCCAAGGAAGGCGCGCCGATGTGGTCGGACGTGATGATGGTGCCGACCAACGCCCCCCATACCAAAGAAGCCTATGAGTTCATCAACTACATCCTGCGCCCTGACGTCATTGCCCGGATCAGCAACAAGATCGGTTACCCCAATCCGAACAAGGACGCCACCGCACTGGTGAACGCCGAGATCCGTAATAACCCCAACATGTATGTGCCGGACGAAGCGCGCAAAACACTGTTCGCTCTGCAGCCCATGCCGGCAGCCGTGGAGCGGATCCGCACCCGCACCTGGACCACCATCAAGACCAACCGCTGATCATCGTGACGCCGGGCTCGCCAGCGATGACGCGCCTCGGCTATGGCATGCAGCCAGTCTGGGAGGAGGCTGGCGTTCTCAGGCCCGCATTCCGTAAAAGAGCAGCTCGGTGATACGCCTTACCTGGGCGGAGTGTGACTCGATGTCCGGCTGTTCCTGGTTGACCAGCCTGAACAACTGCAGGTGTGAGTAGTCGTTCAACAGGAAGGCGGCCAGGTCGACGTTGAGGTCGGCGCGTAGCTTGCCGGCCTGTTGCAGTTCTCTGAGTAAACCGCTGATTTCGGCCCTGAGCGCATCGTTCATGGCCCGATAACCTTCGGGCAGTCCGTTATCACCACCAAATAGAATCAACGGCAGCAGTTCACGCCAGAGACTGGGATGCATGACTTCCAGGGCGTAACCGGTCAGCAGGCGTTCCAGGTAGCACAGGGCGTCGACCGGATCCTCAATTTCAGGGATCTGGTTGCGGGTGTCCTTGAGTGCGCGCTGGTCGGCGTCGTGCAGGATTTCCAGGATGATTTCCTGCTTGTTGCCGAAATACTTGAACACGGTGGGCGCCGACACCCCAGCCTGGTTGGCGATCTGTTCGATGGTGGTGTTCTGGAAACCTTGACGCTCGAACAGTTCGATCGCCGCCTTGCTGATGGCTTGGCGTCGTTCGACTTTCTGACGTTCACGCAGTCCGCTCACGGTTGATCCCTTGTCGCTATGAATAAAGGGGGCGCATGTCGCCCAATCATCCATGCAAAATACTTAATCGGGTAAAACTTTTAAAGCGCTAATTTCTGTAGTGCGCGTTTATCCCGGAAGCGAAAAGTCTCGTTGGCTGATGGCGAGCGTCCTCAGGCTTAATAGTTAATTTCATTAATCTTTTACGCACTGTTCAGCGTGCATTGACCCGCCTGAATCAAGCCGATGCCTGTCGGTATTTTTTCAGTCGATAGGCAAACTGCGCACGACTCAAACCCAGCAGTCGCGCGGCAGCGGCCAGATTGCCTTGGCTTTTTTGCAGCGCTTCATCGATCAGGCGCGACTCCAGCCCTTCAATGGAGAAGTGTTCCAGGCGAGCCAGGGTCTCCAGCAAGGCCGGGCGAGGCTGTGTGCCGGCGGGACTCTGGTCGGTTGCGGCGAGGCTGCCATTGTCGTCCAGAGAGTACGCATCCTGCGGCATGGGTTCGTTGCGAAACAGGTGGATCAGATCGATGGCTTGGCCGTCTTCGCTGGCGATCAGGCCGCGCTCCACCAGGTTCTGCAGTTCTCGTACGTTGCCGGGGAAGTCATAGCGCAATAACACCTTGAGTGCGCGCATGGTCAGGCCGGCGGGTTTGCGGGCGTAGGCCTGACAGAAGCGCCGCAGGAACGCGTTGACCAGCAACGGAATGTCGTCGCGACGTTCGCGCAGCGGTGGCAGCACGATGGGGTAGACATTCAGCCGGTAGAACAAGTCTTCGCGAAATTCTCCGGCCGCCACGGCTTTGCGCAAGTCGACATTGGTGGCCGCCACCACCCGGACGTCGACCTTGATGGGCTGGCCACCGCCGATGCGCTCGATCTCCCGCTCCTGCAATGCACGCAGCAACTTGCCCTGACCCGGCAGGCTGAGGCTGGCGATTTCGTCGAGAAACAGCGTGCCGCCCTGGGCGCGCTCGAAGCGTCCGGGGCGCGAATGGGTCGCGCCGGTGTAGGCGCCACGTTCGACACCGAACAGTTCAGCCTCGATCAGATTGTCCGGGATGGCGGCGCAGTTGAGCGCCACGAAAGGTGCTTGATGGCGTGGGCTGAACTGGTGCAACTGACGGGCGAACAACTCTTTGCCGACCCCGGACTCGCCGCTGAACAACACCGTGGCGGGCGTCGGCGCCACGCGCTGCAAGGCGAGGGTAGCGGCATTGAAGGCCGCGCTGGCGCCAATCGGTTTTGGTCCGCCGGGGTTTTCGCTGTCGTCATCCTGGGGGGCGGGCGCCGGGGCTTGAGGCTGTTTGGGTGCGGTACTTGAGGGCGAGGCGGTGAGATAACTCAGGTCCTGCTCGACATCGCCCCATTGCTCGGCGGTCTTGCCGATCACCCGGCAGCTCTCATGGCCCATGCCCCGGCATTCGGTTTCGCGGAAGATCACCAGACGGCCGAACAGCCCGCTGACATAACCGATGGCATAGCCCAGTTCGGTCCAGCACACCGGATCCTGGCCGATCCCGTAGGCGGCGATATGTTCGTCGGCCTCACAGGAATGGTGCCAGAGGAATTCACCTTCATAGAAGCCTGAGTCGGCGTCGAATTTGAAGTGCAGGGGTTCGACCTTGGTCATGCCTTCGAGTGTATGCAGACGCGTGCCGGCCGAGAAAACCGCCGCGGCGTCGGCGTCTGGCCAGCGCTCGCGGATCAGTCGCGCATCGCGCGCGCCGGAGAGATAGCCGGTACGGGTAAACAGGCCTCGGCTCTGTTCCAGTCCCTGGCGCTCGATAATTTCCCGTCGCAGCGCGCCGAAGGATGAGCTGTGCAATAGCAGCATGCGCTGGTCGTTGAGCCAGATACGTCCGTCAACAGGGGAAAAGAACAGGCATTCGGTCAACTCGGCCAGGGTCGGTGAGTTGCCTTCGGCCAGTTGGGTACTGTCGCCTCGGGGCGAGAAATGCTCCTCCTGCACGGCAAGATGAGGAAGCAGCGAATGGGGATTGTTCATTGTTATGCCCCTGAGCGAGTCGACTGATCGAAATGATCAACTAGCAAAACAGTTATTAAACATAACTTTATCATTTGGACAAGTGGCGAGCTGCCGGCTGTACGCCAAGCACCTTGTCCTATTCGCAAACACCCCTCTATAGCCCGCAGGCCAGAGCCTTCGCCACTTGAAATGCGGCGCGACGCAGGAAGTCGGCACAGCCCTTGCTCTAGCGCTTTCACCACGCAGACGCCTTGCATCGTTTTAGCAAGGCCGCGTCAGGCAATGACAAACACAAGAGCCGGGAGACCGAAATGTCGGTAAGTGAACCATCCGATTTTCTGCGGGACGAGCCATGGCGTGAACGCATCTTCAATGGCGACTGGCTACGTCCATTGGGCGGCAGCCATAGCGTCATCGAACCGGCCACCGGCGAGGTGTTGACCGTCACCGGCTTGGCCGATGCAGCGGACATCGCGTTTGCCAGCCTGAACGCTGCTCGTGCTCAACCGGCCTGGGCGGCATTGGGGCCACGGGAACGCGCAGAGATCTTTCGTAAAGCTGCCGCACTGGCCCAGCAACACTTTGCCGAACTGGCGTTGTACATCGCCCGGGAAAGTGGCGGCAGCCTGTTCAAGGGTGAACATGAGGTCCGTGAGGCGATCGTGTTGCTGCATCAGGCGGCCGGGCTGCTGTCGCAACCCCATGGTCTGGTTCTGCCGAGCGAAGCGGGGCGTTTGTCCTATGCACGCCGATTGCCCCATGGCGTGGTCGGGGTGATCTCGCCGTTCAACTTTCCCCTGGTGTTGTCCCTGCGTTCGGTGGCGCCGGCGCTGGCGGCGGGCAACGCCGTGGTGCTCAAGCCCGATCCGCAGACCCCGGTCAGTGGCGGTTTCATCATTGCCCGGTTGTTCGAGGCGGCCGGTCTGCCCAAGGGCTTGCTGCAGGTGTTGCCGGGTGCAGCGCCAGCCGGAGAAGCGCTGTGCCGCGATCCGCATGTGCGGATGATCGCGTTCACCGGCTCCACCGCAGCGGGGCGCAAAGTCGCGGAGCTGGCTGGGCGTCATCTGAAAAAAGTCGCCCTGGAGCTGGGCGGCAAGAACTCGTTGATCGTGCTCGAAGACGCCGATCTCGAACTGGCGGCCAGTAACGCCGCCTGGGGTGCCTGGCTGCATCAGGGGCAGATTTGCATGGCCACCGGACGCATCCTGGCCCATGAGTCGATTGCACAAGAACTGGTCCGCCGGTTGGCAGAAAAGGCACGGGCAATCACGGTCGGCAATGCCGCTCGCGGTGAGGCGGTGCTGGGGCCGTTGATCAACAAACGCCAGCTGTTGCGAGTGCATGAAATCGTCACGGAGAGTGTGACGGCCGGGGCAACTCTGCAAGCCGGCGGCGAGTATGAGCAGCTCTTCTACCAACCCACGGTGCTTTCCGGTGTGCGCCCGGGCATGCGCGCGTTCGACGAGGAAATCTTCGGCCCGGTGGCCACGGTGGTGAGTTTTGCCAGCGACGATGAGGCCATCGACCTGGCCAACCGCACCGAGTATGGCTTGTCCGCGGGGATCATTTCGCCTTCGGTCGGGCACGCGATGGCGATGGGCGAGCAACTCAATTGCGGGCTGTTGCACATCAACGACCAGACAGTGGCCGACGAATGCATCAACCCCTTCGGCGGACGCGGCAGCTCAGGAAATGCCGGCAGCGTAGGCGGCCCGGCCGACTGGGATGAATACACCCAATGGCAATGGGTGACGGTCAAGGATAAGGCGCCGCGTTACCCGTTCTGACGGGCCGGTTTTGTCGGGCCGACAAGGTAGGTCGGCTCACCGAGTACACAAAAATAATAAGAGGACTCAACATGAAACTCGACAACAAGATTGTGCTGGTGACTGGCGTCTCTTCGGGTATCGGCGCGGCCACGGCAAGCCTGCTGCGCAGCCACGGCGCCCACGTGATTGGCGTGGACCTGAAGGCGCCGCACATGACCCTGGATGGTTTTGTTCAGGGCGATCTGAGCAGTGCCGAGAACATCGACCGGTTGCTGGCGCAGCTACCGGCACGGATCGACAGCCTGTGCAATATCGCCGGGGTGCCGGGCACTGCAAACCCGCAACTGTTGGCGCGGGTCAACTACCTGGGATTGCGCCACTTGAGCAGCGCGTTGCTGCCACGCATCAACGCTGGCGGCAGCATCGTCAATATCGCCTCGATCCTCGGCGCCGAGTGGCCGTTACGTCTGGAACAGCACAAGGCGCTGGCGTGCATCGAAGGTTTCGCCGCCGGGCAGGCCTGGCTGGCCGAGCACCCGGTACCGGACCAGACCTGCTACCAGTATTTCAAGGAAGCCTTGATCGTCTGGAATTACCTGCAGGCCCAACCCTGGTTTCTCGAACATTCGGTGCGCATGAACAGCGTCGCGCCAGGTCCGGTTTTCACGCCGATCCTCGGCGACTTCGTGAGCATGCTCGGTGAGGCCCGAACCCAGGCCGATGCCCATCGCATGAAACGCCCCGCTTATGCCGATGAGGTAGCGGCGGTGATCGCTTTCCTGTGTGCCGACGAGTCGCGCTGGATCAACGGCGTCAACCTGGCCGTCGATGGCGGATTGGCCTCCACCTACATCTGAAATGCACACCTGTAGACGGCGGCGCAAGCCGCTACCTGTGGCGAAGCCATGCCAAAAATAAAAATAATGAGGAGCGTCCATGGACAACGTTAAACGTTGCTTTCGTTTCAAGCATTGCGCCCTGTTTCTGGCGTTATGCAGCGCCGGTGTGATGGTCGAAAGGGTCGAGGCCATGCAAATGGACCTTGGTGATTCCGACTGGAAACTGCGTTGGGACAACACCATCAAGTACAGCCAGGCCTGGCGTCTTCAGGGGCAGGACAGCCGATTGGTCAACGCACCGACCGCCAACGGCCTGTATCCCTCGATCCAGAGTCAGGGCGATAAAAACTTCAGCAGTGGCCTGGTCTCCAATCGTCTGGACCTGTTTTCCGAAATGGACCTCAGCCGGCAAAACTATGGCCTGCGTGTGAGCGGCGCAGCCTGGTACGACGATATCTACAACAAGGACACCGACAGCAGCGAGCAAACGCATTTCCTCAGCGAAACCCGCAAGCTCCACGGTCGCGACGCGGAAATTCTCGACGCCTTCGTGTTCCTGCGCGGTGACCTCGGTGAAGACTCCCAGGGCGTGGTGCGTCTGGGCCGACACAGCCTGATCTACGGCGAAAGCCTGTTCTACGGTGGCAACGGCATTGCCAATGCCCAGGGCCCGACCGATGTGGTCAAGTTGCTCAGCGTGCCGGGGACCCAGTTCAAGGAGATCCTGCGTCCGGTCAATCAGATCTCCGGGCAGTTGCAGATCAACCCGCAGTTGTCGGTGGGCGCTTACTACCAGTTTGAGTGGGAACGCTCCAATGTGCCCGGCGCCGGCAGCTACCTGAGCGATATCGATGCCATCGGTTACGGCAGCGGTTCACTGCGCGAAGTGTTCGGCAACGACACGGTGAATGGCGGTGATTTGAAACCGCGAAATTCGGGGCAGGGCGGTATGCAGATCCGCTTCAAGCCGACCGGCACCGAGCTGGAGTTGGGTTTCTACGCTGCGCAGTATCACGACAAAACCCCGACCGGCCTGTACGCCTACCTCGACGGTGCGGCTGCGGCCGCCACCGGGTTGCCGATCCTGAGTTCCTATCGTCAGGTCTACGCCGAAGACATCAAGACTGCCGGCGTCAGCTTCTCCACCGCTTATGGGCCGTTCAACTTTGCCGGTGAAACTTCCGTGCGCTGGAACGCGCCGCTGGTGAGCAATCTGCAAGTGGTGGCCCCTGGCGTGGCGGCCGATGGCGACGATAACTCACTGTTTGCCAGGGGCAAAACCGCTCACGCCAACCTGTCGGCGATTTACCTGTTATCGCCCACCGCATTTTGGGATGGCGGCTCGGCACTGGCCGAGCTGGCCTGGAACCGCACCCTGAGCGTGACCGAGAACGCCGCCGCGCTGGATGCCAACACCACCCGCGATGCTACGGCACTGCGGGTATTGGTGGAGCCGGCGTACTTCCAGATTGTCGACGGGATCGACCTGACCGTGCCGATCGGCATGGGTGTGGTACTCGATGGGCGCTCTTCGGCGGTCAACAAATCGGGCTTCGGCAATACCCATTCCGGCGACTGGAGTGTCGGGCTCAAGGCCACCTACCTGCAGCGCTGGGATGTCGGCCTGAACTACGTGAACTTCTTCGGTGCCCCAAAAGCCGGGCTGCGCGAGGACGGCAATTTCAGTTACGGGCAGTCGTTGGCCGACCGCGACTTCGTCTCGCTCTACGTGAAAACCTCATTCTAATAAGGTGGATTCGCCATGCAGAACAAAGCATTTCTCAACACTTGCGTCCTCACCCTGGCCCTTGCCGGCATGAGCCTGGCGCAGGCGGCCGTGTCGCCTGAGCAGGCTGCACGTTTGAAGACTGAACTGACACCCCTTGGTGGCGAGCGCGCCGGCAACGCCGATGGCAGCATCCCGGCCTGGCAAGGCGGTTACACCAAGGTCGCGCCTGGCTACAAGCCAGGTGACAAACGTCCCGATCCATTCGCCGGTGAAAAACCGCTGTATTCGATCAAGGCCTCGAACATGGAGCAGTACGCCAATGTATTGGCCGAAGGCACCAAACTGCTGCTGAAGAAATACCCGGACTATCGCCTGGACGTCTACCCGACCCATCGCTCGGCGGCAGCCCCGCAATGGGTGTATGACAACACCGGCAAGAATGCCACCCGCGCCACGCTGGACGTGGCGAGCGAGAAAGTCACCGGCGCCTATGGCGGCATTCCGTTCCCGATCCCGGAAAACGGTACGCAAGTGCTGTGGAACTATCGATTGTCCTGGCAGGGCGGCGACACCATCAGCTCGCCTTTCGATACCTGGCTGATGACCGCCGGCGGCAAGAAAGTCCAGGCAACCCGCGCCCAGTACACCTACCAGTTTCCCTACTACGTCGAAGACGGCAGCCTGGAAAACTTTTCCGGCAAGTACCTGGTGGGCAAGCTGCTGACCGAGTTGCCATCGTCCAAGGCCGGTGAAGGCCTGATGACCCATTGGGACCTGGACCCGGCCAACCGCGCGGCCTGGCAGTATCTGGTCGGCCAGCGCCGGGTGCGTCGTGCGCCGAACATTGCCTACGACACCCCGGACTTCGTGACCTCAGGGGTCGGTCTGTTCGACGAAGCGTTCATGCTGTTCGGGCCTACCGATCGCTATGACCTCAAGCTGATGGGCAAGAAAGAACTGATTGTCGCCTACAACAATAACCGCGCCGGCCTCGCCAAGAGCGACGACCTGGTCAAACAGAACTTCCTCAATCCTGACCTGGTGCGTTGGGAGAAACATCGGGTCTGGGTGGTCGAGGCCACGCTCAAATCCGGCAAGCGCCATGTGGTGCCGCGTCGCACCTACTACATCGACGAAGACTCCTGGCAGATCCTGATGGCCGACGGGTATGACGCCCAGGGCAAGCTCGGACGGCAGATGTATTCGCTGACGCTGTTGGCGCCGGACCTGCCGGCCCTCACCGCGCAGGTCATGTGGGGCAGCTACAACCTCGACACCGGCGCCTACTTCCTCAACTCCTCGAGCAACGATCTGGCGGTCCAGTACCAGAAAGTCGCGAAACCTTCGGCGTCCTATTTCACGCCGGATGCCATGGCCAACGAAAACATGCGTTGAACCTGAGGGGGCCGTGGTGGGTGAGGGTGCGCGCTACGGTCGCTTGTGACTTTGCGAGTGGGATACCGACATGATGGTGCAAAAACGCTATGCGGGCTTCGGCCTGCGCCGGGGCGCCTGCGTCCTGGCATTGGGTTTGATGGCGTGTGTATTCAGCGCCCAGGCGAATACGTTTGCAGTACTGCAGCAGCCGGCACTGCCGACCGCCAAGGCCCAGCGCGCGGCATTGCTCGGGCTGACCCGGGCCGGCGAGCGACTGGTGGCGGTCGGCGAGCGCGGGATCGTGCTGCTCTCGGATGACGCTGGAGTGAATTGGCGCCAGGCCAGTGTGCCGGTCAGCGTCAGCCTGACGGCGGTGCAGTTCGTCGATGCCGAGCAGGGTTGGGCAGTCGGTCATCTGGGCGTGGTGTTGCACACCGAGGACGGCGGTGAAACCTGGCACAAGCAACTCGACGGTGAACGCGCCGCCGCGCTGGCGGTGCAGGCCGCTGAGCGCGATGCCGATCAGCCGGGCGGCGCCGGCAACCTGGCGCAGGCCCGGCAGATGCTCGACGACGGACCGGACAAACCGTTCCTCGACCTGTACTTCAGTGACCGCCTGCATGGCTACGTCGTTGGCGCCTATAACCAGATCTACCGCACCGACGACGGTGGGCGAAGCTGGCAGCCGTGGATGCAGCATGTGGACAATCCGCAGGGCTTGAACCTGTATGGCATTCGCGTCTCGGGCAACGATCTGCTGCTGGTGGGGGAGAGCGGTTTGCTGTTGCGTTCGACCGATGCCGGGCATTCATTCCAGGCCTTGAAGTCACCTTATGAAGGCAGCTTTTTCGGCCTGCTCGGCACTCGCGGCGGCGCCTTGATTGCCTATGGTTTGCGCGGTAACGCCTGGTGGTCCGATGACCGTGGCGGCAGTTGGCGACGCCTCGACACCGGCATCGAATCAACACTGGCGAGCGCCATCGAACTGCGCGATGGCAGCCTGCTGTTGGCCAGCCAGGGCGGCGAACTTTTATTCAGCCATGACCAGGGTCGTAGCTTCGACAAACGCCAGAGCCGCAGCGGCGGGACTGTCGCGGCCGTGCAACAGGCGGCCGACGGCAGCCTGGCCAGCGTCGGTTTGAGCGGTGTGGCCGCTGACCAGGATCCACGGGCCTCCGCCAAACCTTGAAACTTCACGGTGCAGCGCTATCGGGCCACGGCCCGTGCAACAGGAGTCAGACTTGAAAGACGACAAAACCCAAACCGTGATCGGCCGCCTGGCAGACTTCGACCAGGCGTCGGGCAACTTCGCCGAGCGGGCGATCTTCAACCATCGACCGCTGGTGATCCTGCTGTGTCTGCTGGTGACGCTGGTGCTCGGCTGGCAAGCCACGCGCATCGGCATCAATGCCAGTTATGAGAAAACCATTCCCACGGGGCATCCCTATGTCGCCAACTTTCTGGAGAATCGCAGTGAGTTGAGCGGCCTGGGCAACTCGCTGCGGATCGCCGTGGAGGTCAAACAAGGCAGCATTTTCACCAAGGACTATCTCGACACCTTGGCCAGGCTCAACGACGAGCTCTATCTGCTGCCGGGTGTCGACCGGCCCTACATGAAATCGTTATGGACCCCGACCACGCGCTGGACCGCCGTGACCGAGGAGGGGCTCGATGGCGGCACCGTGATCCCCGACGACTACGATGGCTCGGCGGCCAGTATCGAACAGGTGCGGACCAACGTCGCGCGTTCCGGTGAGGTCGGTCAATTGGTGGCCGGCAACTTCAAGTCCAGCGTGATCTTCGTGCCGTTGCTGGACATCAGTCCGCAGACCGGCAAGGCCCTGGACTACGGCGAGTTTTCCCGGCAACTGGAAGCCCTGCGGGACAAGTACCAGAGCGATGACCTGCGGATTCACATCACCGGTTTCACCAAAATCGTCGGCGACCTGATCGAGGGGCTGACTCAAGTTTTGCTGTTCTTCGTGGTGGCGGTACTGGTGACGGTGTTGGTGCTGTTTGGCTATACCCGCTGCGCGCGCAGCACGCTGGTGGTGGTGACGTGTTCGCTGGTGGCGGTGCTCTGGCAGCTGGGTCTGCTCGCCACCCTCGGTTATGAATTGGACCCGTACTCGGCGCTGGTGCCGTTTCTGGTGTTCGCCATTGGCATGAGCCACGGCGCGCAGAAGATGAACGGCATCATGCAGGACGTCGGTCGCGGCACCCACCGGGTGGTGGCCGCGCGTTATACCTTCCGCCGACTGTTCGCGGCCGGCATGACCGCGTTGCTCTGTGATGCGGTGGGCTTCGCGGTGTTGCTGGTGATCAATATCCGGGTGATTCAGGATCTGGCGATCACCGCCAGCCTCGGTGTGGCGGTGCTGATCTTCACCAACCTGATTCTGTTGCCGATCCTGCTCAGCTATATCGGTGTCAGCCCGGCAGCAGCGCAACGCAGCCTGAGTTCGGAAAACGCCGAACTGCAGGCGCAGATCAAGCATCCGTTGTGGCGCGTACTCGATTTGTTCACCCAACGGCGCTGGGCCATGGGCGCCATGCTGGGCGGTCTGCTGCTGGCAGCGTTCGGTTTTGCCGTGAGCCTGCACCTGAAGATCGGTGATCTCGATCCCGGCGCTCCGGAGTTGCGGGCTGACTCGCGCTACAACCGTGACGCGCTGTTCATGACCCAGAACTATGCGGCCAGCTCGGATATTTTCGTGGTCATGATCAAGACTCCGGAAGATCAGTGCACCCGTTACGCGAGCCTGTCGGCAGTGGATGCGTTGGCCTGGCGGCTGGAGCAATTGCCCGGTGTGGAGTCGACCACCTCGATGGCGGCGCTGAGCAAAATCGCCACGGCCGGTTACAACGAAGGCAACTTCAAATGGTATGAGTTGATCCCCAATGACGGTGCGCTGGGCGCCGTGCAAACCCGTGCTCCGCGGGAGCTGTTCAATCAGGGCTGTTCGATGTTGTCGCTGTACGTTTACCTGGCCGATCACAAGGCCGATACCCTGAATCGGGTGGTGCAGGCCAGCGAGAAATTCATCAGCGAGCATCAGATGCCAGAGGTCAAATTCATGCTCGCCGCCGGCAGCGCCGGGATCGAAGCCGCGACCAATATCGTGGTGAAAAAATCCATGCGCGAGATGCTGTTCTGGGTCTACGGCGCGGTCAGCCTGTTGTGCCTGCTGACCTTCCGCAGCTGGCGTGCAACCCTTTGCGCGATGCTGCCGCTGATGCTCACCTCGATACTGTGCGAGGCGCTGATGGTGGGGCTGGGCATGGGGGTCAAAGTCGCGACACTGCCGGTAATCGCATTGGGCGTGGGCATTGGCATCGACTACGCGCTGTATGTCTTGAGTGTAATCCTGGCTCGCATGCGTGCCGGCGACACCCTGGCCCAGGCGTATTACCAGGCGCTGCTGTTCACCGGCAAAGTGGTGTTGCTGACCGGCATGACCCTGGCGGTCGCAGTGTCGACCTGGGCGTTTTCACCGATCAAGTTCCAGGCCGACATGGGGATTCTGCTGGCGTTCATGTTCCTGGTGAACATGCTCGGCGCCCTGATCCTGCTGCCGGCCCTGGCCTGGCTGTTGCTGCCGCAGAAGGTCTTCGCAAAAAAGCCTGAAGCGAGCCGGCATGGGCTGTTGGTCAAGGAGGGCTGAGGACTCGGCAAGCGCTACACGAGGACGGGGACAGTGAGGACCGACTAGCCGTTTTCGGCACAATTGCGCCAATGCCTGTTACGGCGGAATGGAACTTGCCTCCCCAACGGCCTGCAAGCCTTGTGTGCCCAACAGGAAAGGTCCATGAATAACAATAACCCTAGCGTGGAAGGCGCCACCGGTACGCCGGACATGACTGCGGCGATTCATCGTTATCGCACCAACGACATCGATCAGCACGCACAGAACATGGACGGCTGGCAGGTACGCTATGACCAGCTGACGCCCGGGCGCTTTGAAGGCGAGTTGATCGAGTTTCGCGCCGGATGGATGCAACTGGCGCGCGACCGCTCTAATCAGGCGATGCTCAAGAGTGGCAGCGCCTGGAAGGGAGCCATCACCTTCAGCGTGCCGCTGAGCGCTCAGGGGGCGGTGTTTTGTGCGGGGCATCCGATTCATGATGCGAGCCTGTTGGTGGCCCATGGTGATCACTTGCCCGATCTGCGCACGCCCGAACATCTGGATCTGTTGGGGGTGGCGGTTGATGTCCAGGCCCTTGAACATGTGCTGGAGCGCCAGGGCGCCCGGTTTCGAATTACCGATCTTCCCAAGTGTTACCGTCTGGGGGCTTCCTCGGTGCAGGCTGAGTTGGCGGCGCTGTTCGACGAGCTGGCCGCTGCCGATCAGGGCCACGACAGCCTGCTGGGCTATGAGGCGATCCGTCATGGCATTCGCGATGCCGTGATGGTGCAACTGCTGGAGCTGGTCGCGCCGGATCAGGCCGCGCCCCTTAACCCGACGGCGCGCAAACGCATGGTCGATCGTGCCAGGGAATACGCGTTGGGGCATCTGGACGAACCATTGTCGATCCTCGATCTGTGCAATCACATCGGCGCCAGCCGACGCAAACTCCAGTACTGTTTCCAGGAAACCCTGGGTATCAATCCGGTGGCGTATTTAAGGGCGTTGCGCCTCAATGCAGTGCGTCGTGAACTGCGTGACAGCCCCCATGAACATGGGGTGCAAGAGGTGGCGGCGCGTTGGGGCTTCTGGCACCTGAGTCGCTTTGCCAGCGATTACCGCACACTGTTCGGAGAGACGCCCTCACAGACCTTGCGTCGCCATTAACTGTGCTGAAAACGGATAACCCGCCTACCGGAGTCGTTACTAGGATGGCCCACACCATTTGGTTGGGAGGGGCATTCGATGAATCACAAGAACAACAACTCAGGCATCAGCCGCGTCACTGTGTTTACCCTGGGGCTGTTCGGCCTGTGCGCCGGAGCACAGGCCACTGAAAACGGAGCGCCGACCACCGCGGTAGGCGTCTATGACTTCGGCGCCGGGATGATGCCGCCGGCCACGCCATTCGGCACCCTGGGCCTGCGCACGGCCTACTATTCGGCCAACGTGCAGAAGGACCGCCACGGTCGTTCTCTGGACAACAATCTCTCCCTGGACGTGCTGTCCATCGGCCTGGCCTATATGCGCATGACGGACTACAGCGTCCTCGGTGCCCAATACGGTTTCGGCACGGTGGTGCCTTTCTTCAAGATGGATGCTTCCCTGGAGGTGCCGACGCCGGGCGGTCCGTTGAAACTTGAGGCCGATCCGTTCCGCCTGGCAGACGTGCAGTTTCTGCCGCTGATCCTGCAGTGGAACCTGTCGCCCAACCTGTTCGTCAACACCCAGTTTCAGATCCAGACCCCCACCGGCGACTACGACAAGAACCGGCTGATTTCCCCCGGGCTCAATCACTGGACTTTTTCCCCCATCGTCAATGCCACTTACATCAGTGACACCGGCTTCGAGGTGTCATCGAGCTTCGAGGTGGACATCAACACGCGCAACCCTGCCACTGACTACAAGAACGGCGTGGAGTACCGGCATGAGTTCGCCGTGGGCCAGCACTTCGGCCCCTGGACCGCCGGTATCGGCGGGTACTACTACCGTCAGTTCACCGATGACGACGCCCCGGGCCTGACGAGTGGCAATCGCGCCAGGGTGCTGGCTGTGGGACCAGCGGTGAGCTACGTCAAACCGGGCCTGCCGCCGGTCTGGCTGCACCTCTACAAAGAGCAGGGCGCGAGCAACCGCGCCGAAGGCTACACCGTCGCCTTGCGCGTTTCCCAAAGTTTCTGAGGACCGGACCATGACTTCTGTGCATTGCGCTTCAACCCTGGCGACGCCTGTCGTGCGTCAGGCCACGGGACGCCGCGAAGGGCTGGTGCTGGTGCTGGGCAGCAGCCTGACCATCATGGGCTCGGTGATGATCGCGCCGATCCTGCCCAAACTCGGTGCCGAGTTCGGGCCGCTCACTTCCCGGGCCGACCTGCTGGTGCCACTGGCGGTCACCGGACCGGCGCTGGCGATTGCGGTGTGCGCGCCCCTGGCCGGTTGGCTCGCCGATCGAGTCGGGCGCAAGGCGTTGCTGGTGATCGCCACCTTGCTCTATGCCTTGCTCGGCGCGTTGCCGACGGTGCTGGGAGATCTGCAGTCCATCGTCGCCGTGCGCCTGCTGTTCGGGGTGGCCGAGGCGGCGGTGATGACCTGTTGCGCGACCCTGATCGGCGACTATTGGCAGGGCGAGGAACGCTTGCGCTACATCAATCGTCAGGTGGTCACCATCGGTTTGGTCGGTGCGTTGTTCTTCGTCGTTGGTGGCGCTTTGGGCGAGCACTCCTGGCGCTTGCCGTTCCTCCTCTATTTGCTGCCGCTGCTGCTGGTGCCGGCCATGGTGAAGGTGCTCTGGGAGCCGGTTCGTACGCAGCCGTCCGTTGAGGTTCAGGGACCGGAGCGGGTGACGATTCTGCCGCTGGTGTTGGGTTATCTGCTGATCCTCGCGGGCATGGTGCTGAGCTTTGTGGTGCCGGTACAGACGCCCATTTTGCTGGTGGGTCTCGGGGTCACATCCAGCACCCTGATTGGCCTGTCCGCCGGTTTGAGCCTGCTGGCCACCCTGGGCGGTTCCCTGGCCTGGCCGCTGCTGCGTCGACGCTTGGGGATCGCCGGCACCAATGCGGTGTTGCTGCTGTTGCTGGCGCTCGGGTTGTGGTTGCTGATGCGCGGGCAAAGCTACAACCAAGTGGTGTTGGCGGTGGTGATCCATGGCCTGGGCGCGGGATTGCTGGTGCCCAATGTCATGGCGCCGATGATGGAGGCCTTGAGTGCTAGAACCCGTGGTCGGGGATTGGGAGGCTTCACCGCGTGCCTGTATTTCGGTCAGTTCGTCAGCCCCTTGGTGGTGGCGATGCTCGGCGCATTTGCCGGCGACCTGCGTCACGCCATCGAATGGCTGGCCTTTGCCAGTCTTGCTGCCGCGTTGCTTTGGGCGATCGCCGGGTTATCGCGCCGCCGCTCGAACTCTTCCGTGCCATCCACCCATTCGTCATTGAAATAGATCCGGAGTATCAAACATGCAAGACATCCAGCAGTTGTTGGACAAGGAAGACGCCACCGGCCTGGCCGCTTGGGTCAGGCGTGGTGAAGTGCAGCCCGTGGAGCTGGTCGACGCAGTGATCGAGCGACTGGAGCGGGTTGAACCGCAACTCAACGCAGTGGCCGAGCGGCTCTACGACAAGGCCCGCGAGGCAGCGCTCGAACCTCAGGTTCGGGACGGACTGTTTGCCGGTGTGCCGACCTTGATCAAGGACCTGTTCGCGCCGGTGCAGGGTGCCGCAATGACCAATGGTTCGCTGGCGCTGGGCGGGGCCCGCGCCGATTTCGAATCCGAGGTGGTGATCCGCCTGCGCCGCGCCGGTTGCCTGATCGTCGGCACCAGCACGGCACCGGAGTTCGGCACATCCTATTCCACCGAGTCGACACGTTTCGGCGCCACCCGCAATCCGTGGAACACCGAGCACAGCGCTGGCGGCTCCAGCGGCGGGGCGGCGGCCCTGGTGGCGGCGCGGGTAGTGCCGTTTGCCCATGGCAATGACGGCGGTGGTTCGTTGCGGGTGCCGGCGTCCTGCTGCGGAGTCTTTGGCCTCAAACCAAGCCGTGGCTTGCTGCCCTCCGGGCCAATGATAGGCGAGGGCTGGGCGGGCATGGGCACCAACCACTGCATCACCTTATCGGTACGTGACAGCGCGGCTTTGCTCGACGCCACGGCGGGAATCGATTTGGGTGCGCCCTATGCTGCGCCGCTGTCGGCGCAACCGTATGTGACTGCTGTACAACAGACTCCGCAGCCATTACGTATCGCCCTGGTGGAGCAGATCGGGTCTTGGCCGACTTCCACACAAAGCCTGGAGGCGGTGCGTCAGGCTGCGAGCCTGTGTGAGTCGCTGGGGCATCGGGTAGAACCCGCCCGGTTACCGGTGGTGCTGCCTGAGTTTCTTGACCAGGTGTTCACTATCATCGGTGCCAGCACGCGAAACTACGTCGACCTGTTGGGCCAATTGCGTGGTGCGCCTGTACAGCCCGAGGAGCTGGAAGCCCGTACGCGGATCATTCTGCGCGACAAGGGCGGGGTCAGTGGCGCGCAATACGCGGCAGCGGTGGAGTGGATTCATGCCCTGGGCCGGCAACTGGCGCTGTTCATGCAGGATTACGACCTGATCCTCAGCCCGACCCTGACCCGTGAACCGGTACCGATCGGCGAGCTGGACCTGCGGGACGACCGCTTGAGTCTCGATGAATTGATCGAGCGCTTCCACAGTTACTCGCCGTTTACCGCGTTGTTCAATGCCAGTGGGCAACCGGCAATGTCGGTACCGCTTCACTGGAGCCCGCAAGGCTTGCCCATGGGCGCGCACTTCGCAGGCCGCTTCGGCGAAGAGGCGACCTTGCTGAGCCTGGCCGCACAACTGGAGCAGGCTCAGCCCTGGCGGCAGCGCGTACCGCCGGTGAATGCGTGCCTGCGCACCGCGCCGTAACACGATTGGTAGCAGCTGCCGAGCCTGCGAGGCTGCGTTCGGCTGCGCAGCAGTCGTGAATCCGGCTGATGCGGTCTGCCAGACGTACCGCAAGTTCTGGTTTGACGACTGCTTCGCAGCCGAACGCAGCCTCGCAAGCTCGACAGCTGCTACGGCCGAACGCAGCCACGCAGGCTCGGCAGCTGCTACAAGGAGGGCGCCCCGGTCAGGTTTTATCCGCAATCGGGTTCGCCGTACGCAACGGCGGCTCGGCCGAGCGGGCAATCACGCTGATGATCGCCAGTGCTGCAATCAGCAGCCCGGGCGAGGTCGCCAGCAAAACTCCGGTGGTGCCGGCCCCGGCCGCCAGAATCTGCCCGGCGGCCAAGGGCCCGGCTACTGATCCGAGGCGACCGATCGCCACCGCAGCGCCGACGCCGGTGGCGCGCACCGAGGTCGGGTACGACGGCGGTGCCAGGGCGTACAGCACCAGCTGCGCGGCCATCACAAACAACCCGGCGGAAAAACCGGCGATGGCCATGGGGACGATGCCCACCGACAGGCCGACTCCAGCCAGCGCCGCCAGCAACCCGGCGTAGACAAACAGCACCACTTTGATGCCGTTGCAGCGATCCAGCAGCAGCCCGCCGAGCAGGGAACCGAGGGCGCCGCCGATGTTGAACAGCATCTGCACCAGGCCTGCCTGGGGTTTGCTGAAACCCTGTTCCAGCAACAGCGATGGCAGCCAGTTGAGCAGCATGTACATCACGGTCAGGGTGAAGAAGTAGCTCAGCCACAACGCCAGGGTGACGCGGGTCCGGTCTTCGCCGAACAGCGCCTGGCCGGTTGACGCGCGCGCCACGTTGACGCTGCCTTGTTGCTGGCGAAAGGCGCTGGACTCAGGCAGCAGCAGGACCATCAACGGCACCACCAGCAAGGGCACGAGACCACCGATGATGAAGGTCATCTGCCAATGCTCGGCAAACAGCATGGCGACCACCGCCGCCAGCGCGCCGCCCAACGGTACGCCGGCATACATGATGCTGATCGCGGTGCCGCGACGTTGCTCACCCACGGCTTCGGCACACAGCGCGATCAGGTTGGGCAGGGCGGCACCCAGGCCCAGGCCCGTCATGAAGCGCGCCAGCAGCAGGCCGGAAAAACTGCTGACATAGGCCGTGTTGAGGGAGAACACGCCGAACAGCAGCACCGCGCCGATGAGGATTTTCTTGCGGCCGATGCGATCGGCGATCCAGCCGCCGAAGAAGGCACCCGGCAGTAAACCGATGATGCCGGCGCTGAATACCCAACCCATCATTTTCGGGTCCAGGGCAAAGGTCTGGCGCAGGCCTGCGGCGGCAGTGCCAGCGGCTTGCAGGTCGAAGCCTTCGATCAGTGCAACGATAAAACACAGGGCGATGGTCAGCGTCGTGCGACGTGATGGGGTGTCCATGGCGAACCTCATTATTGTTTTTGTTGGGGCTTACGGGGGAACGCGAGCCTGATTGCTGTAGGCGATAGCAGGCTGAAATTAAGATTAACAAAGATAACTAAAAAATGAATGACCAAGGTTTTTTACTGAAAAATGCCATTAATTTCATTTAAATCAATGTGATGACATATGGTTGAAGATGTATTTAAAAAATAGATAATAATATTAATGTTCGATTATCGGTCATTGTGGATTGACGCCACCCTCAGGCGTTTCCATTCTCTGACCGGAGATCCTTGGGGCAACCCGACGATCCCGTTCAAAAAAACAACAACAATAAGTGGACATCGAACATGCCAAATCTCCCTCGGGACGCCCTCGTGGCGATCTCAACCTTACCTGTTCGCGCACGTCATCTGGCCCTGTTGGGTTTGAGTGTGATTGCCACTCCGGCGCTGGCCGAAGGCTTTATCGATGACAGTCACGGCACCTTGACCCTGCGCAATTACTACCTGGATCGGGACTACAAGGACGACGGGGCGAAGACCGCGGCCCGGGAATGGGCCCAGGGTTTTATCATGAATATGGAGTCGGGCTTTACTCCGGGGACTGTTGGTTTTGGCCTGGACGCTCGCGGCCTGATGGGCGTCAAGTTGGACTCGTCGCCGGACCGCAGCGGCACCGAGTTGTTGCCGGTGTCCGCCAGCGACAAGCGTGCGGCGGACGAGTATTCGCGCCTGGCCATGACCGCCAAGATGCGTTTTGCCCAGACCACGGTGAAGACCGGCGATGTGTCGATCTTCCTGCCGTTCGCTTTCGCCAGTCCGTCACGGCTGCTGCCACAGACGTTTCGTGGCACCACCCTCAGTTCAAAGGACATCGACGGGCTGACCTTCAACACTGGCTACATCGATCGCATCAACAAGCGCGATTCCACCAACTACCAGCCGATGAGCATCGCCTCGCCGAACCGGCGTTTCAACGGCGCGGCCACCTCATCGCACATGGCCTATGTCGGTGGCGATTACCAGGTGAACAAGGATCTGAGCCTGCGTGCCTATCACGCCGAAGTGGCGGATCTGTATCAGCAGAACACCCTGGCCTTGCTGCACACGCTGCAGGTAGGCGAGGGCACGTTGACCACTGACTTGCGCAGTTTTTTCAGCGACGAGGACGGCAGCGCCAAGGCCGGCAAGGTGGACAACCGCAACCTCTCGGCGTTGTTCGGTTATCGCTTTGGCGGCCATCGCCTGAGCCTGGGTTATATGCACTCCAGTGGTGACACCGCGACGCCTTATGTGTCGGGTACCGAGTTGATGGGCATGAGTGAGCTGACCATGAGCTCGGACTTTCTCAATGCCAAGGAGCGAACCTGGCAGGCGATCTACGACTATGACTTCGCCGCCGCCGGGGTGCCCGGCCTGAAGAGCCGGCTGCGTTATGTGCGCGGTGACCATATCGAACTGGCGGCGCTGAATGCCGATGACCGCAAGGAGCGGGAGTTCCAGATGGAGCTGGGGTATGTGATCCAGAGTGGGCCGCTGAAGAACGTCGGGCTGATGGCGCGCAAGTCGATCTATCGCAATGACTTCCCCACTGGCGCGGCGTTTCGCGATGAAAACCAGACCCGCTTTCTGGTGCTCTACACCGTGCCGATCTGGTAAGTCGTTTCAGGCCTGATAGACCTTCTTCAGCAACCTGAGCAGTTCTTCGCGTTCCTGACTGTCGAGGGCGGACGTGGCATCCATGTCGCTCTCGGCAGCGATCAGTTTCAGCTCCTTGAGCAGGGTTTCGCCGGTCTTGCTGAGAAAAATCCCGTAGGAGCGTTTGTCCGGTTTGCAGCGCACTCGCACCGCCAGCGCCCGGCTTTCCAGTTTGTTCAGCAGCGGCACCACTTGCGGTGGCTCGATGGCCAGTGCCTTGGCCAGGTCGGCCTGCATCAGCCCGGGGTTCTGGTCGATGATCGCCAGGGCCGAGAACTGCGCCGGGCGCAAGTCGTGGGCCGAGAGCCGGCCAATCAGGTTCTGGAACAGTTTCAGTTGCGCCCGGCGCATGGCGTAACCGATCAGGTCGTCGAGGGCTGCGTCCAGCGACGCCTGGGTTTCGGGGCTGTCGGCAGGCGCCTCGGGGGCGGCGGCAATCTTGGAAGACTTGGCCATTGCAGGGTGAATCCTCGGGCTGGCGGTTAAGAAGGCTATCTAGTTTGCCGAGATTGGCCGGGGATAGCCACGACCTCTTTCAGATTTCTAGGCGCTGCGCCCGTTTCAGGCACGAAAACAACTCGGTTAATTTTATTAATAGTTAATTGACATAACTATATTTGCGGTTTAGTTTTTACCCATCGTCAAGCCAAGAACAAGAGAGCATCGCCATGAGCAATTACGAAGGTCGCTGGACAACGGTCAAAGTGGAAATCGAGGAAGGCATCGCTTGGGTCATCCTCAACCGTCCGGAAAAACGCAACGCCATGAGCCCGACCCTGAACCGCGAGATGATCGACGTTCTGGAAACCCTGGAGCAGGATCCGGACGCCGGTGTCCTGGTGCTGACGGGGGCGGGCGAAGCCTGGACTGCAGGCATGGACCTCAAGGAATACTTCCGCGAAGTGGACGCCGGCCCGGAAATCCTTCAGGAAAAAATCCGCCGCGAAGCCTCTCAATGGCAATGGAAACTGCTGCGCATGTACGCCAAGCCGACCATCGCCATGGTCAACGGCTGGTGCTTCGGTGGCGGTTTCAGCCCGCTGGTGGCCTGCGATTTGGCGATCTGCGCCGATGAAGCGACTTTCGGCCTGTCGGAAATCAACTGGGGCATTCCGCCGGGCAACCTGGTGAGCAAGGCCATGGCCGACACCGTGGGCCATCGCCAGTCGCTGTACTACATCATGACCGGCAAGACCTTCGGCGGGCAGAAAGCCGCCGAGATGGGCCTGGTCAACGAGAGCGTGCCGCTGGCGCAACTGCGTGAGGTGACGATCGAACTGGCGCGTAACCTGCTGGAGAAAAACCCGGTGGTGCTGCGCGCAGCCAAGCATGGCTTCAAGCGTTGCCGCGAACTGACCTGGGAGCAGAACGAAGATTACCTGTACGCCAAGCTCGATCAGTCGCGTCTTCTGGACACCGAAGGTGGCCGCGAGCAGGGCATGAAGCAGTTCCTCGACGACAAGAGCATCAAGCCCGGTTTGCAGGCTTACAAACGCTGAGCCCTGGCGTTTAGAACAAGGCGAGCTGGCCGGGCGATCGAGCGTCCGCCAGCTGTTCGCCCCGGCGCCTCGGCGCTACTGTGAGCCCCTCGAACGTATTCCCGATAAAGACAATAAAGAGGAATCACCATGCTGGACGTGCCCCTGCTGATCGGCGGCCAGTCGTGCCCCGCCCGAGACGGTCGAACCTTCGAACGGCGTAATCCGGTGACCGGAGAAATCGTGTCGCGGGTTGCCGCCGCCACCCTGGAAGATGCCGACGCCGCCGTGGCTGCGGCCAAAGCGGCATTCCCCATCTGGGCGGCCCTGGCCCCCAATGAACGACGCACCCGGTTGTTGCGCGCCGCCGAGCAGTTGCAGGCCCGCAGCGCGGAATTCATCGCCGCCGCTGGCGAGACCGGCGCCATGGCCAACTGGTACGGCTTCAATGTGCATCTGGCGTCGAACATGCTGCGTGAAGCGGCATCCATGACCACCCAGATCACCGGCGAAGTCATTCCTTCGGATGTGCCCGGCAGCTTCGCCATGGCCCTGCGTCAACCGTGTGGCGTGGTGCTCGGCATCGCGCCGTGGAACGCCCCAGTCATCCTCGCCACCCGCGCCATCGCCATGCCGCTGGCCTGCGGCAACACCGTGGTGCTCAAGGCGTCGGAACTGAGCCCGGCGGTGCATAGGCTGATCGGCCAGGTGTTGCAGGACGCCGGCCTCGGTGACGGCGTGGTCAACGTCATCAGCAACGCGCCCCAGGATGCCGCGGCGATTGTCGAACGGTTGATCGCCAACCCGGCGGTGCGTCGGGTCAACTTCACCGGCTCGACCCATGTCGGGCGCATCGTTGGTGAACTGTCGGCGCGTCATCTCAAGCCGGCGTTGCTGGAACTGGGCGGCAAGGCGCCGTTCCTGGTGCTGGAAGATGCCGACCTGGATGCGGCAGTCGAGGCCGCAGCCTTCGGTGCCTTCTTCAACCAGGGACAGATCTGCATGTCCACCGAGCGCCTGATCGTCGATGCCAGGGTGGCCGATGCCTTTGTCGCCAAACTGGCGGCGAAGATCGCCACCTTGCCCGCCGGCAACCCCAATGCGGAAGGTTCGGTGCTGGGTTCCCTGGTGGACAGCAACGCCGGCGAACGGATCAAACTGATGATCGACGATGCTCTCGACAAGGGCGCAACCCTGGTCGCAGGTGGCCGGTTGGAGGGCAGTATTCTGCAGCCGACCTTGCTCGATAGCGTCACCGATGCCATGCGCCTGTACCGTGAAGAATCCTTTGGCCCGGTGGCGGTGGTGCTGCGCGGTGAGGGCGATGAAGAGCTGCTGCGTCTGGCCAATGATTCCGAGTTCGGCTTGTCGGCGGCGATCTTCAGTCGTGACACCGGTCGCGCGTTGGCCTTGGCCCAGCGAGTCGAGTCGGGCATCTGCCATATCAACGGCCCGACTGTGCACGACGAGGCACAGATGCCTTTCGGCGGGGTCAAGTCCAGCGGCTATGGCAGTTTTGGCGGCAAGGCGTCCATCGAGCACTTCACCCAATTGCGCTGGGTGACCTTGCAGAACGGACCGCGGCACTACCCGATCTGAGCAGCTGTCGCAGCGCCGGGCGATGCACGCTTGAGAGCGCTCGTCGCCCGCGTGCAGGCCAGATATAACAATAACAAGGCTGCCATGCCCCAGTTGACTGCTTCGCAGCGGACCGGTGGCGTGCCTTGATGGAGAACAAGCACGTGAGTTCCGAATTCAGATCGCCACCCCAGGCCGACGCCAGTGCGCCACGCTATCGCCAGGTATCCATCGGCTGTCCTGCGGTCGAGGTCAGCGAAGAGCAGGGCATATTGCATATGCGTTCCCTGGAACCCTTGGCCGAGTTGCCCTTACGCTTGCTCGATCGCCTGGTGCATTGGGCCCGGGTTCGCCCGCAACAGACCTTTGTCGCCGCTCGCGAGGACGGCGGCGACTGGCACCGGGTGAGTTACGCCGAGATGCTGACCAGCGTCCGCGCCATTGCCCAGAGCCTGCTGAGTTACGGCCTGTCGTCCGAGCGACCACTGGCGATCCTCTCGGGCAACGACATCGAGCATTTGCAGATGGCCCTGGGCGCGATGTACGCCGGCATTCCCTATAGCCCGATTTCCCCGGCCTATTCGTTGTTGTCCCAGGATTTCGCCAAGCTGCGGCATGTCTGCGACCTGCTGCAACCGGGGCTGGTGTTCGTCAGCGACGCCGCGACCTATCAGCGGGCGATTGAGGCGGTGCTGCCGGCCGATACGCCGCTGGTTACCGTGCATGGCCAAGTACCGGGCCGCCGTCAGGCGAGTTTTGCCAGCCTGCTGGAACGGCCCGGCGGTGCCGAGGCCGATTGCGCGTTCACGGCTACCGGGCCAGACAGCATCGCCAAATTCCTGTTTACCTCAGGCTCCACCAAACTGCCCAAGGCGGTGGTCACCACCCAGCGCATGCTCTGCGCCAACCAGCAGATGCTGTTGCAAACCTTCCCGGTGTTCGGCGAAGAACCTCCGGTGCTGGTGGACTGGCTGCCGTGGAATCACACCTTCGGTGGCAGCCACAACGTCGGTATTGTGCTGTACAACGGCGGCACTTTTTACCTGGACGACGGCAAGCCGACCGTTCAGGGTTTTGCTGAAACACTGCGCAACCTCAAGGAAATATCGCCCACCGCCTACCTGACCGTGCCCAAGGGCTGGGAAGAGCTGGTCAACGCTCTGGAGCAGGATGGCGAGTTGCGCGAGCGTTTCTTCTCGCGCATGAAGCTGTTCTTTTTCGCTGCCGCCGGTTTGTCGCAACGGGTTTGGGATCGCTTGGACCGGGTCGCTGAACAGCATTGTGGCGAACGCATTCGCATGATGGCCGGGCTTGGCATGACCGAGGCGTCGCCGTCCTGCACGTTCACCACCGGGCCATTGTCCATGGCCGGCTACATCGGCCTGCCGGCACCCGGTTGCGAAGTGCGGTTGGTGCCGGTGGACGGCAAGCTGGAAGGGCGTTTTCGCGGGCCACACATCATGCCGGGTTACTGGCGCGCGCCGCAGCAGACCGCCGAGGTGTTCGACGAACAGGGTTTCTACTGTTCTGGCGATGCGTTAAAGCTGGCTGACCCCCGTGATCCGCAACTTGGGCTGATGTTCGACGGGCGCATCGCCGAGGACTTCAAGCTCAGCTCCGGCGTGTTTGTCAGCGTCGGTCCGCTGCGCAATCGTGCGGTGCTCGAAGGTTCTCCTTATGTTCAGGACCTGGTGGTGGCCGCACCGGACCGCGAGTGCCTGGGGGCGCTGGTCTTTCCCCGGTTGTATGAATGCCGACGTCTGGCGGGTTTGGGTGCCCACGCCAGCGATGCCGAGATTCTGGCCAGCGCGCCGGTGCGTCAGTGGTTCAGCGATTGGCTGCAACGGCTCAACCGCGACGCCACCGGTAATGCCAGCCGCCTGGAATGGATCGCGCTGCTCGACGAACCTGCTTCCATCGACCGTGGTGAAATCACCGACAAGGGCTCGATCAATCAGCGTGCGGTGTTGCAGTGGCGTGCCGACAAGGTCGAGGCGCTGTATCGCGGTGAAGATCCTTCCATCCTGCGTGCCGGACCTCTGCCGTGAACGGTGCGGGGCAGTATTCGAGCTTTAGCGATGTGGCGATTTTCGAAGCCCTGCGCACGCCTTGGGTCGACCTTGGCGGGGACTTGGCTCAGGTCTCGCCGATCGATCTGGGGATCAAGGTCGGGCGCGAGGTATTGGCCCGCGCCGCTCTCGATCCGTCCTCGGTGGACAGCGTGCTCGCCGGCTCCGTGGCTCAGGCCAGTTTCGATGCTTACCTGCTGCCTCGACATATCGGCCTTTACAGTGGTGTGCCGCAAGAGACTCCGGCGCTGGGGGTGCAGCGCATCTGCGCCACCGGTTTCGAACTCTTGCGGCAGGCCGCCAGGCAGCTGGATGACGGCGTGCAGCTGGCCCTGTGTGTGGCAGCCGAATCGATGTCACGCAACCCGATTGCCGCTTACACCCACCGCAGCGGTTTCCGGCTCGGCGCCGAGGTGGCGTTCAAGGACTTTCTGTGGGAAGCCCTCTACGACCCGGCCCCAGGCGTAGACATGATCACCACCGCCGACAACCTGGCCCGGCGGCATGGCTTGAGCCGCGACGAAGTGGATCGCTACGCTCTGTGCAGTCATCAACTGGCATTGCAGGCGCAAGCCGACGGCTGGTTCGAGCCGGAACTGGTAGCGATTGGTAATGAGCGTTTTGAGTTGGCCGGCTATCAGCCACGCAATATTCAGTTGCCACGGGGCGTGGACCGCGTAACGCACGATAGCCACCCGCGACCTACCGACCTGAGCGCTTTGGGCCGGTTGCAGTCGGTGCATGCCGGCGGTGTGCAAACGGCCGGCAACAGTTGCGCGGTGGTCGATGGTGCGGCGGCCGCGCTGGTGGGGCGAGCCTCTGCGGCTCGGCGTCCGGTGTTGGCCCATTTGCTGGCCAGTGCCGTGGTGGGGGTGGCACCGGAGTTCATGGGCATCGGCCCGGCGCCGGCGATCCAGTTGCTGCTGCAACGCAGCGGCCTGGCCATTGACGACATCGGCTTGTTGGAAATCAACGAAGCCCAGGCGGCACAGGTGCTGGCCGTGGCGCAGGTGCTTGAACTGGACGGCGACCGCCTCAACCGGCGGGGCGGCTCCATCGCCCTGGGGCATCCCTTGGCCGCCAGCGGGTTGCGTCTGGTGCTGACCCTGGCCAGGCAACTGCGCGAGGGCAATCTGCGTTATGGCATTGCCGCCGCGTGTGTTGGCGGAGGACAGGGTATGGCGCTGCTGATCGAGAATCCTGCCTATCAAGGCTGAACACCGCGACCTCTGCCCAAACCTGGCGTCTCTCTCTTGCGTTACTATGCAGGCCCACCTTTCTGGAAGTTGCCTGGATGAGTAAGCCCGGTCAAACGGTGTTGGTCGCATTGCGCAAGATGATCGCCTCGGGCGAACTGGCGGCGGGCGAGCGGTTGATGGAAATCCCCACGGCGCAGCTGTTCGGTGTTTCGCGGATGCCGGTGCGCATGGCGTTCCGCACGCTGGAGCAGGAAGGCTTGCTGGTGCGTTTTGGCGGGCGCGGGTTTCAGGTGCGTTCGGTCAGCCCCGATGACATTGCCGGTGCGGTCGAAGTACGGGGCGTACTCGAAGGCCTGGCGGCGCGTCAGACCGCCGAGCGCGGGCTCTCGGACAAAGCCCGGGCGACCCTCGAACAGTGCCTGATGCAGGGTGATCAGCTGTTCGATAAAGGGTACGTGACCATAGAAGACCTGGAGGTCTATCACGACCTCAACATGCGTTTTCACCAGGTGATCGTCGAGGGAAGCCACAACCCGGCGATCGCCGATGCCCTGGCGCGCAACGATCATTTGCCCTTCGCTTCGGTGACCGCCCTGGCCGTGGACCGCAACGACATGGTCCGGGAATACCGACGCTTCAACTATGCCCACATGCAACACCATTCGGTGTTCGATGCCTTGGTCAACCGCCAGGGCGCGCGTGCCGAAGCGATCATGCGCGAACACGCCAACGCCACGTTGCGCTACGCCGAGGTCTTCGGCTCAGCGACGGCCGAGGAGCGGATGAAGGTCATTCTCCGCTCGGAATAAGCGCGGTTTATCAGATATCCAGCACCAGCAGCGGCGTTTTCGAGCGCGAGCAGCAAGGGGTGAACTGGTCGTTGCAGGCCTGTTCATCCTCGGTGAGGAACAGGTCGCGATGCTCCGGCACCCCCTCCAGAACCCGAGTCAGGCAAGTGCCACAAATGCCTTGTTCACAGGAAATGGCGATTTCGATGCCGTGGTCTTGCAGTACTTGCACCACGCTCTTGTCGGCCGGCACCTCAAAGACCTGACCGCTACTGGCGACCTTGATCGAGAAACTGCCATCGGCGCCAGTGTCGACGGGCGCGGCGGCGAAGTACTCGCGGTGCAGGTATTGTTCCTGCCAGCCCTGCTTCCTGGCCGTGTCCAACACGTGCTGCATGAAGCCACCGGGGCCACACACATATAAATGAACGTCGCTCTGCGGCGTGGCCAGAACCTTGGCCGCGTCCAGCACGGTGTCGGGTTCCTGATCGAAATGCAGGAACACCCGGTCGGCAAAAGGCGAGCGTTGCAGGCGTTCGACAAAGGCTGCACGGTCCCGTGATCGGGCACAGTAATGCAGCTCGAAATCCGCGCCACTGTGTGCCAGGCGTTCGGCCATGCACAGGATCGGCGTGATCCCGATACCACCAGCGAACAGCAGGCTGCGCCTGGCCTCATGGACCAACGGGAACAGGTTGCGCGGTTCACTGATCGGCAGGCGGGTGCCGGGGTGGATCTGCTCGTGCATGGCCAGTGAACCACCGCGGGAGGTCGGGTCCTTGAGAACGCCGATCAGGTAGCGATGGCGTTCTTCGGGGTGGTTGCACAGGGAGTATTGCCGGATCAAGCCGCCGGGCAGGTGCACATCGATATGCGCACCGGCGCTGAAGGCCGGCAGCGGTCGGTCATCGACACTGGCCAGCTCATAGCTGCAGATGTCGTGGGCTTCGTTGTTGCGCGATACCACCAGCACTTCGATCATGCCATTGACTCCTGCGGGGCTTGCTCCTTGGCGATCAATCGCTCCAGAACGCGACGTGACTGCACGCCGCCAGCGTCGATATTGAGCTTGAGCAAGCTGCGCGCGGGATGGCTGAGCAGGTTCTGTTGCTGGCGTTCGAGCATCTGCAGGTCCTCGCTGAAAATCTTGCCCTGGCCCTCGCGGATGCTCGCGGTCAAGGCTTCATCCTGCGGATTGAAATTGCGCGCCATGCCCCAGAAGTACCAGATCGAGGTCTCGGTTTCCGGCGTGATGAAATCGACGACGATGCTCGACGCCTTGAACTGCTGGGGAGCGTGATAACCGCCATGGCCGGCATGGGCCACGCCGACTTCGATCAGCACATGGCTGGGCGGGGTGAAGCGGCAGATCTGCCAGCGGTCCACCGGCACATCGTCGGCCAGGTTGTTGCCACGCAGGGCCATGCGCCAGAAGGGCGGGGCCATAATGTTTTCCATGTGGCGGGCGGTGACCACCTCGTCGCCGTCGACCGTGGTCACGGGCGGCGCTTCGTCGATTTCCTTTTGGCCAATGCTGGACGCGTGAACGTAGGTTTCATGAGTCAGGTCCATCAGGTTGTCGATCATCAGGCGGTAGTCGCACTGGATGTGGAACAGGCCGCCGCCATAGGCCCACTCGTCACTGACCGCCCATTCCAGATGATGGATCAGCGCCGGGTCGGCCAACGCCTGATCGCCGGGCCAGACCCAAATAAAGCCGTAGCGCTCGACCACGGCAAAGGTCTTGTTGCACGGGAAGCCGCGAACCCGCTGCCCGGGCATTTCCACAGTCTTGCCGTCGCACCCCATCACCAGGCCGTGATAGCCGCACACCAGATTGCCGTTTTCCACATAGCCCAAGGACAGCGGCGCGCCGCGATGAGGGCAGAAGTCCTCGACAGCCGCCACCTTACCCTCGTGGCCGCGGTAAAAAACCATCTTTTCACCGCAGATCTGACGGCCCAATGGCTTGCCAGCGATTTCATCGGGCGTGCAGGCGACGTACCAGGTGTTCTTGGGGTACATGGAGATTCTCCAAGGTTGTTTGTTGTTATTTAGTGGATCCATTAATGGTGATTTATTGAGGTTTTGTCAAACTGATTCTGTTTATTAACGATTTAGTGGATCCACTGGTGACTTTGGAATCCTCCGAATCAATAGCGGATCATCACGGATTTCAGCTCCGTGTAGTCGTCGATAAACGCGCCGCCGAATTCACGGCCGATGCCTGAAGACTTGATGCCGCCGAACGGTACTGCCGGGTCGAGGAGGGTGTGCATGTTCACCCAGACGGTGCCGGCTTCGATGCTCGGGATCATGCGCATGGCTTTGGACAAATCGTTGGTCCACAGGCTCGCGCTCAGGCCGTACGGTGTGTTGTTCATCAGTTCGAGCAGCTCGTCTTCGGTGTCGTAGGGGTAGAAGGTGGCGACCGGGCCGAAGGTTTCTTCGTTGAGCAGGGAGTCGTTGACGGTGTTGGCGAGGATCACCGTCGGTTCGACATAACAGCCGGGGCGGTCGATCAGGTTGCCACCGCAGATGATGGTGTTGTTTTCAGCACGGGCCTTGTCGAAAAACGCGCCGAGCTTGAGTTGATGCTGGCGGTTGGTCACCGGGCCGAATTCGGTGCGCTCGTCCAGGGGCGAGCCGATGTTCAGCGTGCTCAAACGTTGGGCCAGTTTGTCCATGATTGGCTCGATCTGTGAGCGATGGGCGAAGAACCGTTCGGCAGCGGCACAGATTTGCCCGGAATGCAGGAAGCCAGCTTCGATGATGCCGTTGACCGCTTTATCCAGATCGACGTCGCGCAGGAACCCCGCCGAGTTTTTACCGCCCAGCTCCAGGGTGGCGCGGGTCAGGCCAGCACCCATGGCGCTCTGACCGACGGCAATGCCGGTCGGCACCGAGCCGGTGAACGACACCTTGTCGGTGCCCGGGTGTTCGATCAGCCCTTTGCCAACCAGCCCGCCCCCTGTCAGTACGTTCAGTGCGCCGGCCGGGAGACCGGCTTCAATGGCCAGTTCGGCGATCCGCAGGATGGTCAGCGGGGTGAACTCACTGGGTTTGATGATGATGCTGCAACCGGTCACCAGTGCCGAGGCGAGTTTCCAGATAGCGATCATGGTGGAGAAGTTCCACGGCACGATGCCGACCACCACCCCGACGGGTTGGCGCAAGGTATAGGCGGTATAGCGTTCGCCGGCGAAGGAGGGCAATGACGGGGTGATGGTCTGGCCGCTGATCTTGGTCGCCCAGCCAGCGTAGTAACGCAGAAAGTGAGCGGCCTGATCGACTTCGAAAGCCCTGGAAATCTGGATGATCTTGCCCGATTGGCAGGTTTCGATCTGTGCCAGTTCTTCGCGGTTGCGCTCCAGCAAGTCCGCCAGTTTCAGCAGCACATTGCCCCGCGTCGCCGGTGTGGCCTGGGACCATTGTTTGAAGCCACGTTTGGCCGATTCCACCGCCGCGTCGATATCGGCTGGATCGGCATTGGCGACCTGGGCAATGACCTTGCCAGTGGCAGGGTTGATCACTTCCAGTGTCTGGCTGGAACGGCTCTGGACGTAGCCGCCGTCGATAAACAATGCATGGCTTCGACGGAGGAAGGCTTCAACTTGAGGCAGCAGCGCAATATCGCTCATGGGGGTTTTCCTGATCGCGAACAAGAGAAAAACCCGAGGTTAATCCGTGGGGGCATGCGTGGCTTGACTGTGCCTGCCGTGCTACATGCCCGTGGGTGCCAGAACGGCTTCAAGTGTGGGCAGAATGATTGGATCGTTGCCTTTGAAAAGTACAATCTTGGCTCTGGAAGGTGCATTTTCTACCGCGATGGCGGGTTCCATACTGGCCCTGTATCCGCTGCCGTGCCTCGATTCGGGGCGCCGGCCGGACATCCAATAATAAGCAGGGCCGTCCATGAAAAAGCCAAACCCGCTCCTCGAAGACCTCAAATCCATTCTGCCGACCATCGCTGCCAATGCCTTTGAGGCCGAGCAGGACCGCAAGGTCCCCGACGAGAACATTGCGCTGCTCAAAAGCATCGGCATGCACCGTGCCTTTCAGCCGAAGCAGTTCGGCGGGATGGAAATATCGCTGCCGCAATTTGCCGACTGCATTGCCTTGCTCGCCGGCGCTTGTGCCAGCACGGCATGGGCCATGAGTCTGCTGTGTACTCACAGCCATCAACTGGCGATGTTCCCGGCCAAATTGCAGCAGGAAGTCTGGGGCACCAACCCGGATGCCACCGCCAGCAGCAGCATCGCGCCTTTCGGCCGTACCGAAGAGACCGAAGGCGGTGTGCTGTTCAGCGGTGAAATGGGCTGGAGCAGCGGCTGCGACCATGCCGAGTGGGCGATTGTCGGTTTCCGTCGCAAGAATGCCGAGGGGACCCAGGATTACTGTTTCGCGGTGCTGCCGCGCAGCGACTATCAGATCCGTGACGACTGGTTCGCCGCTGGCATGAAAGGCAGTGGCACCAAGACCTTGATCATCGACAATGTGCTGGTACCGGAACATCGCATCCAGAAAGCCAAGGACATGATGGAGGGCAAGTCCGCGGGTTTCGGTCTGTACCCGGACAGCAAGATCTTCTACTCGCCATACCGTCCTTACTTTGCCAGCGGTTTCTCCACCGTGAGCCTGGGTGTCGCCGAGCGCATGCTCGAGGTGTTCCGTGAAAAAACCAAAACCCGCGTGCGTGCCTACACCGGTGCGGCGGTCGGTGCCGCGACCCCGGCATTGATGCGCCTGGCCGAGTCGACCCATCAGGTTGCAGCGGCCCGGGCCTTTCTCGAAAAGACCTGGCAGGAGCATGCCGAGCACAGCGAACGACATGAATACCCAAGCCGCGAAACCCTGGCGTTCTGGCGCACCAACCAGGCCTACGCCACCAAGATGTGCATTCAGGCAGTGGACCGGTTGTTCGAGGCCGCCGGCGGCAATGCCTGGTTCGAGCATAACGAGATGCAACGCCTGTTCCGCGACTCGCACATGACCGGGGCCCATGCCTACACCGACTACGACGTCTGCGCGCAGATCCTCGGCCGCGAGCTGATGGGTCTGGAGCCCGACCCGAGCATGATCTGAACCAGATCGTCACCGCGTCCCCATAACAACAATCAGGACTGCTCCTGAAAGCAGTCCGGGAGTCTTGCATGTCTGATAACAGCGTTTGTGCAGCTACTGAAACGACCTTCGACCCACGGGCTTTTCGCCGGGCGCTGGGCAATTTCGCCACCGGGGTGACGGTGGTGACTGCCGCCAGCGCATCCGGGCGCAAAGTCGGGGTGACCGCCAACAGCTTCAACTCGGTATCCCTCGATCCGCCGCTGGTGCTGTGGAGCATCGACAAGCGTTCCAACAGCCACGAGGTGTTCGAGCAGGCCAGCCATTTCGCGGTCAACGTGTTGGCGGCGGACCAGATTGACCTTTCCAATAATTTCGCCCGGCCCAAGGAAGATCGTTTCGCCGAGATCGAGTTCGAACCGGGCGAGGGCGGGGCACCGGTGTTCGCCGATTGCTCGGCGCGTTTTCACTGCGAGAAGTACCAGCAGGTGGATGGCGGCGATCACTGGATCATGATCGGCAAGGTGGTGGCGTTCGATGATTTCGGTCGCTCGCCCTTGCTCTATCACCAGGGCGCCTATTCCATGGTCTTGCCCCATACCCGCATGACTAAACGCGATGAAAGCCAGCCGCCGAGCAGCCATTTTCAGGGGCGCCTCAGCCATAATCTGTATTACCTGATGACCCAGGCGGTGCGGGCCTACCAGTCCAGCTACCAGCCACGGCAACTGTCCACCGGCCTGCGCACCAGCGAGGCGCGCATGCTGATGGTGCTGGAAAGTGACGCAAGGCTGAACCCCAACGATCTATTGCGTGAGGTGGCGATGCCTGTTCGGGAAATCGATGAGGCCGTCGCCAACCTCAAACGCAAGGGGTTGGTGAACGACGATGACAACGGTGTACGTCTGACGGCTGCCGGTATCGAGCAGACCGAAGACCTTTGGGCGATCGCTCAGGCGCAACAAGAGAAAGTCTTTGCCGAATTCAGCGAGACGCAGATAGAAACGTTCAAAACCGTGTTGAAACGACTGATCAGCAACTGCTGACCGTTTGATCTTGGGGTAGAAAAATCCGATGCCGGTAATGGCATCGGATTTTTTTTGCGTCACGCTCGGGCCGTTGAACTGCGCTGCAACATTGTCAGCGCCAAGGCTCAGCGTGCTACGGCCAACTCATCGATCAAGTGCCGTTGAAATGCCGCAAACGCTTCCTTCGGTTGCTGCAGCTGCACAAACTCCAACATGGGGTCGGTGACTTCAGTCCTGATGCCAGCCAATTCCTCAATGGTCGCTAACCCGCAAAACGGCACATACGCTTCGGAGTACCCGCCTTCATGCACCAGAACGAGACGGCCTTGACACAACCGTTCGGCGGCTTCGCGCACGCAGCGAGTCATCTGCCGGTACGAGTCGCTGTGTAACAGCATCCGGGCGAGGGGATCGACGGCGTTGGCGTCGTAACCGCAGGCAACGATGATCAACTCGGGCTCGAAGCGCTCCAGCGCCGGAATCACGATACGCTCCATCGCATAGAGATAAGCCTCATGACCGCAGCCTGGGGGCAACGGAATATTGATATTCGCTCCCAATCCCGCGCCGCGGCCGCGATCGGCTTCACCGCTGTAACCGGCGGGGAAACAGCTGTCTTGATGCAGCGAAATGGTCAGCACATCACCGCGTTCCTCAAAGATTGATTGAGTACCGTTGCCGTGGTGCACATCCCAGTCGATCACCGCGACTTTGCCCAGGCCACGGTGTGCTTTTGCGGCTTCAATGGCGATGGCGATATTGGCCAGGAAGCAGAAACCCATGGCGCTGTCGGCCAGGCAGTGGTGACCCGGTGGGCGTGACAGAGAGTAGGCATTGTCGACCTCGCCGGACAGTACGGCATCGACCGCTGCCATGGCCAGTCCGGCGGACAGCCTGGCTATTTCATAACTGCCGGGCCCAATGGGAGCGTTCGGCCCCAATTCGCCGCCGCCGGCATCACTCATGGCCTTGAAGCGTTGCAGGTAGTCAGGCGTATGAACCCGTAGCAGATCCTCATCCGCTGCCGCATTGGCGCTTCGTACCTGTAAGTGTCGGGTCAGGCCGGAAACGTCCAGCAGGCTCTTCAGACGGCGCTTGGTTTCCGGCGATTCGGCGTGGCCGGCAGCGGCAGGCGGTTGCACCCAACCTCCCACCGGCAAGGTCAAGGCGTGCAGTCCGGCGCTGTGCCAGAGGCTGAGTTCGTCGAAGAAAAACGCACTTTTTCGGCTCATCGTTCTTTCCATTTTCTTTAGGGTAAAAGGACCACTCACGCGCTAGGGCGGCAGCTCAGAATCAACACCAGGGACAGCAAAGTGATGCAGGTCGCTCCGATAAGCAGCGATTGGAAACCGCCGCTGGCTTCGATCAGCCGGCCAGCCACTGTCGGGCCGATGGCGAGGCCACCACCGATCACAAGGTTGGAGGCATTCATCAGTTTTCCGGAACGGTCGAGGTCGGCCAGGCAGGCCAGAATCAACGGCAGAATGAAGGTCCAGGTGAACTTGAAAAGCAGCGCAGCCAAAGCAAAGCGCAGCATTTCAGGTTGGCCCAGCAACAGCAGCACCGAGCCTGCCATCAGCCCGTAACCCAGCAGCAACAACAGCAGGCGTGGCAGACGATTGCCGATCAGCGAGGCACAACCCGCACCGACAATGCCTGTCACCGTAGCAACGGCAAGAATCTCGCCGCTGGACTCGGCAGAGAGGCCGGCGTGGGTGCTGATGGAACCGATAAAGGTCCAGACGCCGCTCAGGCTGATGTAAAAACTCAGGATGGCAAGAATGCCCAGTGCCGCCTTCCACTTCGAGGCGAGGGCTACTCGCTCGGCGGTTTTCTCAGTCGGCGGGCTGCCTTGGGGAAAGTAACGGGCCATTGGCAAAAAGACCGTCATCAGCCCTGCAAGGATCAAGTAGCAGGCTGACAGCCCGTAGTGTTCGAACAGGCGTGGCAGGATGCTCAAGCCAATCGCCCCGACCACCAGTTGCCCCATCACCCATAAGCCATAGACGCGATCGGGGTTGGACGTCGAGGCGGCGCTGGACAGACAGATGATCATCAGTGAACCGCCGGCCAGGGCGCTGCAAAAGCGCAATGCCAGGAGTAGCGAATAATCGTGGGCAAGCATCGAGAGCAGGTTGGCTGCAATGAACAGTATCCCGGCCAGCAATGCGGCGCGGCGCCAGTCGATACGTTTGAGCCACCAGAGAGCGGGCAGGGTGGCCAGGCTCATAGCACCGAGTTCGGTGGAGAACAGATTGCCTATCTGTGACGGGCTCAGCTGCCATTGAGTTGCCAGTTGCGCCGCCACAGCCGGTGCGGTCATGAGGATGGTCGGGGTGATGGCGGCGAACAACACAATGGCTGCCAGCAATGCCAGTTGGGATGATGCGAGCGAACGGTGATTGGTCAGCGGTTTTGTCTGGGTGTTCATGTTCAAGCTCCGATGAATGAATTCAGAACACATGGACCAGACGCAGCAATGCGTCGGTACCGTGATAGCCGTTGTCGGTGGCGACGTTCTGCGAGAGGCTGAACATCAACTGATTCTGTTTATCGAGCCAGTGACCGACTTCGAAACCCACCTGGGTGTAGCGCTTGTGGGTGTCATCGATGCGTTGTTCATTGATCCGCAACTCGCCGCCATCGGCGTGGATCAGTCGCAACGCGCCATAGGTGCTCGACGTGAAGTCATAAGAGGCAAAAGCTTGCAAGCGATACAGAGGGTCCTGTTTGAGGTCATTGCTGAAGTAGTCGTCGTTCTTGCCATAGAGCTGGGCTTCGAGGTTGGCTTCCAGCACCCATTTTTCACCGATGCCCTGGGTGTAGTTGTAAACGAAGGTTGCCCCCCAGCGATTGGCACCGGGTGACACATCGGGATTTGTGCTGTGGTACTCGCCCACCGGCAGGGTAATCAGGGTCAGCAACCCGCTGTAGGTGCGCGAGGTGGGGTCGTTGATGAAGAACAGGGTGCCGCCGACCTGAGGATCACCGAAACCGCTTTCTCCGGTGTGCTGACTGGCACCTGGCAGGTGGGCGCTGATGTCGGCGAAGGGCACGATGAATTGTGGGGTGCAGAGGGTGCCGCAGATGTCGGTGAAAAAGACCTGGCGATAAGCCACGGCGTTGACCTTCAGGTCGGCCTTGCCCGTGCTGTCGGCGGGGCCGTGGAAATCATTGGCGCGGCTTGCCGGCAAATACAGCACGCCCAGGGTGGTGCCCGAAGGGGCGCCGAAAAAATCCCGGGCGTTGAGGTCGGCGGCGCCAGCATGCAGGCTCGACAGACCACTGATAAGAGCCAGTGCAGTGTTGCGGTTGAAGGTACTGGTCATGGGCATTGCGTCTCTTCTTTGAGTTGTTGTGCGGCGAACGGATCGCCCCTACGTGGCATAGGGAAAAAAGGGCAAAAGTGTCCCGTGGCTGTCAAAAAGGCAGCTAAAAAGTCAGCGCGAGTCAGCGGGGTAGATCAGTCAGGCGGGGCGTGCAGCAGATGGGCAATTCGGGCTTTGTCCTTGACCCCGAGTTTGCTGTAGATGGCGCGGATGTGGTGGCGCACGGTATTGGGTGACATGCCCAGATCGCGGGCGACTTCCTTGTAGGTCTTGCCTTCGCCGAAGCCTTGAGCCACATCGTTTTCTCGTGGACTCAATTGCATCAGCACAGTGCGGCTGCGGGCTGCCAGCAGGAACAGATCACCGACCGTCGAGGCCTCGATCTGCAGATGCTTGCCTTCATACCCATTAGCGTCCATTGCCACCGGCAGGCAAGGGCCGGTCCAGTCCGTCCACTCGGTCAGCAGCAAGTCGACGAAACCACGTTCCGCGCAGTGCAGTGTGCCGCGCTGGTCGCATACGGCGAGCGCCAGATTGCGCGGGCGGGTGAGGGTTTCGCGCATGGCCACAAGGGTGCGGATCTGGTTGGCCGATACCGCAGCAACCAGATGAAGCATGAGGTTGTTCAGCAACCGACAATCCTGATCGGAAAAGCGCGGTGCTTCGGGAGCGCGATACACCGTGAGGTGATCGCTGAGGTGGGTTTGTGGGTCGACGTACACAATGCACAGCAATTCGCCAATACCATAGGATTCGCCGAGCCAGTTGAGTCCGGAACCGTTGGAAGGGTCGCGCATGTCGACGATGACCGCTTGCCCGGGGATGTCGTGGACCCTGCCGACGGTCACGTCGATATGGCGAATCGATTGCCAGTCCGACAGGTAGCTGCGGGGCAATTTGTAGAGATAGGAGTTGTGTTCTTCAGGCAACCCTTCAATCAGCGCCGCACGCCCCCACCAGGCACTGTCGAAGGGTAACAACTGGTTGATGCAGCCCAGCGCGGCGTGGTGGAAATGCTCGATGTCTTTGTCCTGTGCCAGGCGCTGAAGCTCCAGTGTCATTGCACTGAACGCCTCTAGGAGGCTGGCGTGACCATGATCATGACGGCTCATTCGTATGTACCTCTGTGCGACATTTTTATTGTTTTCGTCACGAAGTCATTAAGGACCGAAACGTCGTTTGGACGTGGGCAGGGCCTGAGGACGAGTATCGGCGGGTTGAGAGAGTATCGCTATCCTACAGATGCACGATGGCTGCTACAGGAAGGCCTTTTGTGTGTGGCAGACAGGAGCAAACGCCTCAGCAGCCACGTACAAGCAATCATCTCCCGTTTGCTATCAGATCCAGTGTCTCGACTCGATGAACAAAGGACAGGCTGATGTTCTTCAAGAAACATAAACAGCAGCAGGCGCTCACCGAGGCCTTGCAACTGGAACGGTTTACACAAGAAAAAAACCAAATCGTGCAACGTCTGCGGGTCGCCGAGGAGCTGTCCAAGGGCCAGGCCTGCCAATTGGAGCGCAGCGAGCAGGCGCTTGAAACGCTTCGCCAACAGCTGGAACAGACCCGGCTCCGCGAGCAGGCGCTGGAGGCCGAGTTAAGCCTGCACGTGCAGTTGTCCCACCAGCACCGGCAGGAGGAGCAGATCTGGGAATTGTTGCAGTCAACGCTGACCGAGGGTTGCTGGGACATCACCGTGGTCAACGGTGATGTGCAGGATCCAGCCAGTTGCATGCGGTTTTCCAGTCAGTTCCGCCTCCTCATGGGGTATGCCCCGCACGAGCTGCCCGACGGTTGGGATGCTCAAGTCAACATCACCCATGCTGACGATCTGCCGAAGATCATGGCGATCTTCGATCGGGAAATCCTCGCAACCCACGGCAGTGGTGAATACGTCTTTGAATACCGGATGCGCCACAAGACCCGAGGTTACATCTGGTGTCGCGAGCGTGGTCGCGCAGCCCGTGATGAGCAGGGCCGCTTGACCCGAGTGATCGGCGCGGTGCGCGACATTAGCGATGAGCGTTCAGCCGAGGCCACCCATCAACGAATGCTCGAGCAGAATCAGGCGACCTACGGCCAGATCGCGACGGTGGTAGGAGTCATTAAAGGCATCGCCGACCAGACCAACTTGCTGGCCTTGAACGCCGCCATCGAAGCGGCCAGGGCGGGGGAGGTCGGGCGCGGGTTTTCAGTGGTGGCCGATGAAGTGCGCAAACTGGCGGAAAATACCCGCCAGGCGACTCATCAGATTCAGACGATGTTGCATCAGCACAAACAGTAAACCGCGTCAGGAGCTGCGCCAGGCAGCTCCTGACATGGATTAGAAAGGCACGGCCACGGTCAGTTGGCTGTAGACATTGGTCCCGTTGCCACCAACCTGATTACCGCCGTTGCTTTCATCCTTTTCCGGCTTATACAGGCCCACCAACGGGGTGACGATCAGGTGCTCGTTCACCGCCCATTCGGCATACAGGTCCAGTTCACGACCATCGAGGTCCAGCGCATTGTTCTTGTGCAGGGTCTTGTAGTCGAAAAACAGCACGCCAACGGTCACTGGCTCCAGTGGTTTGACTTTGAGCGCCACATGCTGGATCGCGGTGTTGCTGTTGAACGGGCCCGAATAATTACCGGCCACTTCGCCCTGGAACCAGGTGCCGTAGCCACGGTTGACACCGTTGAACATCGAATCCCAATCTTTGGAATAGCGGCTGTAACGGTACGTCAGGTCCGGCGACCATGGCAGGTCGGCAAAGGTGTAGCCGGCTTCGGTGTACCAGGCTTTTTCCGGGCCGGCGTCCTTGTCCTGCCAGGCATATTCGAAGGAAAAGTGAGCGTTCTCTATTCCGGCATTGCCAGCGCCCCGCAGGCTATAAATGTTCATGCCTTCACGTTGCTTCTGGAAGTCGCTGGCATAACGATCATCGACGTCAATGCCGTGAATATACGTCAGCCCGAGGGTACCTGGCGCGGCGGTGTATTCCAGGGTGCTGGCGGCCATCTCGGTCTTGGCCTGGGCGCGGTTGTCCGACTTGATCCACATCAGGCTGCCGTGCACGCCTTCCTTGCCGCCCAGGCGCAGGACGGCCGTTTCGTCGAATGCGTGGCGCGCCGCGAGATAATAGGCACCACCTCGGTTGAACTCACCATCCGCCACACCTTTACCCAGGTTCAGGCCGTCGTCGTTGATGATGAAACCGTCACCGAGAGTAATGACCTGGCGCCCAAACGACACATCCACGCCATCCTTGCCAAGTACCGGGAACAGGTCGCCGGAACGCCAGCCGGCGAAGGCTTCATCAAACTTTGTGGTTCGTTCGGTACCGTCGGTGATGCCCGCCGCATCGCCATCGCCCCAGGTGCCGGAACTGACCAGATTGGCCGTGCCGTAGGCGCTGCCCAGGCCGCCGAGCGTTTGCTCGACACTCAAGCCATACTTGATAAATCCTTCGCGCCAGCTAGACCCGCCTGTGGTGCCGTCATAGTTCTTGCGACTGTTGAACATCCCATAGACCGCGAGGAAGTTGCCCGTGACCTTGGTGTCGTTATCGGCATACAGCTCGTACGCCTGGGCCGACGAGTCGGCGATCAAGAGCGCGATACCCAGACCAACGGCCTTGGGCAGCGCTCGTGCTTTCAGTGTTTGCTCCATTGTTGTTTTCCCCAGCTTTTGTTGGACAGTTCGATAGGTCGAGTGCGCATTAGGGCGACTGGAGGTGGGGGAAGTCTTTCACCTGCGTGCCAGGCATTTGATCCTGTCAGCCACGCGGTGAAGCATGGCAGGGAGCAACAAGACCGGCGGCAGACATGGGCAAGACGATCTGGGTGGCAGAGGAGCACAGTCACTCTGCACACGGCGCCGTTTCGCTCAGGGACTGGCTGGGGAGGGCTTTATCGCCGGCTCCTTGAACGGCTCGATACATCCACTATAAAAATCCGCTTTCGAGGATCTGCACTATGTCGATCAATGACAGACTCACCGAGCATTTGAACCGGGGCACGGTCGGTTTTCCCACTGCGCTCGCCAGTACCATTGGTCTGATCATGGCCAGCCCGGTGATTCTCACCGCGACCATGGGCTTTGGCATCGGCGGCAGCGCCTTCGCGGTGGCCATGCTGATTGCCGTGGTGATGATGTTGGCCCAGGCGACCACCTTCGCTGAAGCGGCATCGATCCTGCCGACTACCGGTTCGGTCTACGACTACATCAATTGCGGCATGGGCCGCTTCTTTGCTATCACTGGCACGTTGTCGGCCTACCTGATCGTGCATGTGTTCGCAGGCACTGCCGAGACCATTCTTTCCGGGGTCATGGCCCTGGTGAACTTCGAGCACCTCAATACCTTGGCAGAATCTGCCGGTGGTTCCTGGTTGCTTGGGGTTGGGTTCGTCGTGGTGTTCGGGATTCTCAATGCCTTCGGCGTCAGCGCCTTCGGCAGGGCAGAGATCATTCTGACCTTCGGCATGTGGACCACGTTGATGGTGTTTGGCGTGTTGGGGTTGATCGCGGCGCCAGCGGTGCAACTGGATGGCTGGTTCGGTGTATCCCTTGTGGGTACTGACCTGATCACCATCCTGTCGCTGGTGGGCATGGCCATGTTCATGTTCGTCGGTTGTGAGTTCGTCACCCCTCTGGCGCCGGACTTGCGCCAATCGGCCAAGGTCATGCCCAAGGCGATGATTCTGGGGTTGTTGAGCGTTGCGTCGTGCATGTTCATCTATGGCGCGGCAATGAAGCGTCAAGTGGAGAACGTGTTGCTTGATGCCGCCGGTGGCGTGCATCTGCTCGATACACCGATGGCCATTCCAAAGTTCGCCGAGCAGGTGATGGGCAATATCGGTCCGATGTGGCTGGGGATCGGCTTTCTGTTTGCCGGGGCGGCGACCATCAATACGCTGATGGCGGGTGTGCCGAGGATTCTTTACGGCATGGCAGTCGACGGCGCGTTGCCCAAGGTCTTCACCTACTTGCACCCACGCTTCAAGACGCCGCTGCTGTGCATTCTGGTGGCGATGCTGATTCCTTGCCTGCATGCGCTGTATCTGGGCGGTAACACTGACAACATCATGCATCTAGTGTTGGCCGCCGTTTGTGCCTGGAGTTTTGCCTATCTGCTGGTGACGCTGTCGGTGGTAATGCTGCGCATCCGTCGTCCCGATCTGCCACGGGCCTATCGCTCGCCCTTCTTCCCGTTGCCACAGATCCTTTCCAGCGTCGGCATCCTGCTGGGCATGTGGTTTATCACGCCGCCCGGCATGAACCCCGCGGATATCTATGTCCCGTTCGCGGTGATGCTTGGTGGCACCGCGGTGTACGCGCTGTTCTGGACGTTAGTCGTACAGAAGGTCAATCCATTCAAGCCTGCTTCGGTGGAAGAAGTGCTGGCCAAGGAGTTCTCCAATGAACCGGGGCACCCCGACAACGGGTATATCGACCATGCTGCAAAAACTGTCTGAGCTGTTCAGCGCCAGACGCGCCCCAGCCGGTTATCGACCTGGGGTGACGCTCGAGCACCTGCGGCGCAACCTCGGTCTGGCCAGTTTCGAGCAGACAGAGCCGACAGCGGCCCGGGCTTCGCTGGACGATGGCAGCCTGCAATTGGAGATCGTCGAGCGCACCGAGTCGCAGCTGTTGATGCACCTGGTCATGACCGAGTTCGTGATCCGGGTGCCTGCCTCGACTGAGGGCGCGGCGAGCTTCGAACTGCACCATAGCGGGGCTGTTCGACGGACCGGGATCCGCTGTCGGCAGCGTGCTGGAGATCCCGCGCTATTAGCCAGGTTGCAAGCCAGGTTGCAGGAAGACAGTGCGCTGCACCAGGCCTTGATGCCGTTGGACTTCAAACGCTTGCGCATCGATCTGCAAGGGCATCAGTGGTGCGTACGGCTGGAGCATATGGGTGGCAGCGAGGTGGTCAACCGGATGCCGGCCTTTCGTCGCTACATCGCTTTGAGCCGTGATCAACGCACTTGGCTGCTTGAAGCGTTGACTGGATTGCAGCGCTTGTTGCGCACGCTTTGATTCGCGATTTTTGGCATCATTAGTGCTACCCACTTTGGCAGACACGTACTTGTTGCGCGCATATAGATAACATGTTAACTATTGTGCAACAAAAACAAAAAGCCATTGTGGAGAGCCCCATGAGCATCCATCAGTCTATGCAAGATGGGTTGGAAACCTGGACCCGGGATCTGCGAGCAGCCTGTGGTCATTTCGACACAGAATTGGCCTACAACCGTTCGCTGTTCATTGGCGAGGTTTCCGAGTGTTCCCGGGGCGGTCTGTCCTTGGCGAACTTGCGTACCAACGCAGGGCTTATCAAGCGCGACAAGCCCAACGCCGATCACGACAACGAACAGGATTGCTTCCTGGTCAGCCAGCGCAGCGGTTACTGCCAGATCACCCAGTACGGACAGAGCATCCAGTTGGCTCCCGGGGACCTGCTGCTGATGGACTCGGCAGGTTCCATTGAAATCAGCCCATTCGGGCTGATCGAGCATGTCTCGGTCTCCTTGTCCCGCAACGAAGTGTGCAAACAGCTTGGCAGCCAGTCCCGGACGTTCGGCAAGATTTCCTCGAGCAAGGCCTGTGGGCGGATGCTGCATGTGCTGGTGGATCAGCTGTGCAAGGACGCGTGGGTGGGCGAGGGCGCAGTCGGTGAGGGTGAGGCGTTGCAATCGGCTTTTGTATCGTTGCTGGGTTCGGCATTCGATCAGGATCAGGTGTCGGGGGATGACGTTACTTCGTTGCAGGGCAACAACCTGCGCAGTTATGTGCAGAAAGTCATCGACGAGTCCCTGACCCAGCCGGGCTTGAGTCCCGTCGGGCTGGCCAATCGATTGAACATTTCAGTGCGGCACTTGTATCGGTTATTTGAAGAGCAGGACGATAGCGTCTGTCGCTACATTCAACGGGCGCGGCTCAAGCGCAGCGCCGATGACCTGACCAATCCGTTCTTGCGTAGCGAATCGATCACCTCCATCGCTTACAAGTGGGGTTTCACCGACTCGGCGCATTTCAGCCGCTCGTTCAAGAAGCAGTTCGAGCTGTCACCCAAGGATTTTCGTTCCAGTCATTTGCAGCAGGCGGTGGGGACGGCTTGACTCTCTGAATGAAAAAGGGGGCTTTTCAAAGCCCCCTTCCAGCATGAAAAAACGCTATATCAAACCTCTGGCAAGGTCGAGCCGCCATCGACCACCAGCGTCTGTCCGGTGATGTAAGTTGCCAGATCCGATGCTAGAAACAGCATGGCTCCGGCAATATCCGCCGCCTTGCCAAGCCGTCCCAGGGGCACTCGACTGGCGATATTTTCGTTCAGTTGGTCGTCCCCCAGATTGCCCATGGCTGGCGTCGCGATCATGCCCGGCTCGACGCCATTGACCCGCACGTTGTGTCCGGCCAGTTCCAGTGCCGCGTTGCGGATGAAACCGTTGACCCCGGCTTTTGATGCCGCGTAATGGCTCAGCCCCGGATAAGCCACTTTTGGGCCGGTAACTGACGAAGTGACCAGCACACAACCACCGCCCTGACGGTGAAACATCGGCAAGGCCGCCTGGGTCAGCCAGAACAATGCCGAGAGATTGACCGCCAGGGTGCGCTCGAGAATGGATGGCGTGATGTCGGCAAACGGTGTCAGCGGAAAATACCCGGCGTTGTGCACCAGAATATCGAGCCGACCCCAGCGTTGCTCCAGTGCCCGGACCATCTCGAACACTGCCGTGGCATCGGCCAGATCGACGCCCACAGCTTCGACCTGACACGTCTGCCCGGACAATTCGCTGGCCAGTGCCTGAGCCTGTGACAGTTGCAGGTCGGCGATTACCACTCGCGCACCGCGCCAGGCGAAGGCTTCGACGATCGCCCGGCCAATGCCTTGGGCGCCGCCGGTCACCAGTACGGTTTTACCGCTGAAATCCAGGTCATCAGGCATGAGACGGCTCCATGTGGGTGTAGGCCAGGGTCGGCACATCGACGATGCTCGAGCCGCCGTCGGCCACCACGGTTGCGCCCGTGATAATCGACGCTTCGCTAGAGGCCAGGAAGCGGCAAACCCTGGCCATTTCCTCGGCGCTGGCCGGTCGTCGCAACGGCACGTCGGCGCAGACCCGGTCATAGGCTTGCTGCAGCGTTTCGCCATAAAAATCCATCAGCGGCTGCATCTCCTGATCGGCCATGGGCGTGCGCACCCAGCCCGGGCAGACGGCGTTCACTCGTACACCGCGCGGGCCGTAATCTCTGGCCAGCGAACGATTGAGGCCGAGCAGCGCATGCTTGGCGGTGGTGTAGCCGCAGACTTCGGGGCCCGCCGCCAGTGAGGCAATGGACCCGATCAGCACGATGTTGCCGGTACTTTCCAGCAGCAGAGGCAGGCAGGCCCGGGCACTGTAGAAGGCACTGTCCAGGTTGCTGCGCAACGCCGCTTCCCAGGTTTGCGGGCTGGTGTCGGTGGCGCTGCCCAGGCCAAGGCCGCCGGCACAGGCCAGCAGTACATCAAGGCGCCCGTAGCGCTGACGAATCTGTGCCACGAATCCTGCCCAGGCGTCCGGGCAGGCGGCATCGCCGACCAAAACCAGCCCGCCGGTCTCCCGGGCAATTTGCTCCAGGGGCTCGCGGCGGCGGCCGATCAACACCAGACTGGCGCCTTCGGCTGCATACAGCCGGGCACAGGCAGCACCGATGCCCGTCCCGGCACCGGTGATTGCAACGATACGTGGCTCAGGCATTGGGATACTCCGTCCGGTTGAGAACCTGGCAGTAAGAGCTGACCGGAAAGTTCGACAGTTCATCGAAGGACGACCCGGCATAACCGAAGATCTTGCCGTCGCTGCGGTGCTGTTGCAGGTCGATCAGCACCAGGCCGAGGGTCGGGATGATCTTCTCGCGCCAGACGAACAGGTACAGCTGATCGGCGATCTTGTAGTAGTGACAACGGTCGGTGTCGCACAGGCCTTGCTCGACGCCCTTGAGGCACTGCCAGGAATAGAACTGATCGTTGAGGTAGATGTGTTCGTAGACTTCACTTGGGCTGTAGCGATACAGGTTGCGCAGGCCGCTCAGTTCGCTGGTCGGTGCGTGAGGGCATTGGCCTTCCTGCCACGGACGATCAAGGCTGCCATGCAAAAACTCGACTTCGACCGAGGTCAGGTGCTTGCCCGCCAGCGCACGGCTGTAGAGGCCTTCACGGGTTTGATCCTGGGTCGGCATGCGGCCGATCACGGCGGTGAATGCAGCGCTAACGGTGTCGAGCACCAGGCTGATCGACCAGGCTTGACCACCTTCGTGCTTGATGAAGTCCACCAGGTACAGACCTGGACGCACTGAGGTGGCTCGATAGTTTGCAGTGCCCGTGGAGTGCCCATCGGCAGCGGTCCAGGATAGGACTTCGGTGTCGAAACGATGTTCGATCTGCCAGCCATTGGCGAAGTTCAGCGTGAAGGCCTTGCCGTTCAGGTCGGCCAGGTTCGGCAGGATGAAGGCTTCAGGGGCGAAGCCGTCGGCCAGGGCGCCAACGGTGATCCAGTCGGATGATGTTGTCATTGCAATGCTCCAGTTGAGTGAAATAACAATCTGGAGCATGCGGTTCGCAAACAAGCTCGCCTATCAACCGGATGGTTGAGCCGGGCTAAAAAATCAGAGCTGGAGAAACAGGGTTCCGACCAGCTCGGTGCGGCTGCTGACGCCGGTCTTGCGAAACAGGTTGATCAGGTGGGTCTTGATGGTCGGCAGACCGACTTTCAGTTCCAGGGCCAGTTGCTTGTTGCTGGCGCCCTGGCGCAGTAACAACGCGATCTGCCGCTCCTTGGGCGTCAGGCCGGTCAGCGGATCTTCGCAGGGCTGTATGTTCGCGACGGCGAGTTGCAGCAGGGACTGCAAGGCATTGAGCTGGGCCAGTTGGTCGGTGGTGAAGGCGCCTTGTTCGGCGGTGCGTAACATCGAGATCGCGGCCTGAGGCTGGCCGGCGCGATGGGCGAGGATTTCCACCACATCGACAATGCCATAGCGCTGCAGAAAGTCCCGATAGCGCCGACTGTCCCGTGTCGGCTGTCGGGCCATGGCAAAACCCAGAGGCACCACGGCTCGCCCGCTGGACAGGCAATTTCGCGGTTGCAAAGGGTCGAACCGACGGTAGTTGTCCAGATAGTCGCGATGCATCTCATCGCTCATGCAATGCAGCCGGAAGTCACGGGCTTGCAGTTGCCGGTCGACACAGTAGAACGCCGCCTGACTGGCAGGTACGAGTTGAGTGAAAGCTTGCAGGCAATGGCCGGCGATTTCCTGGGTGGGGAGGGCATTCATGTTCGGTACCTCGCCAAGGGGCTACCGGCTGTTCGCCGGCAACCCGAATCGGTCAAGCGACAGCGAAGTAGTGTTTGACGAAACTTTCGCTGACCACTTCCCACAGCACGGGAGTGCCTTTGGTCACGAACCAGCTGTCGCCGGCCTTGTAGCGAGCACTCTGGCCGGTGGATTCGTTGGTCAGGACCACTTCGCCGGTAACCACCGTAGCTTGTTCGGCGAACGGATAGACCATGCGGAACTTGCCCTGGGTGGTGCCGAAATAGGCACTGCTGACCGGGTCGGTCGGTGCGCCGAAAGTCATTTTGCCGAAGGCTTTGACTTCGCCTTCGAGGATTTCCGAGCCGAGGTCGGCAACGGAGCCCCAGGCGTCCAGTTCGGACAGCTGGATGTCTTTCTTGAGGGTGGTAAGGGTCATGGCAGTTGCTCCTGATGAGTAAAAAAACAGAAAAGGGAAGAGCGCCTTGGCAGTTACCGACGCCCGTTCCAATAACCTGACAGCTGGTGCCAGGACTTGCCGGCGGTCAGCAACAGTGGGCGAAACGCATCTTTGCCAAGGATGGTAGGGCGGTGGATCGAGCTGACCAGGTCATAGCGCGCCGAGCCTTCACTCATGCCTTCGGCCAGCACCTTGCAGATGATGTGGCTGGGGGTGACGCCGAAGCCCGAATAGCCCTGAACGAAGAAGGCGTTGCTGCGACCGGGCAGGGTGCCGATCTGCGGGAACAGATTCGGGCTGCAGGCCATCGGACCGCCCCAGGCCAGATCGATTTTCACGTCCTTGAGGTACGGGAAAATCTTCAGCATCAGGTTGCGGTTCCAGGCTTTCAGGTCCAGGGGGATGTGCTCGACCAGCGGTGTGGCCGCACCGAACAACAGACGGTTTTCGTTGGTGACGCGGTAGTAGTCGATCACCGGACGAATGTCGCTGTAGGCGCCGCGAATCGGGCTGATGCGGTTGATCAACTCGTCCGACAGTGGCTCGGTCATCATCTGGAAAGCGTAAGTGTTTATGGTCGAGCGGTGCAGCTCAGGTTCCAGCTTGTTGAGGAAACTGTCGCAGGCCCACAGAAGCTTGCTGGCCTTTACTGAACCACGGCCGGTGCGCACGGTGATGCGCTCGCCATAGCTGACTTCCAGCGCTGGACTGTTCTCGAAAATCCGCACGCCGTGCCCAACCAGTGCCTTGGCTTCACCGAGTAGCAGGTTCAACGAATGGACGTGACCGCCGCCCGTGTGCAGCAATGCGCTGCTGTAGGCATCGGAGCCGATGATTTGCTTGACGTCCGAACCACCGAGAAAGCGAATCTCGTGTTTGCTGTTGATCGATTTGAAGTCTTTTTCCCAGGCGCGCAGGGTCTTTTCCTGGCGAGCGTTGAAGCCCATGTAGCCGTAGCCGTGGCAGAAGTCGGCATCGATGTTGTACTTGGCGATGCGGTCCTTGATGATGTCCGCGCCCAGGTCGCTGATCTCGAAGACCTGGCGCAGACCGTCCTCGCCCACGTCCTTCTTGATCTTCTCCAGGTCGTGACCGATGCCGGCCATGATCTGCCCTCCATTGCGCCCGGTGCCACCGAAACCCAGGTAACGCGCCTCCAGCACAACGATGTTGGTGATGCCTTTTTCGGCGAGCTCAAGCGCGGTATTGATGCCGGAGAAACCACCGCCAATGACCACAACGTCGGCTTCCACATCCTGTTCCAGGGTCGGGAAGCTGAGATTGTATTTTTTGGTGGCCGTGTAATAGGTGGGCGTTTCGATATTGATCATGGCGCAGCCTGAAAAAGTGAAGAAAAACTCAACGCAGGGCCTTTGATTAGCTCTGTACCGGATGACTCCTATTAAGAGCCTTGGCTCGGTGGATGTCTTGATTCTCTATGCCGGGATTTTTGATTCAGCGCGCCAGAAGGCCTTTGCGATAAGAAGTTATGGCGCGTTCGGGAGGACAGGATGATAGAGTTTCGTTAAATTATTAACTAAATCAACCGTGATCCTGACTCCGATGCTCAAACCCCGGCAATCCCTGACCTTGACCCTGCTGCAAGCACGTGAAGCAGCCATGAGTTTTTTTCGTCCCTCGCTCAACCAGCACGGGTTGACTGAACAACAGTGGCGGGTTATCCGCATTCTCAGTCAGCACGGGGAGCTGGAAATCTACCGGCTGGCGGAACTGGCGTGCATCCTCAAACCGAGCATGACCGGTGTGCTGGTGCGCATGGAGGCGGCCGGCATGGTCCATCGGCGCAAGGCCGAGCAGGACCAGCGACGGGTGCTGGTGACCCTGGCCGAAAAGGGCGAGGCGTGCTTTGAGTCCATGAGCCAGTGCATGGAAGAGAACTACCAACGGTTGCAGGCACAGTTGGGAGAGGAGAAGTTGCAGACGTTGCTCGGGCTGCTCAACGAGTTGAAGACCATCAAGCGCTGACAATATCGGAGCGATTTCGCGAGCGAGCTTGCTCGCGAAATCGAATGACGCGTTGTACAGAGATTATTTGATGCTCAGGCACATGTACTTCTGCTCGATGTAATCATCGATCCCATACTTGGAACCTTCGCGGCCCAACCCTGACTGCTTTATCCCGCCGAACGGCGCCACTTCGGTGGAGATCAGTCCTTCGTTGACTCCGACCATGCCGTACTCCAGCGCCTCGCTGACGCGCCAGGCCCGGCCCAGGTCGCGGGTGTAGACATAGGACGCCAGACCGAACTCGGTATCGTTGGCCATGGCGATTGCCTCGGCTTCGGTGTCGAAACGGAACAGCGGTGCCAGCGGGCCGAAGGTCTCATCCCGGGCCACCAGCATGACCGGGGTGACGTCGCCGAGGACCGTGGGCTCGAAGAAGTTGCCGCCCAGTGCGTGGGGTTTGCCGCCGGCCAGCAGCGTCGCGCCCTGGGCCAGTGCGTCGTTGATGTGTTCCTCGACCTTGGCCACCGCCTTGGCGTTGATCAACGGCCCTTGTTGCGCGCCTTCGGTCTCGGCCCGGGCGACCTTCAGGGCGTCGACTGCCAGCACCAGGCGGCGGGCGAACTCGTCATAGACACTGTTTTGTACCAGCAAGCGGTTGGTACAGACACAGGTCTGGCCGCTGTTGCGGAATTTCGAGCCGATCGCACCTTCCACGGCGGCATCCAGGTCGGCGTCTTCGAAGACGATAAAGGGCGCGTTACCGCCCAGTTCCAGGCTGACTTTCTTGATGGTTTGCGCACACTGGGCCATCAGCAATTTGCCGATGCCGGTGGAGCCGGTGAACGAGAGTTTTTGCACTGCCGGGTTACCCGTCAGCTCCGCACCGATTTCTCGAGAGCGGGTGCCGGTGACGACGTTCAGCACGCCCGCCGGAATGCCGGCGCGTTCGCCGAGTTCAGCCAGGGCCAAAGCCGACAATGGGGTTTCTGAAGCCGGTTTAAGCACCACGGTGCAACCGGCGGCCAGCGCTGGACCGACCTTGCGGGTGATCATTGCATTGGGAAAATTCCACGGTGTGATGGCCGCCACCACCCCGATGGCTTGCTTGATCACCACCAGCCGCCGACCTTGCTTGTCATGAGGAATCACATCGCCGTAGACCCGCTTGGCCTCTTCGGCGAACCACTCGATAAAGCTCGCGCCATAGGCAACTTCGCCACGACTCTCGGCCAGCGGTTTGCCTTGTTCCCAACTGAGCAGGCGGGCCAGGTCTTCCTGATGGGCCATGATCAGCTCGAACCATGTGCGCAATACCTTGCTGCGATCCTTGGCGGTTTTGCCGCGCCAGGCGGGCAGGGCGGCCTGGGCCGCGGCGATGGCGCGGGCGGTTTCGGCTTGGCCGAGGGAGCTGATTTGGGCGATGACTTCGCCATCCGCCGGGTTGGTCACCGCGAAGCGTGAACCGTCATCGGCGTCGACCCATTGGCCATTGATGTAAGCCTGCTCGCGCAGCAGTTTCAAATCGTTAAGTTTCATCGGGCTTCTCGAAAAATCAGTACACGCCGCCGGAGCTGGTGGGCACCGGAGCATCTTTGAATTTGCCGGCGAGGGTTTGCAGGCCACGCATCAGCACGGTGGTGTCGACACCCACGGCAACGAATGCCGCGCCCAACTCGATATAGCGCCGGGCGAGTGTCTCGTCGGCGCTGAGAATGCCTGCGGCCTTGCCGGCCTTCTGAATCCGCACGATGGCGTCCTCGATGGCCGTCTGCACCTCGGGATGCCCCGGATTGCCGCGATGGCCCATGGACGCGCTCAAATCCGCCGGGCCGATAAACACCCCGTCCACGCCCTCGACCGCCGCAATGGCATCCAGGTTGACCAGGCCTTCGCGGTTCTCGATCTGTACCAGCAGGCACATTTGTTCATCCGCTTTGTCGAGGTAACCGGGAATGCTGTTCCAGCGTGACGCACGGGCCAGCGCACTGCCGACACCGCGTATGCCCTGGGGCGGATAGTGAATCGCACGCACCAGTTCCCGTGCCTGTTCGGCACTTTCAACCATCGGCACCAGCAGGGTCTGGGCGCCGATATCCAACACCTGCTTGATCAGCGCGATATCGCCGATCACCGGGCGTATCACCGGATGACTGGGGTAGGGCGCCACTGCCTGAAGCTGGCCGAGCAACCCGCGAAGATCATTGGGTGCATGTTCGCCGTCGATCAGCAGCCAATCGAAACCGGCATTGGCTGCCAGCTCGGCACAGTAGGCGTCGGCCAGACCGAGCCAGAGGCCTATCTGAGCTTCGCCGCTTTTGAGGCGTTGTTTGAAACGGTTGATGGGCATGTCCATGGAACAGTCCTCCAGGGATCAAACAAAGCGGCAGGAGATGGAACCCAGCATGTCGTAATCGACATGGAAGGTATCACCGGGGTTGGCCGCCACCGGGCGGGTGAAGGAGCCGCCGAGAATGATTTGGCCCGCTTCCAGGGTGACGTCGTAGGCGGCCAGTTTGTTCGCCAGCCATGCCACGCCTTTGGCCGGATGATTGAGCACGGCGGCCGACACCCCGGACTCCTCGATCACGCCGTTGCGGTAGAGCACCGCAGGCACCTTGCGCAGGTCGATCTCGGTCGGCCGCACGGCACGACCGCCCATGACCACGCCAGCGTTGGCGGCGTTGTCGGAAATGGTGTCGAACACCTTGCGTGTCGCCTTGGTCTGCGGGTCGATTTGCTGAATTCGCGCATCGATGATTTCCAGCGCCGGGATCACCCATTCAGTGGCGTCGAGCACGTCGAAGATCGTGCAGTTCGGACCTTTGAGCGGCTTGCCAAGGATGAACGCCAGCTCCACTTCCACCCGCGGCACGATGAAGCGCTCGAACGGAATGTCCGTGCCCTCGTCGAAGAACATGTCATCGAGCAAGGCACCAAAGTCCGGCTCGGTGATGTTCGAGGACACTTGCATGGCCCGCGAGGTCAGACCGATCTTGTGCCCGACCAGTTTGCGCCCGTCCTTGATTTTCTGGGCGACCCAGGCGCGCTGGATGGCATACGCGTCTTCGATGGTGATAGCCGGGTGATCGAGGGAAAATTGCCGGACCTGCTCCCTGGAGCGTTCAGCCCGATCCAGTTGTGCGGCGGCGTGAAGGATTTGCTGTTGATCGAGCATGACGAAGATCTCTTATTGTGGATTGACGATGGCCGCATTGGTGCGCAGCACCAGGAAGCCGCCGAGAGCGATTAACAGCGCCAGGACATACAGGGCCAGGCTGGCGCTCTGAGTGGTGTCGCGCATCCAGCCGATCAGGTAAGGCGCGAGGAACGAGGCGATGCTGCCGAACGAGCTGATCAGGGCAATGCCGGCGGCTTGTGTGCAGTTGGAGAGAAAGGCCGGAGGCAGTTGCCAGAACATCGGCAACGCGGCGCTGGCACCCATGCCTGCGACGGTCAAGCCGCCCATCACCAACAGCGGGTTGCCCGGCGCCAGGCCCGCCACTGCGATACCGGCGGCGGCCATCAGTAGCGGCACACACAGGTGCCAGCGGCGTTCGCGGTTACGGTCCGACGAGCGTCCGCAGCCGATCATGAAGAAACAACCGGCCAGATAGGGCACTGCACTGAGCAGGCCTACCTTGCCATCGCTGCCAATTCCCGCGCCGTGGATCAGTGTTGGCATCCAGAAGGCCAGGGTGTTGACCGCCAGCATCACCGCAAAATAGATCGCCACCAGCAGCCAGACCTGCGGGTCGCGCACAATCCCACCGAAGGAGGTGATGGATTTACGCTGTTCTTCGCTGCTCAGTTGCGCGCGCAGTTGCTGTTTCTGCGCCGGGTTCAGCCACTTCACGACTTCGAAGTTATCCGGCAAACACTTGAGCACCACCAGGCCCAGCAAGACCACCGGCGCCCCTTCGATCAGGAACATCCACTGCCAGCCGCGCAGTCCACCGAAGTCATGGAGGTTTTCCAGAATCGCCCCGGACAGCGGTCCGCCGATGACTCCGGCCATCGGCACGGCAATGGCAAACAGCGCGGTGACTTGAGCCCGGCGCCGGGCCGGGTACCAGCGATTGAGGAACACCAGGATCCCGGGAAAGAAGCCGGCTTCGGCTACGCCCAGCAAAAAGCGCAGGACATAGAAACCGCTGGAGCTTTCGACCCACAACATGCTGGCAGAAAGTACGCCCCAGACCACCATCAGGCTGGCGATCCAACGCCGTGGTCCGACCCGGTCAAGGGCCATGTTGCTCGGTACCCCGAACAGCGCGTAGGCAATGAAGAACAGTCCGGCTCCGAAGCCGTAGACGGTGTCGCTGAAGTGCAGGTCGGTACTCATCTGCATCTTGGCGAAGCCGATGTTGATCCGGTCCAGATGGGCGAACAGGTAACAGATCAACAGCAATGGCATCAGGCGCCAGGTAACGGTGCTGTGGGTTCGATCGTGCTCGGCAAGGGTGATGCTGTCAGCGGTATTGGCTGTGCTCATGATGTTGTACTTTTTGTTTGAGTGGCCGTTGGCGGAAGGAGGGCGTGAATCAGCCCGCCTGGTTCTTCAAGAAGGCATGCACGTTGTTCTGCTTGAAATTCAGTTCGGGGTGCAGCTCGATCATCTCGAACGACAGCGCCAGCAGCCGTTGCGACTGCAGTTCGGCGAAGTGCTCGGTGATTACGTTGAACAGTGTTTGTGCGACTGTCTGCCGGGTCGGCAGATCTCGTCCGTGACCGACCTTGAGGGTCATATGGACGAAGGCGTAATCGTGCTTGCCATCAGCCATGCGCCAGGTGTCCAGGCGCACTCCACGACTGCGGATGCCGCCCAGGGGGAACACGCCGCTGTCGCCGAGGGAGGCGTGGACTTTTTCGAACAGGCTGGGCAAGTCGGCTTGTTGTTCGATGTTGTCGGTGTATTCAGCAATGAAATGAGGCATGTGAGTCTCCCGTAACGTTGATGTTTCGCATCGCGTAGCAGCTGTCGAGCGGAGCGAGGCAGCGTCCGGCTGCGAAGCAGTCGTAACCCCATACACCTCTGTGTTTCAGGTAAATCGAGAGCACCGGTTTTACGAGGACTACGTCCTCGGACGCCGCCTCGCTCCGCTCGACAGCTGCTACGCCAGTTCCTGTCTGGTACCTCAGAGAGGGAAAATGGCGTTGATCTGGCCAGTGCCTGAACTGCCGAAGGGCTCGGTCAGTACTTCCACCGGTTTGTTGTACTCGGGCCCGCCAAGCAGTCCGAGGAGCATGGCGGTGTCGTGCATCTTGCCTTCGCCGAAGCAGTGCTCGGCGTAGTCCGGGAGCATTGCGCAGAACTCCTTGAAGCGACCTTGCTTCCACATCTCGACCACGTGCAGGTCCATCTGCTTGTCGAATTCACGGGTCCAGTTGTGAATGTTGGCTTCGGCTTCACGGTCGTCGGAGAAACGGTGGGACAGCGAGCCGGAGGCCAGCACCAGCACCTTGCGGTCGCTCCTATCGATGGCCCGGCGCACGGCGGCGCCGAAGGCGAAGCTGTCTTCCAGGCGATGCCAGGCGCACCACGCGGCGATGGAGATCACGTCAAACTTCTGCTCGTCCGGGACGCCCATGTGCATGTAGCGCATAGGTACCAGAGTGCCGTATTCCAACTCCAGGCTCGGGATGTTATGGGCCATGGTGCGCACCCCGGCCTGATTGGCCTCGGTGGCGATCAGCTCGCCCAACGCTGGGCAACCCGGGTACTCGTACTCCATGTTCTTGATGAAGTGCGGCAGTTCGTTGCTGGTGTAGATGCCCTTGAAATGCTCGCCGCAGTTGACGTGATAGCCGCTGTTGACCAACCAGTGCACGTCGAACACCACGGCGGTGTCGGCACCGAGCTCGCGGGCGCGACGGCCGATTTCCTTGTGTCCGGCAATTGCCGCCTCGCGACAACCGTGATGCTTGCCGGGCAGTTCCGACAGGTACATCGAGGGTACATGGCAGATTTTCGCGGCCAGGACGACTTCGCCCATGATGATTCTCCTGAAATTGTTGTTATTCGATTCAATCTGGTGGCCAGTGAAGGCTGCGATGAGCCGATGCGCGGCCCATCGCTGCCTTCAGCAGCGACCATCGCTTGTTCAGAGACCCCAACGCGGGATGTGATGACTGCCCATGGAAATGCAGATGTTCTTGATTTCGGCGAACACCTCAAAGCTGTACTGGCCGCCTTCGCGTCCGGTACCGGAACCTTTCACACCACCGAACGGCTGACGCAAGTCCCGCACGTTCTGACTGTTGATGAACACCATGCCGGCTTCGATGCCGTAGGCCAGGCGATGGGCCTTGCCGATGTCCTGGGTCCAGATGTAAGACGCCAGGCCATACTCGGTATCGTTGGCCAGTTGCAGGGCCTCGGCTTCGTCCTTGAACGGAATCAGGCACACCACCGGACCGAAGATCTCTTCCTGGGCGATACGCATCTTGTTGTTCACGTCGGCGAACACCGTCGGCTGAATGAACTGGCCTTTACTCAGGTGCGCCGGCAAGTTGGCCGGACGTTCCAGACCACCGGCGAGGAGGGTGGCGCCTTCCTCGATGCCGATCTTGATGTAGCCAGTGACCTTGTCGTAGTGGGCCTGAGTGATCATCGAGCCGACCTGAGTCTTCGGGTCCTGTGGATCGCCGACGATCAAGCGTTTGGCGCGGGCAGCAAACTCGGCGACGAACTGAGGGTAAACGCTTTCCTGAATGAAGATCCGGCTACCAGCGGTGCAGCGTTCGCCGTTCAGCGAGAAGATGGTGAACAGTGCGGCGTCGAGGGCGCGCTCCAGGTCCGCATCTTCAAAGATCAGCACCGGTGACTTGCCGCCGAGTTCCATGGAGTATTTTTTGAGGCCGGCGGTCTGCATGATTTTCTTGCCGGTGGCGGTACCTCCGGTGAAGGAAATCGCACGTACATCTGGGTGGCGAACCAGCGCGTCACCGGCGGTGGCGCCGTAACCCTGGATGACGTTGAGCACGCCATTGGGAATGCCGGCCTCAACAGCCAGACGACCGAGTTCGTTGGCTGTCAGCGGGGACAGCTCGGACATCTTCAGCACTGCAGTATTGCCCAGTGCCAGGCACGGCGCGGTTTTCCAGGTGGCTGTCATGAACGGCACGTTCCACGGTGACACCAGACCGCAAACACCCACCGGCTGATACAGGGTGTAGTTGAGCATCTGGTCGTCGACGGGGTAAGAGTGACCGTCCATGCGGGTGCAGACTTCGGCGAAGAAATCGAAGTTGTGCGAAGCGCGGGGGATCAACACATTTTTGGTCTGATGGATCGGAAGGCCCGTGTCCAGCGTTTCCAGTTCGGCCAGACGCGGGACATTCTGCTCGATCAGCTCACCGAGCTTGCGCATCAGTCGGGCACGTTCCTTGGCTGGCGTATTAGCCCACTTGGGGAAGGCTTCCTTGGCCGCGGCTACGGCCTGAGCGACTTCTTCGGCGCCGCCGCTGGCGATTTCACCGATGGCTTCACCGGTGGCCGGGTTGTAGTTGACGAAAACGTCTTTGCTTTCGACCTCACGGCCGTTGATCCAGTGTTTGATCATGTTGCTCAAGCCTCTTTCCGGGCGGAGAAGAATTCCGCTTCGCTAACAATTCGATTAACCAGGCGACCCACGCCTTCCACTTCCACAATCACTTCATCGCCTGGAACCACATCGGCCAGACCTTCCGGCGTGCCCGTAGCGATCATGTCGCCGGGCTGCAAGGTCATGAAGCTGGACAGGTATTCGATCAGGTAAGGGATGTCGAAAATCATGTCGGAGGTCGAGCCTTCCTGACGTAACTCACCGTTGATCCAGGTGCGCAGTTTCAGGTTGCTCGGGTCCGGCACGTCGGCGACGTCGACGATCCACGGACCGACCGGCGTCGTGGCATCGCGGTTCTTCACCCGCAGGTTGGGCCGGTAGTAATTTTCCAGGTAGTCACGGATCGCGTAGTCGTTGCACACCGTGTAGCCGGCCAGGTACTGGAGGGCGTCTTCACGCTTGACGTTACGCGCGGGCTTGCCGATGACGGCGACCAGTTCGCACTCGTAGTGCATATAGGCGACGTTGTCCGGGCGCCATGTAGCCTGGTTATGGCCGGTGTAGGTGCCCGGGGACTTGATGAACGCCAGGGGCTCGGTGGGCGGCTTGAAGGCCAACTCGGCGGCGTGGTCGGCGTAGTTCAGGCCCAGGGCGAACATGCTGCCGGTGGCCGGTGGCAGCCATTGCACTTGTTCTTCGGCCAGCAGGCGGCCGTCGGCCAGGCGCACGGCGTTGTGCTCTTCGACATGGACGAGGTGGACTTCACCTTCAAAGCGGATACGGGCGTGTTTCATGGAAGCTCCTGTTACTCGGCCACGATGTGGTTGACGAGGCGGCCCAGGCCGCTGATTTCGACTTCGACGGTGTCACCGGGCTGGACATCGACACGGCCTTCAGGGGTGCCTGTGATCAGCACATCGCCTTCGTGGAGGGTCATGAATTCGCTGATTTCGGCGATCAACTGGGGAATGCTGCGGACAAAGTTGGCCGTGGAGTTTTCCTGGCGCAGTTCACCGTTGACGAACAGTTTCAGACTCAACTGATGCGGATCGGCGAGCTGGTCAAGGCCCACCAATTCCGGGCCCAGCGAGCAGAAGCCGTCACGACACTTGGCTTTCACCGCCGGGCGGTAGTAGCTGTCTTCCGGCAGGCTGAACTCGTTGACGATGGTGTAGCCGGCCACATGTTCCAGCGCATTCTCGATGCTGACCCGGCTGGCGCTTTTACCGATCACCACACCCAGTGCAGGCCCCGGTTGCAGGCGTTCACCTTGCGGATGAATCACCGTGCGGTCATGACCATTGCGGGTGTTGGGCGTCTTGATGAACAGCACCGGTTTAACCGGCGGCTTCTGGTAAGGCGCTTGCCCGAATTCGGCGACACGCTGGTTCAGCAACCCTTGATAGTTCAGCGCAACGCCGAACAGGGTGCCGTTCGCAACATCATGCAGGGCACGGCTCATGCTTTTCTCCTGGCAATGGCGGAGCAGTGACTGCTTCGCGAAATATTCGTTAACCTGTTAACGTTATAATTAATATGTTAACAACCGTCAAGCGTGGCAAAATGCGCTGGCAGTGGTTAGCCGCCGCAAACCGGCGCAGGATGAAAGTCCTTGCACTGCCAACACGCAAACAAGAAAGAGAACCGAGCGATGATCGATCGTCAGCCGATCCCCAATATCAACATCGGTCAGGTCTACGACCAGCGTTACAGCGATGCCGAAGTGCACTACGACAAACTCGGCAATCTGGCTGAGTTCTTCGGCCGCAATATGCCCGTGCACCGACACGACCGGTTCTTCCAGGTGCATTACGTGAAGAGCGGTGCGGTGCGGGTCTATCTGGATGACCAGCAATACCTCGAGTCGGGACCGATGTTTTTCCTCACGCCACCGACGGTGGCCCATTCCTTCGTCACCGAAGCGGACGCCGACGGGCATGTGTTGACGGTGCGCCAGCAACTGGTCTGGCAGTTGATCGATGCCGATCCGAGTCTGGCGCCGGGCTCGCAGTTGCCAGCGGCTTGCGTGGCATTGGCGGGGCTGGCACCACAGTTCCAGCCCGAGGTCAGGAGACTGGAGTTTCTGTTCGAGGAACTGTGCAACGAAATCAACGGCGACAAGCCAGGGCGGGGGGCGGCCTTGGAGAGCCTGACGCGATTGATCGTGATCAGCCTGCTCAGGCTGTGCGCCAATTCCCTGGAAGCCCGCCCGGCACGCCATGAAGACTTGCGGATCTTCCACCGCTTCAACGAATTGATCGAAGACCATTACCTGCAGCACTGGCCGCTGTCGCGCTATGCCGATGGCATTGGTGTTACCGAGGCACGGCTCAACGATGTCTGCCGGCGCATTGCCGACCTGCCGTCCAAACGTTTGATCCTTGAACGGCTGATGCAGGAGGCCAAGCGTCTGTTGTTGTTCACTGGCAGTTCGGCCAATGAAATCTGCTACCAGCTGGGCTTCAAGGACCCGGCCTATTTCAGTCGGTTTTTCCAGCGTTATGCGCTGGTGACCCCTGGGGAGTACCGCCTGCGGCAGTCGGGTTTGCGCTGAGGTAGCCATGTTTGCTTCTCGATAGGCGCCGAGTGTCTGTCGAGCAATCATGGTCGCAGCCGGTGCCCTGAAAAATGGCTTTTACAGGGAACCGATTGCACTTTTCATGGGCGGCTCACCACAAGGCCAGGCTGTAGCCGATGATGATCCGGTTTTCGTCTATATCGCTGGTCAGGCCGTTGCTTGAGCGAAGAGTGGCGTTGCGTAGCCGCACATTGACGTTCTTCAGCGGACCACTCTGCACCGTGTAAACCAGGTCGGTGTCACGCTCCCATTCCCGACCGTTACGCACGGTGGAGGTTTGCACATGAGAGCCGTCGACATAGCGAGTCATGAAGGTCAGCCCAGGCAGGCCCAGGGCCGCGAAGTTGTAGTCGTAACGCGCCTGCCAGGCGTCGGTCTCGGCCTTGGTGAAGACGTTGATGGTCACCAGGTTTACTGAATATGGGTCCAGGCCCGGAAAGGCGAAGTCGCCGTCTCCGGAGAGATTCTGGTACCCCAGGCCGAATTTATGGGCACCCATCGACAGGCTTACCATGCCGTTGAAAAAACGGTTGTCGATCTTGCCGCCATCGACCCTGGATGGACTGCGCAATTCATGGTTGCCTTGTTCGCGAGTATCGAAATAGCGCAAATCGCTGCGCAGATTCACACCTTCTGCCAAGGGCAATTCATGCACCAGACCGATGAAGTGCTGGCTGTAGATGTCCTGCATCCGGGCGTAATAATAGGTCGCTGCCAGGTGTGGATTGATCGCGTAGGTGCCACCGGCCAGATCGAGATGGCTGCTTTGCACACCGGCGTAACTCATCTCGTCATTGCTGGAGGAGTCTCGTAGGTTCCGCTTTTCCAGGCGGCCCAGATTCAGGGTCAGGCCGTCGACTTCCTGAGAGGTGACCAGCTCACCGCTGTAGGTTGAGGGCAGCAGTCGGGTGTCGTTATAGGCGGCCACGGGCAGTTGCGGCTGTAGGGTGCCGAGTTTGAGCACGGTCTTCGATGTTCGCAGCTTGGCGGTCAGGCCCAATTCGCTGTAGCTGTCCTCTGGTTGCTGGCTGGCGCCAAAGGGCAGCAAGCCGGTGCCTCGACGATCGCGACTGGAGTCAAGTTTCACCCCGAGTTCGCCCAAGGCATCGACCCCGAAACCGACCATGCCGTCGGTGTAGCCCGACTCCAGGCGTAATACAAAACCCTGGGCCCACTCTTCGGCCTTGTTCTGTGGTGCGTTGCTCTGACGAAAGTCTCGGTTCATGTAGAAATTGCGCAGGTCCAAACTGGCTTTACTGTCCTGGACAAAATCAGCGTGAGCGCTAAACGGGCTAAACGCGGCGCACAGGGCAACGCTTGCCGCCGTGCGAAGGAGGCACGAATGCATGAGGGGGGTCCTTTTGTTGTTTTTGTAGGTATCACCCCCTATTCGGTAAGGGGTGTCATATAGTTAACATCTTATCTATTATTTTCGTAGCGTTTTTTTCAGTTTTTTCAGAAGAAATAGGGGTGGTGGCGATTATTTTTTATCTGAGATCATTGATTTATTTATAAGTTAATGATGTGCTGCAGAGGGGATGTTGCATGCACTCTGTGCCGACTCTAAGCTTTGAGGCTTCGACCTCTTTTTCCGCGTGAACCATGCCGACCCCCAGACCGTCCCTTACGCTCACCTTGTTGCAGGCCCGCGAAGCAGCCATGGCATTTTTCCGGCCGTTGCTCAACGAACATGATCTGACTGAACAGCAATGGCGGGTGATCCGTATCTTGCGTCAGCACGGCGAACTGGAAAGCCATCAACTGGCCAATCTGGCATGCATCCTCAAACCGAGCATGACCGGCGTGCTGTCCCGGCTGGAGCGCGACGGTATCGTCCGGCGCAGGAAGTCGTCCGAAGATCAGCGCCGGGTATTCATCGCCCTGACCGAGCAGGGGCAGCAGTGTTTCGTCGACATGAGTGCGGGGATGGAAAGCAACTACTTGAAGATTCAGGAGCAGTTCGGCGCGGAGTCGCTTGAGCAGTTGCTGGAACTGCTCAATAAATTGAAGAACATCAAGCCCTGATTGACGCAATGTCCTGTATTTGACATCCCCTCCGAGCAAGTCAAAAAAGTCCATTGCCACCATCCGATCACCAGGAAATTGAGCGCACGCTAAGATTGCCTGCAAACGTTTCGATACCAATGAGGCAACCTCACGGGGCTCCGTAGTGAACATCGACACCCGCATCAAATTCCGTCACCTCGTGTGCTTTCTCGAAATGGCTCGTCAGGGCAGTCTGGCGCGGGCGGCGGATGTGTTGGCGGTGAGTCAGCCAGCGATGTCGAAGACGCTCAAGGAGCTGGAGGAGCTGCTGGCGGCAAGTCTGTTTATACGCAGTAAAAGTGGTGTGAACCTGACCGAAGCCGGGGTTGCCTTTTTGCGTTATGCCGGGCCTTCGGTGCAGGCGTTGCGTGATGGGGTGAACACCTTGCGCGGTGGCGAATATGCGGCAGGCACGGTTCGACTCGGCGTGTTGTCGACAGTGGAAAGTTTGCTGGTGCCTGAGGTTGTACGGCGCTTGCACGAGCGCCATTCGGCGCTGGTGGTGAGTGTGGTGACCGGGCCAAGCGCCTATTTGTTGTCGCAGTTGCGGGTGGGTGAAGTGGACCTGGTGGTCGGCCGTATGACAGATAGCCCGGAGATTCAGGGGCTGACCTTCGAGCATCTGTACAGTGAATCCATGACACTGGTGGTGCGTCCCGATCATCCCTTGCTGGCCGAGCCACTGGAGCGTAGCGCCCTGGAAGATTTCCCGCTGGTGCTGCCGCTGACAGGAACGACGATTCGCAAATATGCCGATAGCCTGTTCGTGCAATGTGGCATCAGCCAGTCGCGGCAGCGTCTGGAAACCTTGTCCGTGACCCTGAGCCGTCGTTATGTGTTGTCCAGCGAGGCGATCTGGATCGCGCCTCTGGATGCCGTGCGCCTGGATCTGGCAAGCGGCGAACTGCTTGAGATCAACCTGGGGCAGCGCGAACCGGGTGGTTCGGTGGGGATTTCCAGTAACGCCAGCTTGCCGTTGTCACTGGCGGCCCAGTGGTGCGTCGAGGTGCTGCGCGAGGTAGGGCAGGCGTATCGCGAAGGGTCTTATCCATAACCATTTGGTTATGCGTTGAGGATGGCTTTTCAATATTCCCCAGCCTTCTGTTGTTTGAAACTGCGCAGGTAGTGCTCCATAAATCAAACAACAGGAGATCGACATGTCTGATGCAGACAGCAGTCGTTTCGTTATTCGTGACCGTAATTGGCACCCCAAAGCCCTGACCCCTGATTACAAAACCTCTGTCGCCCGTTCTCCACGCCAAGCCTTGGTGAGCATCCCCCAGTCGGCCAGCGAAACCAGCGGCCCGGATTTCTCTCACCTGAAAATGGGCCGGTTCGATAACGACCTGCTACTCAACTTCAATAATGGTGGGTTGCCGGTGGGCGAGAGGATCATCGTTTCCGGCCGGGTCTGTGATCAATATGGCAAGCCCATCCCGCATACCCTGGTGGAGATGTGGCAGGCCAACGCCGGTGGTCGCTACCGGCACAAGAATGATCGCTACCTGGCACCATTGGACCCGAATTTCGGTGGTGTCGGCCGGGCTCTGACCGACCGTGACGGCTACTACAGCTTCCGCACCGTGAAACCCGGTCCGTATCCTTGGCGCAACGGTCCGAATGACTGGCGCCCGGCGCACATCCATTTCTCCATCAGCGGGCCATCGATCGCCACGCGCCTGATCACCCAGCTGTATTTCGAAGGCGATCCACTGATCCCGATGTGCCCGATCGTCAAGTCGATCGCCAATCCAGAGGCGGTACAGAGCCTGATCGCCCGGCTCGACATGGGTAATGCCAATCCGATGGATTGCCTGGCCTATCGCTTCGACATCGTGCTGCGCGGCCAGCGCAAGACCCACTTCGAAAACTGCTGAGGAGTCCGTCCATGCCTATCGAACTGCTACCCGAAACCCCTTCGCAAACGGCCGGCCCCTATGTGCATATCGGTCTGGCCCTAGAGGCTGCCGGCAACCCGACACGGCCGGAAGAAATCTGGAATCAGATGGCCAAGCCGGGTGCCGAGGGCGAACAGATTCTGCTGATCGGTCATGTCTATGACGGCAACGGTCACCTGGTACGAGACTCGTTTCTGGAGTTTTGGCAGGCCAATCATGAAGGGGTTTACGACCCGGTCTTTGACTCGGAAAAAACCTTCAACAGCTTCGGCCGAACCGCCACCACCTTCGATGCGGGGGAGTGGACACTCAATACCATCAAGCCGGGCGTGGTGAACAATGCCGCCGGGGTGCCGATGGCGCCTCACATCAATGTGTCGCTGTTTGCCCGCGGGATCAATATTCACCTGCAAACCCGGCTGTACTTTGCCGATGAGCCACAAGCCAACGCGACGTGCCCGGTGCTTAATCTGATCGAGCAACCGCAGCGTCGCGAAACGCTGATAGCGCAGCGTTGCGAGGTGGATGGCAAGGCGGTTTATCGTTTCGACATACGTATTCAGGGGGAGGGTGAAACGGTGTTCTTCGATTTTTAAAACCCGCTTCGCGCCGAGCCAGCGAGTTCAACGGGCCAAGCGTGCAGACAACAAAAAGCCGCTGCCACCCTCACAGGGCGGCAGCGGCTTTTTGTTGTTACAGGTTACTTGCTATCAGGCAGCGCGTAAGCGATCACATAATCGCCGCGATCGGGCGACTGACGCGCACCACCCGCGGTGATGACAACGTACTGCTTGCCTGTTTTCGGCGACACATACGTCATCGGGCCACCCTGGCTGCCCACGGGTAGCCGGGCTTTCCAGGCCTCTTCTCCGTTGGCGGAATTGAAGGCGCGCAGGTAGTAGTCCTGTGTACCGGCAATGAACACCAGGCCGCCCTGGGTAGAGAGCGTACCACCCAGCGTCGGCATGCCGATCGGCAACGGCAGATGCATCTTGATACCCAACGGGCCAGTGTCCTGGACGGTGCCGACCGGCACTTGCCACGCGACTTTCTGGGTTTTCATGTCGATCGCGGTCAGTGTGCCAAAAGGCGGTGCCTGGCAAGGGATGCCGGCAACCGACAGGAAGCGGTTCTTGTTCACTGCATACGGGGTGCCTTTGAGCGGTACTGCGCCCATGCCGGTGTTCAGTGCTTCACCACCGGAAGAGGTCTTGGCATCTTTCTGCGCCGCAATCATCTGGATCCACAGGCCCAGACGCATGTCGTTGACGAAGATAAAACCGTGTACCGGGTCAGTCGAGATACCACCCCAGTTCATCCCTCCCAGCGAGCCCGGGAAGCTCAGCGAGATATCGGTGCCTGGTGCGGTGTACAGCCCGTCGTAACGCATTTTCTTGAACGAGATACGGCAGAGCAGTTGATCGAACGGCGTTGCCCCCCACATGTCCGACTCGGTCAGCGTTTGCGCGCCGATCGCTGGCATGCCCACCGATTTCGGCTGAGTCAGCGAGTAAGGCTCGTTCGGGATGTTCGAGGTTTTGACCGGAACCTCTTCAACCTTGGTCAGCGGCTTGCCGGTGGCGCGGTCAAGCACGAAGATCTGGCCGGCTTTGGTGCCGATCACTACGGCGGGCACCTTGCTGCCGTCGGCTTTGGTGAAGTCGATCAGGCTTGGCTGCATGGGCAGGTCGAAGTCCCACAGGTCGTTGTGGACGGTTTGGTAGACCCACTTTTCTTCGCCGGTTGTTGCGTTCAGTGCAAGAACGGAAGCGCCGTACTTGTGGTTCAGTGCCGTACGTTCCACACCGTAGATGTCGGTGGACGAACTGCCCATCGGCAAGAACACGGTGTTCATTGCCGGGTCGTAGGACATCGGTGCCCAGCTGTTGGGCGTGCTGCGCACGTAGGTGCTGCCGGCCGCCGGAGCCTGCTTGTCTTCGGGGTTGCCCGGGTCGAATGCCCAGCGCATCTCGCCGGTGACGACGTCGAAACCACGGATCACGCCACCTGGCATGTCGGTTTGGACGTTGTCGGCGACACGGCCGCCGACAACCACGGTGGTCCCGGCCATCAGCGGTGCCGATGACAGCTGGTAATAGGAATCAGGGACGTCGCCAAGACCTGCTTTCAGATCAACCTGGCCGTTGTTACCGAAGCCCTGGCAGAACTCCCCTGTATCGGCGTCCACTGCAATCAGGCGCGCATCGATGGTGTTGGTCAGCAGACGGCGCTGGCAGTTGGCGCCGGCCGGTATCGACACGGGTTTGACAGGTGTGCTGCCGTCAGCAGGCTGGGCGAGCGCAGCGGTAGCGTCGAAGTAGGCGATACCGCGGCAACGTTGCCAAACACGGGTCTTGGCGTTGATCTCGTTTTTCCACAGCTGTTTACCGGTGTCGGCATCCAGTGCGATGAGGTTGTTGTGCGGGGTGCAGATGAACACCTTGTCGCCAACCTGCAACGGTGTCATCTGATCTTCGGCGCCATTGCCGTCGCTGATCGCGATGTCCCCGGTATTGTAGGTCCATGCCGGCACCAGCTTCGAGACGTTGCTACGGTTGATCTGGTCCAGAGCAGCGAAGCGGCCGCCACCTTCGTCGTTACCGTAGTGTTCCCAGTTTTTCTGGGCCTTGGCAGGGTCGACCGTGGTCAGGCCAGGGCCGTCACCGGTCGGCGAAACAGGGGCATGGGGTACGAACATACCGGCACCACCTGCAACGATGGCGACTGCCAGCACACCGCTCAGAGCGTAGCCACTGCGGCCGCTGGCCAGGCTATTGGCCTTGCGCAGATGGGGGTAGACCAATGCCACCAACAGGCTCAGCACGCCCAGGGCGAACAAGCGAGAGATCAGTGGCCAGAAATTCAGTCCGACATCGGCCAGCGCCCAAATCACGGTCAGCACCATCACCGCCGCGAACAGCCAGGCACCCTGCAGACGCTGCTTGAAGAGCAGTACCGCAGAGACGATCAAACCGAAACCGGCGAGCAGGAAGTACCAGCTGCCACCCAGCGTGGCGAGGTAGCCACCACCGGTTGCGAAGAATAATCCAAATACCAGCACACCGAAGGCGACGACCCAGATGGGCCAGCGGCTGACGGATGCCGAAGGTCGAGACTTAGTCATGTTGCATGATCCTACTGACGCATGAACGTTTGTGGGGAGGGTTAAGAGCAGTGAAGGCAAGTCTGAAAATAGTTGTTAACTATTTGGTTAATTGCGCAAAGATATCAAAAAAAGCGAGCCCTGCGACAAATTGTCATTTGCCGGAAAGGAGAAACACTGTTGCGAAGATGGTAACAATCGAGAGAAATGCCCTGAACATGCGGGTCGAGCTGGCGAAGATTGCCTTCAGCCAGGTGTGATTGCCTACCGCAAAGAGCGATAGGCAATGGGGTCGACGTACGCCGATTGCAGGTCCCGCTCCGGGATTTCCCAGATGATTTGCTTTGGCGGCGTTTCTTTGGAAGCCGGGTTGTTGAGGTAGCTGTTTGCAGCGCCAGAGAACGCTCCACCGTCTTTGGCGAAGTTACCCACGGGGGCGCCCAGTGCCTGCTGCAGAAACCCTGCGAAGTTGGAGTTGCGTGAGAATGAAGTGCCGATGAGCGCGGTGTTGGGGAGGTCGGCATCGCCAAAAAGGTCTGCCTCAGTGTCAGGGTTGGCGGCCGACGTAACGGGAAGTTCGTGGGTGCTGGTTTGGGCGACCATGTCAGGTGCGGGTTGCCATTTGAGCGGCAGCCAGTCGATGCCCGCCAGATGGACCAGATCGCCAGGTCGAACCGCGAGCGGGGCATGACGTTCATTGAACGACCTGCTTGGCGTGGCGCTGATGCCCAGGGTCTTCAGGCGCTGTGTGATGGCATCGGCCGCCGTTTTCGCGCCGGATTCGCTCCAGTGCGTATCGGTGCGCAACCAGGCACTGGCCCCCAGTGGCGTCAGCGCAGCGGTGAGGTCCAGATTCGACACGCCGCCCGCATCCAGCTTTGAGGTCCAGGCCTGGATGCGTCCTTCGAGAGCAGCTGGGCGGTGCAGTGTGCAACGCTGCTCGGAAGCGATGCGGCTCTTGTCTGGAACGATGACCACCAGCAGGCTGATACCACGCTGGGAGAGCTGCTGCTTCAGGTCAATCACGGCCTGGGCTTTGGCATCGGCATTGCGCTGCGCTTGATGATTAACCTTGAGCTCATCGGCCAAAAACAACCAGCCAGGACAACCTGAGCGAACCCTCGGCCCGGTGTCACTGAGGAGCAGCCAACTGACTCCGCGCTCCAGCTTGGCGAAGGTCGTGGGGAGGTGAGCGTTCGACAGTTCCTTGGCGAGTCGATGAGTGATATCGCCGTCAAGAATCTGCGAGGTCTGCACTTCACCGGGTAACAGTGAGATCTGCCCTGAAACGATCAGACGGCCAGAGGACAGCAGTCCGACGAACAGGAATATCAGCAGCGCCACGCCTGCCAACCGACTGCTGCGAATCGCCAAATCATCTGGCTGAGTAGGGAGCGGGGGAGGCTTTAGGGTTGTCATCAGAATTGGAAGTACAGGAAGGGTACGGTTTCGCGACTGGCGATCAGTGCGAACGACAGCATGAAACCGGCGATGGGCCAAAGGGCGGTGGTGTGGAGCAATAGGCCGCCCAGTCGTTTCTCACAGTAAGGGTGCAACAACGGTGCAACGACACCGAACACCCCCAGCAAACCCGCAAGGCCGTGTACCGGGCGTAGGGTCGCGGACAGTTCGTCACCGAGGGCAATGCCTTGCAGCCCGAACTGTCCGGCATACAGGCTCAGCGCGCTGTGAAAGTCGGGGGCGCGGAACAGTGTCCAGGCCAGGCAGACGAACAGCAGGGTCAGCCCATGGGAAAACACTGGCTGTAACGGGGGCAGGGTAGAGCTGTTCCAGACACGATTCACACACAACGCAATACCATGGGCGCTGCCCCACAGCAGATAATTCCAGCTATCGCCACCGTGCCAGAGGCCGGCGATAGCCATGATCAGGAACAGGTTGCGATAGGTTTTCCAGGTGCCGTTGCGATTACCACCCAGCGAAATATACAGATAGTCACGCAGCCAGCTGGACAGCGACAAATGCCAGCGGCGCCAGAAGTCCTGGATGCTGTTGGCCAGATAGGGACGGTTGAAGTTCTCGGGAAAGTGGAAGCCCAGCATCAATCCAAGACCAATGGCCATGGCGCTGTAGCCGGCGAAGTCGAAGAACAGTTGCAAGGAGTAAGCAAGGCAGCCGATCCAGGCGTCAGAGAAACTTGGGTTCTGCACATTGAACGCCACATCGACCACCGGCGACAGGGTGTCGGCCACCAGGACCTTCATGCTCATCCCGACCATGAACCGGCGTGCGCCCAGCGAGAAATTCTGCCAGTTGAAGTGACGCTGATTCAGCTCACGCCGAACCCAGTCATAGCGAATGATGGGACCGGCGACCGAATGGCCGAACATCGAAATATAGGTGGCGTAATTAATGAAGCAGCGTTCGGCCGGCACGGTGCGGCGGTGTACATCCACCAGATAGGAAATCGCCTGCAAGACGATAAACGATAGCCCGGCCGGCATGATGACTCGCTGCCAGTCCAGCGGCATGGCGCCAGACCAGGCAAGGGCATCGATCAACGTACCGGCGACGATGTTGGCGTACTTGTACCAGCACAGCACCGCTGTGTTGAGCACGATCAGTGTCACGAGTAGCCGCACGCGACCCTTGTCTTTTTCCCGCAAGGCGTCAATCAGCAAGCCGCCGGCCCACGCCGTGATCGTCAGCACCACATGCACTGCGAGGAACCGAGGGCTCAACCAGCCATAGAACAGCCAGCTGCCGATCAGTAACGTGACATTGCGCCAGGCGGCTGGGCACACTGCATAGCTGCACAGGAACAGCGGCAGGAACAACGTCAGAAACTCGAGAGAGGCAAAAACCATGGTGGTGGCGCGATCCGATCAGTGGGCCAGGACGTCAGTCGCGAGCAACAGGTGCGGGCCATTTGCACCAGGTAGCAGCACAACGCTGTAGCGTTCGCCGGCCTTGAGCTGGCCGAGGTCAAGTGGCGCACCGACATTGGTTTGGGCGCAGACCAATTGAACCGACAGGCTGACCGGGTTGATCGCTCGGCGTTGCACGCTGCCGTCGGCCACCTCCTTGAACAGGTCGGTGTTTTTCCCCGCAGCACGCAAACCGGCCTGGGTGCACGCTGGATCGGCACTGATAAACGCCAGCGAGGCTCTCAGGCTATTGAAATCGTCGGGTTGCTCACGGATGACGACCTGACGGATACCTTGAGCGCTATCTGGCAAAGCGATCACACTGGCGAATTCGCCTGCTGCTACCTGGATGTCCAGCGGCTGGCTTTTGCCGTTGCGTTCCAGGGTGCCCTTGATCGGCTGGTTGGCGGGCACGGGCAGGTAGTCGGACACGGCATTCGAACCCTCGAGCCTGAGGCTGGCCCGCGAGCCTTCGGCCAGCAGCTGCAAGGGGCGGTCGGCGGCGTTGATAAAGCGCAAGAAGGCCGAGTCCTGATCCGGGCCCGTCGGGTACAGGGCAATGTCGGCGGCCTGGGCGTGCAGGCTCAGCATCAAGGGCGCGAACAGCGCCCAGCCACATGCGGATCGAGTCATTTGCCGGCTCCTGTGCTGCTGACGGTGTCGGCGGGCAACTTGGCCAACGCACCACCAATCGCAGTGCCCCAGGCTTGATAACCGGCAACGGTAAAGTGCTGCCCATCGGTGGTGATCCACTGCCCGGGTTTGGAGAACGTCAGCGAATCGATGTAGGTGCAAGGCGCCACGTTCGCGGCTAAAAACTGCGACATCAACTGGGTGCGGGCATCATTCTTCTGGTACATGCCACCGGCTTTGCCCCAGGCCGGGCCCACCCAGGCGCAACGGGTCCCGGTGGCCGCGATGGCCTTGGCCAGGCCGGTGACGCTTTGCCATGCCCAGGCCTTCGGAAACACGGGCTTGTCGTAGGACGCCATGGTGTCGCCGATGACCAGTACCACCAGGTCGGGCTTGTCGGCGGCGATCAGGTCCTGGATCGGTGTGGTGGTGGCGTCACGACCCTTGATCACCATCTTGTCGTTTCCTTTGCGCTCGGCACCGCAGTCGACCTTTTTACTGATCAGCCAGTCGCCAGCGCTGGCGCCACAGGCACCGATGGAGTGAACCAGGGCGCCTTGACGAGTCAGGTTGTCGTGCAGCGGCTCCAGCAAATGGTCCGCGAGGCTCATATGGCTCTCCCCAAGAACAAGGAGCGTCAGGCCGGCAAGGGCAGAAGTGGGCATCGGAAACTCCAGAATGATCAGTTGGAATAAGGTGAGGTGTACGGGCTGACCGGCAGGCTCATGGGGCCGCTGATGTCCTCGAACAGGTAACGCAAAGACAGGGCGCCGCTGAATTGTTGGTAGTCGTGGGCGTTGTCCAGGCCCAGATTGGCGCCCAGCAGGAAGTTCGAAGCGACCTTGTATTCAGCCGCTGCGGCGACGCTGTAGCCGATCCCGGTTTTGTTTTGCCCGGCGTAACGCAGGCCCGAGGCCGCCTGCAGGGCTTTGTCGGTCGGGAAATAGTCGACACTGTCTTGCTCGAAATGCTGCACGCCGACCGAGCCCTTGACTTGATACGTCAAGCGCCCGGTGCGTTGTGCCCAGGTCACCGGTACGCCCAGGGCGAAGAACGTCTGCGGACTGAAATAGCCGCCGTGGCCATAGGTGAAATAGTCCTGATTGTTCGCGTAGCTGATGCCGGTCATGCTCAGGCCGACGGTCAGCTTGCTGTCCGTTGCATTTTGCAGGTACCAGTAGATGCCGCTGCCCAGTTCACTGCGGCTGTTGGATTCGACATGGTTGCCCAATAGCTGGTGCCAGGAGGCGTAGCCATAGGCGCCGACTTCGCTGTCGTCATAGCTCAACTGGCCGCGCCCGCCGTTGGCGGTCACACCGCCCCAGGACTGCCCGCTGCGTTTGTCCGTGGTGCCGGCAAACGAGGTGACGCTGTCAGTCACCGGACGCCGGGAAACGCTCACCCCGTAGCGGACATTAGAGGAGTCGCTTATGGGGCGATCAACGCTGATGCCGCCCGTGGCGGTGGAGTATTTGAAGCCGAGCGGGGTGGTACCGAGATCGGCCTTGAGCCCATCCGCGGGCCGTTGGATAGCGATGGAAAGACCGACACCCTCGGTTTTTTGCGAGCCGGCGCCTTCGCTCTGCGCACCGCTACCGAAGCGCTGCAGTGCTTCGCCGCTGGCACTGCCGGCGTTCAGCGAGACCGGTGTCACGCGCAGGGCGACGCGGCTTTCATCCAGCGGGATATTGATTTCCAGCGGCGTTTCAATATCGGTCAGTTTGCTCAACCCCGACTCACTGTTGTTGCTGCGAATGCTCACGCCCTGGGTGACGTAGGCACTGCGCTCCCGAAGGATTTTATTCAGCGCCAGTTGTGCGGGGCTGATGTCTTCACTCACCAGTGCAGCGCGCGGTAGCTGCGACTCGAATGGATTGCTCGCCTGCTGGGGCCTTGGCAGGGCGTCGATGCCAAAAGGGGAGGTAGACCTCACGCTGCCCGGCATTTCCTGAGCCGGTGGCGGGATCGCTGCCAGCAAGGCGTCGCGACTGACCTCGCTGCGTGGCCCCGACACCCCCGCAAAAGGGTTGGGTGCCACCGTCGACCCGGCCAGTTGGCCGCTCTGGTTTCTGCGTTTCTCGCTCTGTTCGATGGCCACTGCCTTGCGCAGCAGATCGGCCGCCATGCCGGTCTTGCCCATGTTCTGGTAGAGGCGTGCGGCCTCGGTCAGCGTTTGAGGGTTACCGGATTCGGTCTTGAGCAGCTGTTGCAGTGCCTGTTCGGCAAAACCTGTGTCATGTGCCAGCACCGCCGCGTCGGCGGCACCCAACAGCAGTTGTGGGTCGTTTGGCTGACGTTGTAACAGCGGCTTGTAGAGTTCGAGGGCTTTTGCCGTGTCGCCGTTGGCCGAATACATTCGCGCCAGCGCCGCGACGGCGGCGCTGTCACCGGGACGCTGCGCCAGTGCGGGCGCCAGCGTGTCATACGCGCTGGCCAGATTGCCTTGTTCACGCAGATGGTCAGCCTGGCGGATGCGATAGAGATGGAGCAGGTCGTCGAAACGCTTGCGAGTCGGTGCGTTCAAGGGCTTGTTCTGAAGGTCGCGCAGAATCTCGTTGACCTGCGCGTCTTCCCCGGACTCAAGCAGGACCGAGGCGTATTGCAGGATGAAGTCCGCCGAGGGCGCAGCGGTGTGTTGCAACTGGCCGCGCATGAGGGCCAGCGCTCGGGTCGGCTCGCCGATCTCGACATAGGCCGAGGCCAGGCTCGCCGTGCGATCTGGACTGTTGTTGGCCATCGGCTGAGTACGATCGAGCAAGGTCAGGGCTTCCTGGCGCTGTCCGCGCTTGCCCAACCCGATCGCCTGGCTGAGTTGCAGGTTGAGGCTGACATCAGCGGCCAGTGCTTCCATGTCCGGGGTGCGCTGGTCGGGGCGCAAGCGTCCCAAGGTTGCCTGGGCGGCTTTCCACTCACCCATCTGGACCGACAGCAAGGCGCTGACGTAAAGCGCATCGGCATTGTCGGGGTGGGCCTGGAGCATGGTGTTGATCAGGTCCCGAGCCTTTTGCGGTTCGCCCATCGCCAGGTTCAGGCGGGCCAGGGCGAAACGTGTCCAGACGTTGTCCGGTTCGTAGCGCAGCGCGTCTTGCAAGGCGTTGCGCGCAGCGGGCAGGTCGTTGCGTTGTTCGGCGAGGGCGGCCAGTTGTGTCGCGCGCAAGGCTTGCAGGCGTGCGGACTGGCCGGTCTTTGCCTGTCCGGTGGCTGGCAGGCTGTTGATCAGTTGCAGGGCTTCATCGTTCTTGCCGCTCTTGAGCAGCACATTGACCAACCCTTCCTGTGCTCGAGGGTCGTCGCGGCGCAGATTCAAAATTTGCCGATAGTTGCGCTGAGCCTCATCGAACTGGCCCGCGCTGGCCTGAATATCCGCCAGGGCGAGGAGAGCATCCGCCCCGTTTGGATTCTGCCGCAGCGCCTGGTTCACCAAGACCTGTGCCTGGGCTGTCTGGCCTTTGGCCTGGGCATCGCGGGCCTGCTGCAACGCAGACCAGTAGCGCACTTCGTTCAACGCCACTTGCCAGCGGCTGCCGTTGTGTTGTCGCGTGGCCTGCCCCAGGAGCTTTTCCGCTTCGGCCAGTCGCTGTTGCTGCTGGCGAATAACTCCAAGGCCGCCCAGCGCGTCAGCGTCATCGGGCTGGGTTTTCAAGCGTGCTTGAAACGCCTGTTCGGCGGTGGCCTGGTCGCCTGCTTTGAGCGCCTTCAGGCCGCGCGCGACTTCGGCGGGCGGTTGCCATTCCTTGCTGGCCGTCGTTGCCGGCTGTTGCTTGCCCTTGTTCATCTGCGCGCGGATTTCCACGTCATCCGGATGCGTCTTGAGGTACGCCTCGAACAACGGTACTTGTGCCGGATTGGGCGGACCGATCCAGGTCAGTGCCAGGCGCCAGCTTTCGTCGGCATCACCGGCAATGTCGGTACGCTGGGTCAGCGCGGCCAGTGCACGAATGCCCTCGGCACGGCTGTCTTCACGACGGACCAGATGCTTGGCGTAAAACAGCGCGACGATCGAGTCGTTGGGCATCTCACGTTGCAGGCGCTGGAATCCGCTGCGTGCTTCAGCCCAGTCAGCCTGATTGAAGGCAAGGTTGTTGTAATACTCGCGGCCGATCGTACCTTGAGGTGGGCGGCCATCGAATAGCGAGCGAAACACGGCGGTCGCCTTGTCACGCTCACCGGCATCGACGAGGCGCCGAGCCTCCTCCAGGCGCTGCTGGTTCTGCGGTTGGGCCACGCCGATGTCCTGCGCCAATTGCAGAGCCTGCCGAGGCGTTGGCTGGATGGCCTGCAAGCGGGCGAGGTATTGCTGCGCCTGTTGTGGCTTGCCCTGTTGCACGCCGATCAAGCCCAGGCCATAGAGTGCGTCAACCTGGACCGGGTCCAGCAGCAGGACTTTCTGCCAGACTTCCGTAGCGCGTTGAGGGTTGTTGTGCGACTGCCAGTAATGCCCTTGCTCGACGAGTAACGTCTGTGGCGTCGGACTTTGAGCGTGTGCAGCAGCCGTCCATGCGCTCATGACGGCGATGGCTAGCGTGCGGTGGTGCGCGTGCATGCGGTCTCCCAGGAGAGTTTCAGCGTTCCGTCTTCCCGGAATCGGTAATGTTTATCTGCCCAGCCGAGCGCGAACAGGCTAAGCATGAAGTTGTAGTAACGCGGCGGACTGGCGTCGGCATCAGGCCTGGCCAGCGCCTCTTGCAAGGCGAGCTCCACGCGCTGGCGTTGTTGATCGGCCAACCGGGGATGCCCCTTGGCCTCAAGGTAGGGAATCAGTGCAGCCCAGAATCCGAACGGGCTCTGACCCTGAACACTGCCGTGGAGAGTCCGGACTGTTTCCGGGGGGGAGCCCGTTGCGACAGTGCTGCGGGCCATGCCGTCCAGCCGTTTGAGCAGGAGCGCTGCCAGCGGTTCGGAGGTGTCACTCATGCCCAGCCAGAGGTACGCGCGAATGGCATCATAGCTGCCCGTGTCGCCGTTGATCGGGTCGCTGACGAAGACACCCGATTGCGCTGAAGTGCCTTGATAACCGACCCAGTCAGCGACAAAACCGTGGTGGCTTGATTGGGCAATCATCGTCGCGGTGTTGTTGGCAATCGCTTGCCAGGGGCCGTTGGGAGCTTCCTTGGCCAGCCGCCGTAACAGTGGCAGTGGCAGGTAGCTGGGGTTCAGGCGCCAGAGAGCATCCGGCAGGACGAAGCCCTGTGGTCCAGGCAATACCATCGGACCCAGCCCGGGCAGCGTGACGACCAATTGCACTTCAATCGTCGCCATCAGGTGCAGGGCATCCTGGCGATAGTCCGGCCGATGCCACAGGCGTGCGGCTTCGAGCAGGGCGTAGGCGATCCACAGGTCGGCGTCGGCAGCCGAGTTGGCGTCTTGCAGGCGCCACTGACCGTCCGTGCCTTGCCCCCATAACCAGCCTGGCAGGCGAGTGGCGGTGGCGGAGCCTGCGAGGTTGGCTGATGTCCAGCGCCAGAGTTTGTCAAAGCGTGGCTGATCGTTGCCGATCAGTGCGAAGAGCATGCCGTAGGATTGCCCTTCAGAAGTACTGTGATTGTTCTCCAGGCTCGATTCCAGAACCCGGCCGTCGGCCTGGACGAAGCGCGTTGCATAGGTTTGCCACAGTGGCCAGGCCGGCAACTCACAGGGAGTTGTGGCGGCTATCGCAGGCACCGGCAGGGCGAGCGCAAGCACAACGCTCAACCTGCGCGCGTTACCGCGCAGGCACTGGCGAAGTGAAACCGCCCGGCTGCTCATGGACGACACAGGCATGCGCAGCTCATTGGCCAAGACGACGTTTGGCCCGTAAGCGCAGGGCCAGGTAAGTCATCGAAGCAAGCAGCAGGACCCCGAGGAGCGTGAACAGCATGAGCGCCATTATGTTTTGCGAGAGGTACCACTGCAGATAGCGCAATGGCCCCAGGCTCCCGACGTAGTAGTCCTGTTCGGCGACCAGCGATTTGACATGCTTGCCCTTGACCACTACCAGACTGCCTTGCAACTCGTGGGCGTTTTCTTCGCTGCTGAGCAGGGCGTTGGTCACGTCGGCCAAGCCGTTGGGCCTTGCGCTGGCGATAAACACCACACTGCGCCCACTCTTGAGCGGCGATTCGAATCCAGTCAGATAAGCACTGCCGTCGTCAGCGCTGAACCTGAAGCTGCTGCGCGCTTCACGCAGATTGGTTTTCGTATCCGGGCTGATCCAGTTGCGCAGACGCAAGGGCAGGTCAGACAGTTCAAAGTACTGCGCAGCAGCTTCGTCCTTGGCCGGCAGCAGGCTTTGCCATTGCTCCAGCAGCGGCTGATTGTTGCCCGAGGCGAGCACCAGCAGATCCCGGTCGCTTTGCTCGGCCACCTGGTCGGCGTGGACCACCTTTACGCCGGTGGCCGGATAACCGGTGGAGTCGCCGAAGCGGCCCAGCACGGTCAGATAGGCGCTCAGATCGGCCGGGCCTGGCTCGTTGGGCAGGATCACCGATGTTTCAGAAAGGTCGGCCATGCGGGTGAACGGGAAGCCGCTGTCCTTGAACACCCCGAGGTTGGGCATGGCCATGAAGTGTTCGTATTGGCTGAGGTCCAGGGTCGAGTCCGGGTCGATCACACCGCGCATGTTGTCGATGATGATGTCGCGGCAGTCGCCCTGTTTGATGTAGTCATACATAAAGCGAAATTGCAGGCGTGATTGCAGCGCTACGGAATTGAGCGGCAACAGCATGCGCGATGTGCGGGCCAGGCTGTCGTCGGTTTTGAGCATCGCCAGCAGGCTGTCGCTGCTGCCAAGTTTCTCGATCGAAGGCAGATCGATCGACTTGATGAAGGTATCGTTGAAGTGGACCAGCAACGAGGAATTGGTGGAGACCGGCTGCGGCGTATAGCGGTATTTCAGGTCAAGTTGTGCGCCGGGCTCACGCCAGTTGAACAGGTCGGGTGGCAAGCGCAGCGCAACCGTCATTTGTCCTGGGTTGTAACCCGATACATTGAGTTCTGCGGGCTTCGCCAGCTCACCCAGGCGAACCGGGCGGTCGGAGGGCAGCCAGTTAGGCGCGTCGTACGGTCGGCGTGGCTTGAGCGAGTCGATCCGGTCGATCACCACGCTCTGCCCGGAAAAGGCCGAGCCACCGAGGGCCAGCGCGGTCGCGGCGACCTTGAGATCGGCGCCATCGCGCCCGGAGACGATCAACAGTTTGCCCTGAGCATCATTCGGGTTGCTCACGAGTGTCAATGTCGGCCCCGTGGCCGCTTTGATCGGCAAGCCACTCAAGGCCGTCGATTCGCCACTGCTGACAAACACCACGGCGTTGCCTTTGGCCGGCAGGCTGGTGAGGCTGGCGGGGAAGGTTGCGCCGCGGTAACTGGCCAGGGCGCCAAACCAGGACGACAGGATACCGGCGGCCTCAAGCTCAGGGCCGCCCGGGCGCGCAGTGAACACGAAGGGCAGCTTCAGGGGCGAAGCATCTCGACGATCGAACAAGGGCAGAGGCAGAGCGGACAGGTCGTTGGGCTGTTTAATCGAGGACACCTGGAGGCTCAGCTGGCTCTCGTTGCCGATCTTGGCCCACAGGCTGGAGTGCAGAGGGTCTTCACATTGCATCGTATAGTGACCGATGAACTGCAGGCTGAGCCGGTTGAATTCGGTGATGGTTTGCGGCGGAATCTGCACGGTCCGGGTCTGCAATTTACCGGCCTCTTCCTTCGGGAGGGGCAGGCTGGCGGCCACTTGATCGTTGATCAGCACGTTGATTTGCGAAAGGTCGGCCAGCAGCGCCGGTGAATAGCTGTACTGCAGCGTGACCTGCGCAGCCGTGACGACTTCATCGGCGCGCACATTGAAGTTCACACTGTCGGTAGCCTCCACGCCTTTAAGGTTCATCGAATAGCTTTTGCCGAGCTCCTTGAGGGTGCGGGTATAGCTGTTGCTCGGGGCATCGGTCCCGGGCAGCGATGCGACCGGCATCACCGCCGGCTCTGTGGCGTTGATTGGGGTGGTAGCACTCAACGCCCAGTCGCTCCAGCCCACTAGTGAGCAGGCGAGCAGCATGAGTGAGCGACGAGGAGGAAAGGTCCGGCGAGTGGAAGGCTTCAAGATCGTTGCGTGTCCGCGGTGGGGTCGATGGGTGATGGAGTGGCCGGGCGTTTGCGCAGCAGCGCCTGGCTGTCCTTTAGGGTGGCAACGAACAAGCGCAGGATGGCGCGCAAGCCAATGCTGCTGACCTCGCGCAACGCTGACATTGGCGCGTCGAGGCGGCCGTTGCCCCACGTGTTGGCCCAGGTGTCGGCCCGTGAAAAGGTCAGTCGCACCAGCTCACTTTGCTGGCGCAGGGTCAAACCCTCGAATTTCACGCCTGCCACGTTGTCGTTGCTGAAGATCGTTGTTGCGGGAAAGAGGCTTGAGGGAGGTGTGCGCAGAATGCACAGCCGCAGCTTCTCTTTGGCGCTGAGCTGAACTTGCGGTGGCAGTGCCAGACCCACGCCGTTTTGTGAGAAGTCCCGGGTTATGCAATCGAACGACGTGCCGTCTTCGCGATAGACGCGCACGGGCAGATCCGCGGGCACCCTGGGCTCGTTGCGCACCTGAGAGGACTCAGTGGCCACCGCCACGGCGGTGCTGACGATGATGATGTTGTACACGGTCCAGACCAGGTTGATCAGCAGGGTAGTGACCTCGGCCGAATCACTCCCGACCAGTTTCACCACGCCGATCGCCAGACCGATCATGTTCAAGGTCAGCAGGACGATGTAAGGCCGCGCGAGCTTCCAGTTGAAATAGTCCTTTTCGACGGTGCCGCCCTTGTCGGTTACGTTGAATTTGCCCAGCGAAGGGCTGATTAGAGCCAGCAGGACCGGTCGCATGATGTGCCAGGCCAACACCGACTCATACACTTCGTTCCAGAAGGAATGGCGGAAGCGCCCCTGGATGCTGGAGTTGGTCAGGCTGGAATGGAAAATATGCGGCAGAACATAGACCGTGACCATCAACGCCGAGGCATGGAAAATCTGCGCATCGAAAAACAGGTAGGCCAATGGTGCGGTCAAGAACACCAGGCGGGGCAGGCTGTAGAAAAAGTGCATCATGGCATTGAGGTAGCAGATGCGCTGCCCCAGGTTCAGCCCTTTGCCAAACAAGGGATTGTCGGTCCGAAAAATCTGCACCATGCCCCGTGCCCAGCGTATGCGCTGGCTGATGTGTCGGGAAAGGCTTTCGGTGGCCAGTCCCGCCGCTTGTGGAATGGCGAGGTAAGCGGTGTTGAAACCACGGCGATTGAGCTTGAGTGCCGTGTGCGCATCTTCGGTCACGGTCTCGGTGGCGATGCCGCCGACTTCCAGCAAGTGAGTCCGCCGGATGACCGCGCAGGAGCCACAGAAGAATGCCGCGTTCCACAAGTCGTTGCCGTCCTGCACCAGGCCGTAGAACAGCTCACCTTCATTGGGTACCGAGCGAAAGGTATCGAGGTTTTTTTCGAACGGATCGGGTGAGTAGAAAAAATGCGGCGTTTGCAGCAACGCCAGGTTCGGGTCCTTTAAAAACCAGCCCATGGTGATTTGCAGGAAGGAGCGGGTGGGCACGTGGTCGGCGTCGAATATGGCAATGAACTCGCCATCGGTGACTTTGAGTGCCTCGTTGAGGTTGCCGGCCTTGGCATGTTGATTGTTGTCGCGGGTGATGTAGTTGACACCAATCTGCTGACAGAAAGCCTTGAATTCCTCCCGGCGTCCGTCATCGAGCACGTGCACCCGCAGTTTGCCCTCGGGCCAGTCAATGGCCTGAGCCGCGAGCACCACCAGTTTGACGATACCCAGTGCTTCGTTATAGGTGGGAATGAACACATCCACCGTCGGCCATTCAGCGGGTGGCTGTTGCAGAAACTGCGGTTTACGTTGCAACGGCCAGGCGGTCTGTATATAGCCGAAGACCAGGACGAGCAAGGCATACAGTTCTGCCAGCACCAGCCCGTAGCCAAATACGGCATCCTGCCAGTTGTCGAAGTCCAGGGTGTCGGACAGGCGCCAGTACATGTAACGCAACGAAGCGATCAGCGAGAGGGTGATCAGGGTCAGGATCGCCAGACGCCCGGTTTGCTTGCGGATGATCAGGCTGGCGGCAAAACAGACGGAGGCAAACACGGCTTGGGAATACAGATTCTGCGGTGCAGTGAGGATACCCAGCACCAACAATGCTGCAATCAGCCCGCCTGAAATTTTCAGGCCCAGGCGCCAACGCAGGGGCCATTGACTGAAGCGATCCTGGAAGCTATCCAGCAGCTTCTGCAACCACCAGGTCTTTGCAGGTAGCTGATTCAGCTGGACGGTCATAGCGTGCCCTGCTGGCTGGAAGCATCCGTGAAAAGCAGGGCATGGACCGCGCCTGATAGCGACAGAATGTCCTGACAGCCAATGCTCTCAGGCGCGTGCTGCAACAGGTCCCGACCATAGGCCAGCGACTCGTTGAACTGGTGATCGAGGCGAATCGTCCCGATCAGGTTAGCGCCGAGCCGTCGCCGAAACAGCACGCCCATGTCCCTGCTGAACGCACGGGAGTCATCCCATTGGTTGAGCACATACCGCTGCTGCTGTGCGCGTCGCGGGCTGGTTTCCAGCCACTGGGTCATGGTGTCCAGTGCCAGGTAGGAGGCCGCGTCGGCCACCGTCATCACCAGCACCAGATCGGCAGCGTCGAGTGCCTGTTGCGAATAGACGGTCGCGCCCGAAGGCGTATCCAGGATCACGGTATCGTTTTCGCTGAGGTGCATTGACGCCAGGTGCTGGCTCAACCAGTCAGCATCTTCAAGCAGCATCTGCCTGAGCAATCGGCGATCGTTCAGCTCGCCAGTGCCGAAGGGCAGGCACTCACTGTCGCTAAAGCCCGGCAGGCGATGAGCGCCCCAGTCGGCGTCCTGCTCTTTGAGTTGGATCAGCCCGGGAGCCGGCCTGGTGATACCCAAGTGGCTGGACAGCGCGTTCTGAGGGTCCAGATCAATCGCGATGACTCGCCCGCCAGGGTGCCGAAGTGTTTTCGCGAGGCCAGCGGCGATGGTGCTTTTACCCACCCCGCCATTCGCTGAAACGATGGCAATGACCTTCGCCTTGGTCCGCTTGCGAATCGTTTCTGGCAGACCGTCCCGACGAACCTGGTTGAGTTCACGCAACAGGTCGCTCAATCGCTGACGGTCATCCGCAGCAGCACTCGCAGGTGGCTCAGTCAGGGGAGGGGACTTGGGCGATGGTGGCGAGGGGACAGTATTTTTCACCGGTTCGACCGGCGGTTCTGGCTCAGCCACCGCAGGTATGACCGGGTCGTCTTTGAAATCTTTATAGTTTGGTTGTATTTCCTGGTAAGTCTCTGCGTTTGCGCCAAAACGTGTAAAGAGTTTCGTAATGTCATCTACATATTTCATGCGTTGTACCAGGAATGAAATAACTTAGAAACTCAGCATTCCATTAACTTAACAAAGTTGATGCGTCGTCTAGGCGTTGGCAGAGTGCCATTAATTTAGGGTTTCCATGTAGGTGTGTCAATAATTGTTATAAAAAGTCAGCGAGTCATGTTGGTGTTTGTCCAAGTATTATTTGTGTGTTGTGATATTTGTAGAAAGTGTGAGTGTTAAAGTGCGCCAAAATAATAACTGTCCAGTGAGGTGTGGTGCGGTAACAGGTAATAAGTGCATTTATCGGAAGAAATAATTTCCGAATATTCTTGTTTTAGGGATAAAAGAAATCTCTTCGATTTCAATGGGGCGGAGTGTGAGTCGCGTTTTTCGCTAAAGTTATTGTTCTATTGGCTTTCGTTGAAGCTTGTGAAAATTGAAAAGAGCAACATCGGTCTCTTTTTTATGGTTGCCAAGTTTCACCACTGCTAGCACAAATGTATCTCTGTGTATCCAGACCGCATGCCGATACGGAGTGTTTCTTTTATGGGCGGTTGGTGACACATCCGGGATACCTGATCGGCGTCAAATGAACTCCATCGAGACAGCACAAGGCGTCTCACAGGATCACTCAACGTCTGGAGATATCGACATGAACTGGAAGAACCTCAGCATCACTTCAATGTTTGCCGTGCTCAGCCTTGGCGCGGTAGCGGCCAACGCCCAAGACAGCACAGTTGCTCAAGATTGCGATCAAGGCAGTTGATACAAAGTTGTGCAGGAGTACAGAACCACGACTTCGCCTTCTCGCGATTCGCTCAATAGTTCAACCACCCAAGGAGTTTCCAATGAAAAAAGTAATGGCCGCTCTGGCCTGCACCGTTAGCCTGATCATCGGCGCCAACGCGTCGGCGCAAACTGAAAAGCCTACTGTCGTCCTCGTACACGGCGCCTTTGCCGATGCTTCGAGTTGGAATGGCGTGGTGAAGATCCTCGAAAAAGATGGATACCCTGTTGTGGCCGCCGCCAATCCATTGCGCAGTGTGAAGAGCGATGGCGCTGCTGTTTCTGCGTTGCTCGATGGCATCAAGTCACCTGTTGTGCTGGTCGGCCACTCCTACGGTGGCAACGTCATCAGCGAAGCGGCCAACGACCATGCCAATGTAAAGGCACTTGTTTACGTCGCCGCCTTCGCGCCCGAGGCGGGCGAAACGGCCGCCGGACTATCCGGAAAATTCCCGGGGAGCACCCTCGGCCCAACCCTCGCAGCGCCTGTCGCACTGGCTGATGGCGGCAAGGATTTGTACATCCAGCAGGACAAGTTTCACGATCAGTTCGCCGCTGACGTCCCCGCCGCGCAGGCGGCATTGATGGCGGCGACTCAGCGCCCGGTCACCGAAGCGGCGCTGAACGAACAGTCAGGTACACCCGCCTGGAAGCACATTCCGTCCTGGTACATCTATGGCGACAAGGACAAGAACATTCCACCGCAGGCCATGGAATTCATGGCCAAGCGAGCCGAGGCCAAGGTGGTGAAAGTCGTTAAAGGGGCTTCCCATGTCGTGATGGTTTCAAACCCGGAGCCGGTAGCCCGGCTGATTGAAAAAGCGGCTGCGGCGATGTGATTCCTGCGCTTGTGAAGTATAGGTAGGCAGAGGGTCAAGTATCGAATCAAGGCATCAAGTGAGGAACTCATTTGTGCCTTGATCGATTTTTGAACGGGTGGTCGTCAGTAAGTTGATCAGCCGGTGAGCCTCTGCGCCGAAGCATTTCACCGGCTTGCCGTAGCGACGCCTCGCAAGGCGCCGATCTGTTTAACCCCTTAGAACCAATAATGCAGGCCGAGCATTAATGACTGGGCGCTGTAGTCAGTGCGTACATCGCCTTGGGGCAGGCCCTGAATGTCACCGAAGTGCGCATCGCGAGTCTTGAGGTATCGATAATCCAGGGACATGGACCATTGTTCGGTGAGTTCGTAACCTACCCCGGCGCCGAGTTGATAGGCCGATACAGTGTCGCGATGAGTGTTGCCGAACTGGACGCCGCCGGCTTCCAGGCCACTGACCGACAGCTTGGTGTAACCCAGGCCGCCGCCGATGTAAGGGGTGAACCGACTGAAGGGTGCTGGCAGGTTCAAGACGTCATACCAGAGGTTGGCCATGACGCTGGTGGCTTCCTCTTCGCCTTTACCGTCGATGCTCCCGCCGCCTTCGTAGACCCGGTTATTGAATTGGGTCAGGGTGTTTTTGCGGTAGCTGAGTTCCACTTCAGGTCTGAGCCCGATGGGGAAGCGCCAGCCCAGTGCCAGTCCGGTGGCGTAGCCGGAGTGTAACGGTTGGTTGAATTCCATTTCGACAAAGTCGAGGTTGTTCTGGTTAAGGTCCTGCGGAGCCACCCAGTTCAGACCACCCATGACACTGACATAGGGGCCGAGCGTGTCGGCGGAACTGGACTCAGGGGCAATAAGGCCCATGCCAATGACGCCCATCACGAGATACTGAGGTTTTTTAAATAGGTTCATGCTCGGTCCGAAGTGTGCCGTTATCGATAAGTAAGCGAGGGGTGTTAGGGAGCGAGCGTTCAACACGCTCCCTCCCGGGATATTTCATACACGGTGCAAATGCGTTCCAGGTTTTTCGAGCCCTGGGGTACTGATGGCATTCGCTCGTTGTTCAGCCAGCGTGCACAGGTTGCGCAGTGCCGTGGTCATTGCCGCGGTCAGCATTTTTCGTAGCAGCCCGCGGTATAAAAAACTCAAGGGGCCAGAGATCTTTGCGCTATGGATGACTTGGGTTTCATTCGGGGAAAGCCTGCGCATCTGGTGATCGAACTCAAGGTCGATCCAAAGCAGTCTTGCCGTGTTCCGATAGCTTTCATGCAGCTTCACTGCTTCCAGTTTCAGCGGCATGTTCAGGCCATTTTTGAGGACGCATTTGCCTCGCGTTCCAGGTTGAAACGGGCCATTGAGTTCGCACTGGCGAACGTCGGTATCCCATAGCGGCGCTTCTGAAAAATTGCTCCAGATATTCCAGATTTCAGCACGCGGCGATTTGACTATGACTTGCACTTTGACATCGTTCACGGCGACACCTTGATTGTTGGGGGCACGGTCATGCGGGAGAGTGGGATCAATTGATTGCCTCAGGCCGCGGGTGCGGATTGACTCAGCACTTGAGCTGTAATGCTGGCTTGACCGATTTTTTCGCCCCGGTTGAACAGGTCGATATAGATGCGGTTGGTTTTGAACGGCTGTTGTGCGTCAAAACCCGCTTGCGGTGCCAATGAAAGCGGACTGTTCCTGGGGATTGGCCGATCCAGGGTGAAACTCAAGGCCAGCAGGTTCATCGGGGTGTTGAGTGGAATCCGCAGATGACTGTGGGCAATCTGCATGTAGCACTGGCGGGCAACTTCGAGGAAATACACCATCGAATGGTGCTCGGGGTCGCCCTCCTGGAAGAAGTGCTCATCCGGCAGTTTGAGCGTGTCCACGCTCAAGCCCTGAGCGATGCCGCTCATGTCACTGACGATGACGTTTTCTTCCCTGGCCTTGTGCAGCAAGGCCTTGTCACGGCAGCGAGTGGCCGTGAACTCGCCGGCGGGCGATTTCTCGAACGCCGAGCTGTAGGCCATCCCAAGGACGCAGGTGCACATCAGCTTTCCGGCTTGCATGACCTTGGCATTGAACACCTGGGAGTCTTTTTCCTGTTCCAGATGCAGATCAATCACACCCTCCTTTTGTACGTATTGCTGGAACTTGATATTCAGGGTTTTGACATACGCGACTCGCCCACTCAGTGGCGGCATGGCGAGTTCAATCAGTTGCAACACGCCCTCGAGCAATAGAATGCCGGGGATGTGATCAAGAGGGTGATCGAAGAAATAAGGGTGCGCTTCATTCACCACGAGCTGGGCGTGCAGTGACTGGGGGCCGCGCTGGACGTTGGTGATTACGACGTTTTCCGGGGAACGTTGCCAGTGCGCCGGGCGCTGGACTTCAGTGCCACGGTGCAGGGCGAAAAGACTCTCCATGGCGCGAACCCGGACACGCAGCCCTGAGAGCAGGGTGTTGGTCAGCATGTCGCTGAGTTGCAGCACGTCGACGCCGTCGTTTTGTGGTTCGCGGACAAGGCTGACAGGGCGGGCAGGCGGGATCACCGGTTGCAGTTCATGGTGGGCCGAGTGAGCAAAACGCAGGGTAAAGGGATGCTTGATGGCAGGAGCGGGTTCGGCCGCAGTGCTCCACTCCCGAAGCTTTTCAGTAAACAACCACATCACTGCCTTGCCGGCTTCGCGAACCTCGATCACCGTGTGAGCCGATGCACTCAACATCACCGCCAGCAGGGTTTCGATGCCACTGGCTTCAGCCAGGAAACCGGTAATCTCTTGCAGAGATCCACTGGCATGAGTCGCGTCAGGTTGCAGCTCGCAGACTTCAATGTTCTGGTATTGACTCCGCTCTTTGCCCAGCAGTTGGCAAGCCTCTTCCAGCGAGTTCGCGGCATGGGCGAGGACCGCCGCGCGGATCACCAGTAAAGGTTTGTCGCTGGCGTCTGGTTGATAGGGACGCAGCGCAATCAGCCCCAGTCCTTCACCTTGCACCGTCGCTGAATGTCGGGCGCGCTCGATCTCGATTTCACCGCTGATAAAGCGCCCTGCACCGAGCAACAGCGTGGTTATGCCGTTCTTGAACCATTGCTGCGATGCCAGCAAGGTTTGCCAGAACAGACCCGGGGTGCCGACCAGTGTTTGATGGAAACCCTTGAAGTCAAAAATCTGCGTCGGGTAACCGGACAACATGTTCGGCAACATGGTTGCCACGTCCGCTACTTCCACGCCCGGTGGCGTGCCTTGAGCCTGGGAGTAGAAGCTGTGAGCGCTGCTGTACGCATTGCTGAAGCGTTCCCCGCCCATGTTGCAGCACATGACCATCGCCGTGCCGGGTGAGCCGGCCACACCCGGCAGGCGTCGCAGCAAATGATTGACGCGATCGGTGATCAACAGCTTGAACGGATCGACATGGGCCAGAGGTTTGGGACCCATGCCGAAACCGTCGATATCAATGACGCGATCCTGCGCCAGGAATTGGCCCAGTAACGGCTGACCTGGGGCAGGGGAGTAATCAACGAAACGCCCATAAGGGAAACTGACTGATGGCGCTGCCGGCCGATCGAGCTGTTGCTTGAATGACTGCAACGAGCCGTGACTGCCGATCGCTGCTTCAGCCTCGACAATCGCAAGGTCCAGCATTAACACGCCGGGGTTGGCTTGAGGGGCGACAGGGCGGTTGTCGGGAATATATTCATCCACTACCAGATGCGCATTGGCGCCGCCAAAACCGAAGCTGGATATGCCTATGCGGATCGCCGACTGCCGGTCCGCGAGGGGCTGTATCTGCTTTGTGGCCAGTCGCAGGCTGGTCTCGTCGACTTTTGCGCTGGTACGGTAGTCGGGCTGAGGTGGAATCCCTTTGTGGCGCAAGATCATCAGCGCCTTGGCGAGCGAAGCGCCTCCAGCAGCGGCCAGTGGGTGGCCAATGACAGACTTGATTGAACCGATGGTGATTTTTTTGCCGTCTGTGCAGTGGGGGGCGAAGAAGCTGTTCAGCGAGTCCAGCTCTGTCGCATCACCCAGCGGAGTACCGGTGCCATGGGTTTCGATGTAGTCCACGTCATTGGGATCAAGACCGATATAGGCACGCTGGTAAGCCGTGTACTGGGCCTGTTTGCCAGGTGCAAACACTGAACCTTCGGCGCCATCGGCGGACATTCCCAATGCCCGTAAAACACCCAGGGGACGGCGCTGCGCAATCAGGGCCTGCGATACAGGTTCGACCAAAAAGGCGACTGCACATTCGCCCGGCACAATGCCGTCAGCGTCCTGGCCGAACGCCTGCATTTGGGCCCGGGCGGAAAAGGCGGTCAACTGCGAGAAGCCCAGAAACAGCGCCGGTGGCAGCACGGTGTTCAGTGCCATGACAATCGCGTTATCCGCCTGTCCGCTATTGACCAGGGCCTGAGCCATGTCGATTGCATAGGGGAACGAACTACAGGCGGTGTCGACCGATAACGCCGGGCCACCGAAGGCAAAAGCCGCCGCCAGTTCAGCCACTTGTTCACCCGGCGTGTAGCCCTGTGGTGCTTCGGTTTTTCCGGACATGCCGGTGACGAAATAACTCTCGTCACTCCAGGATGTTGCGACCACCAATGCGGTGCGTTCTTTGATCAGAGTCGAGCCTTGTCCGGCAAGCTGGGCGAGGAGTGTCTGCAGTACTTTCTTACCGATGGCGACCTGCCGTCCTTCATGCCGTGAAGGGATTGAAGCGTCATCCTTCAGGCAAAAAGCACTGTCCAGGTAAACGCGATCCTTTTCACCTGCCTTTGCTGAATAGATTGACGCCTTATCCAGTTCCCAGCGTGTCAGCATCGAATTGATAGGTGCTATCTGTCCTTGCGTCAGCAAATGCCAAAGCGCATCCGTTGACGGTGCCCCGGGAAACTCGCCGGCCATTGCGCTGAAGCAAAAGTCGCCCTCTGTTGTTACCGCGCCATTCATACCCTGTCTCCTGATTGCCAAAATGCTGGGTGATCTGTCCGATCACCCGGATTCCATGCCATTTTTTACAGCGGCTCAGTGCTTCAGCTCAGTCGTGCCAGAAGCGACAAGGCGTCCTGCGGCGTACGACGCGACATCAGTGCTTCACCGGCAAACTCGCTGGCAGAGCACTGTTGCGCCATTGATTGGCAGAGTGCTTCTCGGGCAAAACCGTTGAGCCCCAACTGTGCAAAGGGCGTCTCAATGTCGATCGACTGTGGCGCGTCCGGGATCAGGGGTGACAGGGAGTTGAAAAGCAGGTTGCTTGCCTGCCCTTGGTCGTCCGTTGTGGCAGGTGCTTGCACTTCGGTAGCGGGTGTTGATGTCGACTCGGGGGCGGCCAGGGCGGCTTTAATCAGGGCGATTGTTGCCTGCGGATACTTGGCGTTGGCCAGCTCAGTGCTGTTGGCCTTGAGTTGCGGCCACAATGCGACGACCGACTCCAGGAAGTCCAGCTGCACGAGGGAGTCCAGGCCCAGGCTTTCATAGCTTTGTTTTTGGTCGATCTGGTCAACCGTAAAACCGGTGATATTCGCCAGTTGTTCCAGTACCCATGCTTCGACATCCACGGCAGGTGCCTGCGGATCGGCTTCAAGTCGCGCCAGCAAAGCGGTAGGAGTGGGGGCATCAAAGAGCTGCGAGGTGAGCTCTTTCTTTTCCGGGAAGTGCTGGGCCAGGGATTCGAAAATATCGACCATGCCGAGAGAGTCGATACCCAGGCTTTCGAAACTTTGATCGAAGTCGATTTGTTCTTTTTTGAATCCTGTGACCGTACTTATTTCGGCGCGCAGCCATTGCCCGTAGTTGAGTGCGGGTGTTTGTTCCGCAACAGGTGTCGATTCCAGTATTACCGGGTTCGAGTGTTCGGGCTCCAGCACCGCAAGGTTTTTATTGACGGGGGCTTCAATCCCATTGGCATAAACGCCCTCGAGGACTTGTTGGTGAGCATTGAAGTAATGCGCGGTGACGGATTCGGCCTGCTCCAGCAAACGCATCAATATTGATTCTTTTGCGATATTGGACTCGCACAGTGAATCAATGATTTTTTCTGAAAGAGAAAAATAGCTGTTGGCTATTTTTCCATTGGACACGATGAATTCCTGCACAACATCGTTGAGTTGGAAGCGCATGAGGTTCTCCTAACCAAAGTCGGTATATGTTTTCTACAAACAAGAAATAACAAGTCTTGGCCCAGGGGTGGGCCTTGTGTGAATCAATGAACCAGGTTGGCAGTAGCCATATAGCGACTTAAAGTTGGAGTTCCACTGCGTCGATCTCGGAAGATGTTGTTTTTCTGGCTCCTTTGAGCAGCCCGGATCTTACGTTCAGATAAGTGAAGAGCGTTATTGCATCGGCTCCCTGGAAAGCGATGTAGCCGTCAGGACGAATCAACATCAACGTGCCCGCTTTGGCATGGTAACGCTTGTGCAGCCGCCAATCGGGGTCCAGCAACGTCGAGTGCCAGGAAGGCAGTTCGGCGCTGCTCAGGGCATCAATAACGCAATAAGCCTTGATGCCCGGGTAGTCCTTCTCCACCGACTCGGCCAGCGAGTAATAGCCCGGCAACAACGGGGAAAACTGATCGGCTGCGCTGAAAATCAACAGCGTGAACGTTCCGTGGAACAAGTCGATCAAGCGCTTTGGCGGCATACCTTGCAGTTGCCACAACTCGACATCGGGTGCCAGTTGCCCGGCGCGAGGCACCGACGTCTGGAATTCGGGTTTCTTGCCTTTTTTATCCCAATTCATGCGCTGCTTTTTCGTCAGCGATTCCTGGATGTAATCACTCTTGCCGTAGTGGTACTGATGACCGGAAATCATCGACGGCAGTTTGCGCTGAACCTTGCGCCTGTTGCTTATCAGTGGCAGAACATTGTCGCGCAGCCAAACGAGGGCGCGATGCTTGACGGTAATCAGTCCGGTCAGTCGATGTGCCGTGTTCTCGACTTCCAGGGCCACCGGGTAACGCTCTTCGTTGTAGCTTTCCAGCAACGATGGATCAGCCAGGCCCTGATCGACATAGGCCATTTTCCACGCCAGGTTATAGGCCTCGGAAACCCCCAGGTTCATCCATTGGCCACCGATCGGGCTGCCGATATGAGCCGAGTCGCCCACCAGAAACACAGAGCCTTGCTGCAACGACTGCACGCGGCGATGTTGGAAAGAAGCGATGGTGGTCGATGAAATATTGGACAACGTCATCTTTTGCCCGCGTCCTTCGCACAACCGCTGAAAGTTCTCCAGGCTCAAGGAAGGGCGTTCACCTTCTGGCGGCAGGTTGTAGGGCATCTCGATGAAAAGTCGATAACGGGATTGAGCGCTGATCGGCGCGACCGCGACATAACCGTCCTGTGCACCCAGGAAGAAAGCGCCTTCGTCCTTGCTTCCAGACCACTCGATATCGGCATCGGCGAGCATGAAGAAGCGGTCGTAGGACGATCCTTCGAAGGTCATATCAAGACGTTTTCTGATGTTGCTGCGAGCACCGTCGCACGCGACCACCCAGCGGCTGGAAAAGGACTCGGCGCTGCCGTCCGCATGCTGAAGCGTCATCTGCACTGAGCCCGGCTGGTTTTCTATGTCGACCAGCTCGGTGTTCCATTCAACATCTGCTCCCAACTTGTTCAGTCGCTCAAGCAGAATCTTCTCTGTCTGCGGTTGTGGCAGGCTGAGGAGCAGGGGGTAGGTGGCGTCCAGGTAGGAGAAGTTGTAGTTCAGCACCCGTTTGGCGTTCGATTGCACCGAAAACTGGTTGATAGTGAATCCGTCGCTGATGGCCTGATCGGCAACTCCCAGATCTCGGAAAATTTCCAGGGTTCTGGAATGGATGGCCATCGCTTTGGTAGCGGTCGAGGGACCGGCATTCTTTTCAATGATGCGAAAAGAGACGCCCCACTTCTTCAGCATGATTGCCAGGGACAGGCCAATCGGGCCGGCGCCTACGATCATGACTGTCGGGGTATTACCGGGTTGGCTGAAGTGCTTGGGGGCCAAAGTGCTCAGAGTGTTCATCGGTTAGTACCAGTTTCTGTAGAAGGGAGAGTTGGCAATGCCGAGCAGGGCATCGTCACCGGATGAATCCCCGTAGGCATAAATGTAAAAGTCATCAAGGTTGCTCAGACAGCCCTTGAGCCGTGTGACTTTCTCTCTCTCAACACAGTTGGTACCTGATATTCCTCCGGTCAGTTTGTTCTTCGCCGTCGCCAGGCGAGTGCCGCAGACATAGTCAAAACCCGCTGCCTGACCCCAGGGAATCAGGTAGTTTTCCGGCGAGTTGCTGACCAGCGCAGTGACATGCCCCATGGACTGATGCCATTGCAGCCGGCGCAGGGCCTCGGGCCTGAGCCAGAGCGGTAGCAGCTCGCTGATGAAATACTTGGCATGCTCGCGCTCTTGCTCAACGGACAGACCGCCCAGATAACAGGCAATGAATGCCAGTCGGGCTTGCATCAATGGCGTGATGCCAACGATTACACTGAGCATTTTGGGCAGCAGGGGAATGATCCTGAGCCAGAACGATCGGGTTCCCACGATATAACGCATGTAGCGCCAGAACGTATGTCTGTCGGTCAATGTGCCGTCAAAGTCAAACACGGCCAGTACCGGTTGTGTGCCATTAGCTTGCATGAATCTCTTCCTTGAGAGAGATGATCTCGATGGTTTTGGGCAACTTGAAGCCCGAGAGGTAGCGCGAGAGCAGGGTAGAGACAGCGCTCTGGGTCAGGTCGCCGCTCCCTTCAACGCACAGGTGCAGTACGTTGACCTCCTTGTTGTCCGGGACGATGTAAGCTTTCGCGCGCACCACATCCGGGTGCTTCAGGGCAATGGATTCGATTTCAGTCAGGTCGACCATTTGCGCTTTGATCTTCGAGATTCGCAGGCGTTGGCAATAGAAGAACACATGCCCGTCGTCGTCCCGCCAGACCAGATCACCCGTGTGTAGCCAACCATCACGGAAGAACCGGGCATTGGCGTCCTCTGCATCGTTATAGCCGTCGATCACCATCGAGCCGCGAATCAGCAGTTCGCCAATGCGTCCAGGTGCGACATCCCGCCCTTCGGCATCGACGACCCGTAGTTCTACGCCTCTGATCGGTTGTCCCATGGCGCCGCGATGGACCTTGCCAATCGAGCTCTGGACAATCACCGGCATGCTCTCGGTCAATCCATAGCCTTGCAGCACCGGATTGCACCCCAGCAGTCTTCCCAGCTTCTCGGCTTCGTCTGCGGGTAAATGGCTGCCACCCGAATAAATCATCAGGTGAGGGTGCAACGGCAACAGCGCGCCCTTGCGTTTGGCCAGTCGTGTATTGAAGTAGCGAATGACGTCGGGCACCAGGCAGGCAAAGGTGACCTTATGCTGGGACAAGACTTCTGCCAGATCCCTGTTGAGCAGGGTGTTAGTCATTAACAGTGTGGCGCCCACGCTCAAGGGGAAAACCATCATCACCGACAGGCCGAAGATGGCATACAGCGGCAGCGTCACCAGATGAACGGAACCGACACCTTGAAGATGAAACTGCTCATGCAGGCCATCGCTCGATTGCGTCAAATCAAGGTAGCGGTGAGAAACGGCCAGCGGTTTACCGATGCCCCGGTAGGTGAACTGTACCGAGACAATCGGATTGCCTTCGGGCAGTAACAAGGGCTCGGTCTGTCGGGGAAGCCGAGAGTCCGCCGTTGCGTTGTCGGGCAGGGGCGATGACGGCTCGCTTGCGGCGTTCAACACCAAGGAGTGCTTAACGCCGTAGTCAGGCTGAAATGTCTCGCTATGCTGCTCGAACAGCGTTTCGGTGGTCACTACCAGCGTCGGTCTGGCGATGCTGATGACACTGTTCATTTCGAATGGCGTCAGTTTGTAGTTGAGGATGACCGGAACCGCACCGCGACCGATGATCGCCAAATAGTAAGCGATGAATTCCACCCCATTGGGTAGAACGAGCGCTACTTTGTCGCCAGGCAATACATTTAATGCTGAGAGTGCGCCATTGCACTCTTCAGCCTTTATACGCAACTCACGGTAAGTGACGGTATCTTCTTCCGCGTCCAGGTTCCTGATAGCAATGTGCTCGGGGAACGACTCTGAAAAACCGACGAACCGATGCAGAAAACCTTCTTTAGATGAAAGGCTTTTCATTTACCAACCTCTCTCAATCCTTGAATTTATGGTCAGACAAAAAAGTACTACAGAGGCAGGCTATATATAAATTGTTTCAATTAAGCATCAATGTAGTTATTTTTCCGATACCAATCCAGGGTATCGGTCAATGTTTCCGTCACGGGGCGGAACTTGCACTGCAATTCTTTCAGGCTTTTGTTGTGGCTGAAATGGGTGCGCCCTTGCTCTTGTTCCATGAGTTTGACAGTGGAAGTGCTGATGAGCACCGGCTTTTTCGTGATTCGGTAATAACCTTCATAGATCAAGGCAATTATACGCAGCATGAACAGTGGCACTTTGCGCTCCGGCGCTTTTACGCCGCTGACACTGGAGAGCGCCTGGAAAATGCTTTTCATGTCCATGTGATTGCCGGCTGCCAGGTAGCGTTCTCCGGATCGGCCGCGTGTGATCGCCGCGAGTTGATGCTCTGCTACATCCCTGGCATCGACAACGGAAAAACTTCCAGGCAGTACGCCGGGCAATTTCTGTCCGACAAAGTCGAGCAGGAACTGTCCTGATGAGGTCGGGCCGATGTCCCCAGGGCCAAACATCCAACCAGGCAATACCATGGCAACGAACATGTCCGGATGCCGCGCCAGGAATTCCTGAACTTTCTGTTCAGACAATATTTTACTCAGGTAGTAATCGTCAGCCTCCGATTCACTGCGAGACATTGTTTCATCGATCACCTGATCTTTATCGCCCTTCAAGACGGCAATGGAGGAGGTATGGACTGCACGACGAATGCCTGCGGCATAAGCGGCCTGCAACAGGCGCTCGGTACCGGTCACGTTAGTGTCATACAGTTTCTGCCAGTGCTTTCCACCTTTGTAACTATCGCGGAAATAGGCGGCCGTATGAAACAAGGCATCACAGCCTTGCAAGGCATGGCTGAAGGCGTCGACATTGAGCATGTCGCCTTCGACAAATTCGACAGGCAGATTGCCGAACTGCTTCTTGGCTTTTTCGACGGAGCGGACCAGTGCTTTTACTTTGATGTTTCGCTTTAAAAGCGCATGAACCACATTATTGCCGAGCAGGCCTGTAGCGCCTGTAACAAAGGCATATTCCATTAAAATCCAGCTCCTGTGGGGTGGTAACCTGCTACTGCATTGAGATTGATGTCACCGCGCTCGATGCTTTGACCAGGCAGGGGGCGTCAACGGCGGCAAGTAAAAACCATTCGGTATCTGGAAATCAAGCGGTATTTAACAGTCGCCACAAGGTCGACGCCCTTGAACCCGACCTGAAACACGAAAATCCTGTGGTTTAGAGCGTTGTCGACAGCAGGCATTCACCGGGATCGGGCGGATTGAGGTCATCGCTAGACATTTTTGCCGTCCGTCGCCTGCCTTCTGGGGGGAGTCAAAAGACACCCTTGCTGACTCGATTCATCAGGGCGCGCGCGTCAGGCTGGATACCAAGGCGCCTGAACGTGCGGGGCCCAATACATGGCATTTACATGGCACTCCTTAAAAGTTTAAATGCAAAGTGATTAAGAGGGCTTAGTATAAGATATGATAGTTAAAACAGGTTTGCGCAGTGAGTGGCAGATCCGTTGCATCCAGTTACAAATAGATTTGTTTGGCCAAAGGAGCCGAAGGCGTGATTAAAAAGAGATTAGGTCGAGAAGAAAGTCAGCAAATAACAAGGGATAAGTTATTCGATACCGCCACTGATCTTATGGTGAGAAAAGGTTTTCACGCCACCAGTGTCAACGCTATTTCCGAGGAAGCCGGTTTTTCGAAGGGGGCCTTCTTTTCAAACTTTACAAGTAAGTCGGACTTGCTTCTGCAGTTAACTCAGAGATTCAAGGGAGTTGAGATTGATCGATTGAGTGTCACCCTGACTTCAGGGTATTCATCGGAACAGCTGACCCATGGATTGAATGCCTATATTGACACGCTTAAAAATAATACCAGTTGCGCGATTCTTGATGCTGAGTTGCAACTGATCGCCTTGCGTGATGAAGAGTTCTCAACGCATTACTACGATCTGCATCAGGAAAATAGTGAAGCCTTGGGTAAGTTGATTACCATCATATTTAATCATGCAGGCAAGAAGCCTCCTTTGGCGAATGCCGCTCTTGCAAGGACCTTCACCGCTTTGTCGGAAGGTTTGATACTGCAAGGGCATAAAGATCCAGCCTCTGAAATAAAACTGGTGTTGAACTCGCTTATCCAGACAGCAGAGCCCTTATAGAACGTTGCCATTCTTGTGATACATACGATATTCGCATGTCCGGGGCTCAGACCTCGGGCAGGATGCGAGCAGCCATGCCCATCTTTAGCGCACACAATGAGGTCTGCGCAGTAGCGCTCAGTGATTCTGGAACGTTTTCAATCCTCGTTGTACGGCGGGCCTGGCTTCGATCGCGTCGAACCAGCGTGATAAGCGTGAAAGCACTGCCCAATCCAGCCGATCACGAAATGATGCCGCAATGGTGAAAGCGGAGATGTCCGCCATGGAGAACTGATCTCCGGCCATAAAGTCGTCGGTAAGAAACCGTTCTGCGTAGACGAGTTGTTCAATGACGCGTTGATCGATAACTGTGGCCGCATCATTAAATCCTGCCTGGCGCAGGGAAAATGCAGCATGACTGGGCCCGATGACGTCCGTTACGAAAAAGAAATAACGATCAAACACCCGGTCGCGTTTTGGTCCACGATGCGCAGGTGCAAGCCGACCCGGAGCTTTTGCATCAGCGAACTGAATGATTGCGTTCGATTGGTTAATGACCAGCGGGGGTGTCGATGAATGGTCGACCAGGGTTGGGACTTTTCCTGCCGGATTAAGCGCCAGGTACGACAAGTCGCGTTGCTCATTCGCCTGCAAGTTCAGTCTTCGTGCGGTGTAGGGGATACCTGCTTCCTCCAAGGCTATTGCAGCCCTCAGACTGTTGCCGGTAGGCGCGCCATACAGCTCTATTTTCGGGCTCATCAGACACTCCCTGAAAATGAATGGATGATTATTGGATGCTAAGTGAAAAGCGGCATACGCGCCTGTCTACAAGGAGTACGCACAAAGTTTCGCGTCAGTTAACCAGTCCGCTTAGGTATGCCCATTCGACGAGCATGGCCAAGTAGAATCTGTACGCCGCTCAGCACTAATGTGACTTGTGATGGTCAATACACCCCGCGCGACCGTCAGCGGTCGTACTGCCTGGCGCCGACCGGATCCGCATCGGCAATTTGATCAAGGACAGTGAAAGCATGCTCACCGCAATATAATCCGCAACCGCTTCTACCTGGTTTCGTAAATCGGGACTCGTCGTACGTTTACCCCTCAATCCAATTCGAAGATTTAAAGCATGCACCTACGCAAAATTGCAGTTGGGCTGTCGGCCCTTGTTTTGCTCTCGACCGGGGCACAAGCCCGCAGTCTGCTGGATTTCATCAAGCCGCCCACCCAGCATCAGCAACAAACCTCCCACTCGGGCTCGATCAGCCAGAGCGCGGCGCTGGAACTCTATTCAAACAAACAGAAACAGGCATCGTTTGACGGCTGCGCGGATCTGTTCCCGGCCGCGAAACCGATCAACATGGCCACTGTGCCTGCCACAATGAAACCCTTGGCCCTGTGTTCCGATAACTTCGCGGTGCTGTACTCGCAAACCAGCAAGACACCGCTGGTAGTGGTCGAACGCCTTAATGCCGCCCAGCTGCAGGATGCCAAAGGGGAGGAGCGCACCAACCAGTTCTATCCGGACCCACGCATTCCCAAGAGTGGGCGGGCAGAGTTGAGCGACTACCGTAGCCAACATCCGGCCGTGGACCGTGGCCATCAATCCCCGGCGGCCGATGCACCGAACCCCAATGCAATGGCCCAATCCTTTGCGCTGTCGAACATGGTGCCGCAAGACCCAACCAACAACCGGAAGATCTGGAGTAAGGTCGAGTCCGATGTCAGAAAGTTTGCCAAACGAGCCGATGGCAATGTCTTTGTCTTTACCGGCCCGCTCTTTGATTCAGGCCACGGCACCGTCGGCGACAACAAGGTCTGGGTGCCGACCCGCCTGTTCAAACTGGTTTACGACGCATCGTCCAAGCGTGCCTGGGCTTACGTACTGCCCAACGCTGAAACCCGCATCGAGAAACCGATGGACTATGACGCTTTCGTGAAGAGTACCGGGCTCAACTTGCTGGGAAATCTACCGGTCACAGGTTCCGTGGGGCGCTCTTGATGGCTTGATTGATTAATCCGTAGCAGCTGTCGAGCCGGGGCGAGGCTGCGTTCGGCTGCGCAGCAGTCGTAAAACCAGAACTTACGGTGCATCAGGCAGACCGCGTCAGCCGGATTCACGACTGCTTCGCAGCCGAACGCAGCCTCGCAGGCTCGACAGCTGCTACAGAGAGTGTGTCGCGGCTAACGCGCCGCCCAGGCATTGAAGTGTTCTTCCAACTCCTCGCCGTGGTCCACCCAGAACTCCGCATCTACCGACTGAGCCTTGGCCAAGTTGGCTTCGGCCGTCGGCAATTGCTGGCGTACTGGCTCCGGCAGCAGTGCCAGGGCCTGGCGGTGGACGGGGCCGTAAGGGATGTTTTCCGAGAAAACCTTTTGGGCCTGCGGCTGGCTGGCAAACGCGATGAAACGCTCGGCCAGCGCCTTGTTCGGCGACCCTTTGACCACGGCCCAGTATTCCGGGTCGTACAGGCTCTGGGGCCAGACGATGCTCAGGTTCATGCCTTCTTTCTGCGCCGAGGCGATACGACCGTTGTAGGCGGCACTCATCACCACGTCACCGGCGATCAACCACTGCGCTGGTTGGGCTCCGGCCTCCCACCACTGGATGCTCGACTTGATCTTGTCGAGCTTGGCGAAGGCTCGGTTCACGCCCTCGGGGGTGCCCAGCACTTTGTAGAGCTGGTCAGGCTTGACGCCATCGGCCAGCAGAGCGATTTCCAGGGTGTACTTGGCGCCTTTGCGCAGGCCGCGCTTGCCCGGAAAGTCGGTTACGTTCCAGAAGTCCGCCCAGGAAGTCGGGGTCTTGGCCAGCTTGTCCTTGTTGAAGGCCATGACCATCGACCAGACGTAGGTGGCCACACCACACTCGGTCAAGGTCCCCGGTACGAACTGGGCCTGGTCGCCAAAACTGGCCTTGTCCAGTCGCTCGAACAAGCCGGCATCACAGCCACGCAACAGTTCCGGACTCTCCACCTCGACCACATCCCAGGTGGCATGGCCCACATCGACCATGGCCTTGATCTTCGACAGTTCGCCATTGTATTCGCCGGCGACGATGCGTCCTGCACCGCTTGCATTGAAGGGTTGGAAATAGGCCTTGTCCTGGGCCTGCTTGGTGGCGCCACCGAACGAAATGACAGTCAGGGCCTGGGGCTCGGCGAGCACGCCGGTGCACAACAGGGCCAGGGAAAAAGGAACACAGGTACGTAAGGATAAAGACATGGAACGCTCCCACAGCTGGTTTTTAGAATGGTGTAAAGCCGGGCAGTGCTGGCCAGAGGCCGATAAGGTTCCACCGTGCCGGGCTCTTGGGGCCGGCATCGTCATGAAAAAAGCTTTCATCCGGGAAAGCCGGACCAGAGGTGCTCAGTGCGGTTTGATAGTGCGGCATCAATCGGAAGAGGAAAATTATTAAAAATATGCTTGGGAGCTATAAAAAAGCTCTTCAGCAGTGGGCACTGCTGATTCGTACAGCGGAGCGTCGGCCTGGCCCGAACACTGGCATGTGGACGTACTAGCAAGCCTCGGGCCTCGCGCTACCCCATGTAGTACTTGTCCCAGAGCTTGTTGCGGAATCGCTTGCCCGGATCGTATTGCGCCTTGAGTGCGAACAGGCGTCGCGCGTTGGGGTAGGCGCGTGTGAACTGTTCTCGAGTTGCATGCAGCTGGTAGGGCAGATAATAAGTCCCCCCAAGCGACAACGCGGCGTCGATAAGTTCGCGTGTCCACGCGCCGACTTCCTCACGGTCAGCCACGCTGACGTGCTGCCAGTAATAGAGTACGAATGAAAACACTTCTTCGCGTGCCCAAGACAGACACGAGTCGGGGGCGCCCGGCGAGTGCCGGATAGAGACGTTGACCGCTTCAACCTGGTGCGCCTGCAGGATGGTGGTCAATTGCTGTACGAACGCGTAGAACCGGGCGACCGGTACAAAATACTCCTGCAACGCGTAGGTGCTGTTTCGGGTTGCGATAGGCCCGAGCGAGGCGACGTCCGCACTGGCCTCATAGTTGCGCCGTACAACCGGGTGGCTGAGATAGCGCAGTGGATCGATCACATCCTTGCGAATCAACGGGCCGCCGGGAAGTTTGGCCACACTCCACATGGCGATCTGGTCGAATTTGTACGATTGCCCCGGTGCGATCAGCCTGTCTGCGACTGTCAGCTCTTTGTCCGTGGTGCGCCAGGTGACGCAAGTAGCCTGGTCAAAGTAGGGGGGAGCCAAATCGGCGTTGTGCAGGATTGCCTGTTCGTTCCCGCGGATCTGTTCGTTGAAAAATGTCGGGTAATCGGCAACTGACAGTCGGTGTACCTGACGTTCCATCGTGACATTGGACGCAAGGTCCAATTCGACCTCAGTGATGACCCCCAGCGCGCCATAGCCACCGATGGCTGCGTGGAACAAGTCGGCATTTGCGCTGCGGGATGCTTCTACTACCGAACCGTCGGCGAGCACCAACTGGAGGGCACGCACCGAGTTGATCACCGGGCCGGCGCCGACATAACGCCCATGCGCATTGACCGACAGCGCCCCGCCGACGGTAAAGTTGGCATAACTCTGCATGATTTTTACCGATAGATCGTGTGGGTCGATAACCGACTGCAGGTCACGCCACCGCAATCCCGCTTGCACGCGTATGACCCTGCTCTCGGGCGAGTAATGGATCACCTGATTGAACTGACGCATGTCGATGTGCAGGCTGTCCTCGGTGGCAATCTGTCCGCCCATGCTATAGCGGCCACCACCAATGCAGACCGGGCCAGACCCTGCGGCGAGCGCCTGCCGAATATCATCTGTCGTATGCGGGGTGAGGAGACGGTTAACCCAAATCGGGTTGAGAAGCGTGACGTCGTTAACCAGGACGCCTGAAGACGCAGCCCATAACCGCCAAGGCGACAGTGCATTGACTGCTATGCAGGTCATGCCAGCCTCGAGTAGTTTGCGCCGTGTGAACTTCACTGTGCCCCACGCCTCGCCTGAGGCTGCTCTATTCCCGAGACATCCCATCGCTCAGCCACCAACAACAACGACTGCGGCACCGGACTTTGCGGGTGCTGCGGCTCCTGCAGGGCGGCCAGCCGAAAACCGGCCATGTCCAGAGCATTGAGCCAACTGGACAACGTTCGGAAGTACCACGGCATGGATTGCCACTGCCCCTTGAACCCGGCGAAGGTTTCTTCCCGCCAACCGTCCTGATAGTCGCCCGCCGCCGCGGTCCACGGATGCAGCGTCTGGATCACCAGCGCGCCACCGGGGGCGAGCAGGGCGTTCATGGCGGCGAGCAGGGGGATGATGTCCTGATGCAACAGGGCGAAGTTGGCGCAGATCAGGTCGTAGTCGCTGCCGATGTCCACCTTCGCCTCGACCAACTCGTCATAGCTCGCCAAATGCACCCGCGAAGAGCCCGCCGCCCGTGCTGCCTCGACCAGTGTCGCATCGCCATCCACACCGACCGCCTCGATGGCCCGTTCAGCCAGCGCCCGCAACAGCCAGCCCTCGCCGCAGCCCAGGTCGAGCACGCGCTCGGGTTGGCGGCCCAGTATCGCCAGCAGGATTGCCTGGTCGGTGACCTTGAGGCGGCTTTCGATGGTGCCGGTGCGGATAGCCTCGATCCAGGGCTTGGCGTTGTGGTGCCAGCTCTGGAGGAGGGTGGATTCGGGGCTGGGCATTTCGATGTCCGCAGTGATGGGTTGGAGGGAAGGATAGGACAAGTACTGGCGGAACGGATCTTGTCGGTGACGCTTTACTTGCATCCAGTCGAAAACGGGGGGTGAAACCCGTTGTCCGGGGCGATCTGGCCAACGGCTGCGCACAGTCGTTCGGCATGATCTAAGCTCCTCAAGGTATGACTTTCCGAGCAGGGGTTTCCATGCGAAACACACCTGAAAACAGTCTGAAAATAGCGTTGAAAGCCTGTAGAGACAGCTTTGTTTCTGTTGGCTTTTTCAGCTTTTTCATCAACGCGCTGATGCTCGTTCCTACCTTCTATATGCTTCAGGTGTATGGACGAGTGGTCACCAGCGGAAGTCTGACGACCCTGGCGATGCTGACGCTGATCATGACCGGGTTGGTGGTCACACTCGGTTCCCTGGAATGGGTGCGTTCACGCATCATGGTTCGGGTCAGTACCCGGCTGGATGTGTTGCTGAGTCGCCAGGTCTATAAGGCCAGTTTCAAACGGGCGCTGGAAAGTGGCGGCATGGATGCCTCGGCCCAGTCACTCAACGACTTGACGGGCTTGAGACAGTTTCTCTCCGGTAATGGATTGTTCGCCTTTTTTGATGCGCCCTGGTTGCCTATCTATGTCGCTGTGATGTTCATGTTCCATCCCTGGTATGGCTGGGTAGCGGTGGGCAGTGCGTTGTTGTTGTTATTTCTCGCATTTCTCAATGAGAGGTTGACGGGGCCGACACTTGCCCAGGCCAACAAGGAACATATCAGCGCGACGCTCCACACCACAAAAAATCTGCGCAACGCTGAAGTCATCGAGTCCATGGGCATGCTTGAAACCCTGATGGACCGTTGGGGGCGTCGCCAAAGACATGTCCTGATGCTGCAGTCCGGCGCGAGCGATAGAGGTGGCATCATCAGCACGCTTTCCAGGTCCTTCCGGATCCTGGTGCAATCGCTGATCCTGGGGCTGGGGGCGTACCTGACCGTGGATCACCAGGTGGGGCCAGGCATGGTGTTTGCCGGGTCCGTGCTGCTAGGGCGCGCATTGGCTCCCATCGATCTGATCATCGGCAGCTGGAAGGGCTTTATTGCGGCCCGCTCGCAGTACCGCCGTCTCAACGACATCCTCGATAAACAGCTGGCTCAGCCCGAGCGTATGACACTGCCTGCGCCTCAGGGGCATGTGCAGGTGGAGAATCTGATCGTCGCGGCACCTGGCTCGAAAACCCCGATCATCAAAAACATAAGTTTCAGCGTACCTGCCGGCTGCATTGTCGGAATCATCGGTCCAAGTGCCGCGGGCAAGTCCACCCTGGCCAGGGCACTGATGGGGGTATGGGCGCCGCAGCATGGGGTGGTCCGGCTCGATGGCGCGGACATCAGCGCGTGGGACAAACATGAACTCGGGCCGTACATAGGTTACTTGCCCCAGGACATTGAATTATTCGAAGGCAGCGTCAGCGAGAACATTGCCCGCTTCGCCGAGGTCGACTCCGAGAAAGTCGTTCTGGCGGCCAAGTCCGCCGGGGTTCACGAAATGATTCTGCTGTTGCCCGATGGCTATGACACCGTCATTGGCAGCGATGGCGTCATGCTGTCGGGAGGGCAGCGCCAACGCATCGGCCTGGCCCGTGCCCTGTATGGCAACCCGCGGCTGATTATCCTCGACGAGCCCAATTCCAATCTCGACGAAGTCGGTGATCGTGCCCTGGCGGTGGCCATCCAGCAGCTCAAGCTGACAGGTGCAACCGTTTTTGTGATTACCCACCGAACCAACATTGTGTCCCAACTTGACCGGCTGATGGTGATGAGTGATGGCGCCATCAGTCTCTATGGACCACGCGAACAAGTGCTGGCCGAACTCGCGCAGCGGGCACAAAAGCACGCCACGCAAGCAGGCGCAAGCGTGGCTTCGGTGGCTACTCGCAAGGGTGATGCCGATGAACAGTACGATGCTCAGTCGTCAAACAGATAACTTCGCCGACCTGGCGGTCTCTGATCGAAAGATCCGTCGCCTGGGTTTTGGCATTTTATTGATGACCTTCGGGGTGTTCGGCACCTGGGCGGCGGTCGCACCGATCGATGGCGCGGCTTACGCGCCTGGTGTGGTCACCGTGCAGGCTTATCGGAAAACGGTACAACACCTCGAAGGTGGCATCGTCAAAGAGGTGTTGGCCCATGACGGTGACATCGTCAAGCAGGATGACCCGCTGATTATTCTCGATGATGCCCAGCTGCGATCCGAATACGAGATGACCCGAAGCCAGCTCATTGCCGCCAGAGCCATGGAGGCAAGACTCAAGGCTGAGCGGGACAATCTGCCAGTCATTGGCTTTGACGTCATGACCGATGCCGACAGTCTGCGAGGTGCCGAGGCGCGCCAGGGCGAGACCCAGGTATTCAACGCACGACGGGGGTCACGGTTGGGCCAGATATCGGTGCTGCAAGAGCGCATTGGTCAGTTGAATCAACAGATCAAGGGGCTGGAGGCGATGATCGGGGTCAAGAGCCAACTGAATAAATCCTACAGCGGTGAAATCGTTGAATTGACAGACATGTTGTCACAAGGGTTCGTCGACAAACAACGCCTGCTTGAGCAGCAGCGCAAGCTTGAAATGGTCAAGTCCGAATTGGCCGACCATCGTTCGACCATCACCAGGACGCGCCTGCAGATCAATGAAACACAGCTGCAGATTCTACAAGTCGATAAAGACTTCAATGCCGATGTCGCCAAACAATTGGCCGATGTCCAGACCAAAATCTACGACCTGCAAGAGAAGGCTTCCGCCCTGGAAGACCGGCTCAGCCATATCATCATCCGCGCACCCGAATCGGGCATGGTGATAGGCATGACGGTGCATACGATTGGCGGCGTCGTGCGCTCGGCGACGCCTTTGCTGGACATCGTTCCCTCGGTTTCTGAACTGGTCATAGAGGCCCAGGTGGCGCCGGTCGATATCGATCGCATCGCCATCGGCAAACGTGCCGATATCCGTTTCGGCGCGTTCAACAGTGCGACCACGCCGGTGATCCAGGGCGAGGTCATCAGTGTCTCGGCGGACCGGCTGGTCAACGAAAAGACCGGGACTCCCTATTATCTGGCGCGGGTCCGGGTCACCGAAGCCGGCGTGCGCGCCTTGGGTGATCGCAAATTACTGCCAGGGATGCCTGCGGACGTGTTGATCATCACGGGGCAACGCACGCTGTTGCAATACCTTCTGCAGCCGGCCCGCAATGTCATCTCTCAAGCGTTGATCGAGGAGTGATCATGCGAGCGTCGACAGTTCTGCTGGGTGGGGCGTTCATGTTTGCCGCGGGTGCCGTTCTGGCGCAAACCACTGAAGCAAAGCCGACCGGGGTCAGTGCCTCGACGTATTCCACGGATCTCATGCAGTTGTACCGCGAGGCCCGGCTGGAAGACCCGCGAGTGTTGGCCTCGTATGCGCGAGCGAAGGCGGGCGAGGAACATCAACGCGAGGCCCTGGGCTCGCTGTTACCACAGGTATCGCTCAACGCCGGGCAGAACCGGATTCATCAGGAGAGCGACCTGGTGCAGCGCAGTTACGATAGCGAAATCTACAGCCTGGTGCTGCGTCAGTACCTTTACAACAAGGCCGCGTGGGAGAACTACCAAAGATTCAAAAGCCTGGCCAAGCAAACCGAATCAGAAGCGCAGGAGGCCCAGGCCGAGGCTACAGTGGATCTCGCCCAGCGTTACTTCGCCGCATTGGCGGCCGAGGATGAACTGGAGTTGGTAAAGGCGGAGCGTCAAACCACGCAAAAGAGCCTGGACAGGGTCAATGCGTTGTACGAAAAGCAGCTGGCAATGATTACCGATCAACTCGACCTCAAGGCCCGGGTCGATTTGCTGGCGGCGCAGGAACTGGATGCCCAGAACCAGGCCAGTATCACTCGCGAGGCATTGGCGGAGATCGTCGGTCGGCCGGTCAAGGAGAAGCTCAACCGGATTCGCGATGACGTGCAACTACAAGTGTCGACGCAGAGTCTTGAAACCTGGGTCCGCGAGGGGATAGCGCAAAACCCGGCGCTCAAGGCCAACGAAAGTGGTGTCGAGGCCGCAGGCGCTGCGTTGCGCGGCGGCAAGGGCGGGCACTATCCGACCGTGAGCCTGTCTCTGAGCGCGCAACAGACCAACGAGGGCTACAATAACTCCCTGGCGCCGCGTACCGACAGCTATGTCGCCGGTATTGGCGTGCAAGTGCCGATATACAGCGGTGGTTCAACCTCGGCGCGGGTGCGTGGGCTCTACCAGGATCAGATTGTGGCGGAGCAGCAACTGGAAGCAGTCCAGCGCCAGGTGGTCAAGGAGATCACCACCGCTTACCTGACGGCCAACTCGAGCGCAGAAAAGATCAGTGCGAGCCGGCATGCCCTGGCCTCGGCACAGCTGTCCAGAGTGGCGGCAGAAAAAGGACTCAGTTACGGAATGGTCAATGCCGTCGATGTACTGACCAGCGTACGCAACGAATTCCGGGCTCGTCGTGATCTGCTCAAGACCCAATACGACTTCGTCACCAATGTCTTCACGCTCAATCGCTGGGCGGGCAAGCCGCCTGTCGAGAGTGTCGAAAACGTCAATGCCTGGCTGAGCCCCCGCAGCTCCAGCCAAAAACTCACATCCCCCTGAACTTGCCAGCAATACCGCCGTTGTAGACCCTCCACGCCAGGCTGGTTTTTCAGTGCCTGCCCGCGGGCCTGGGGCCGGCTCGTGGGTGGCTCGGCCAGGCGGATTTCGCCGATAAATTGACGCTGTTTTTATTGTCATACTTTGCCGCACGCCACTCGTCGGTTAATTGACGATTTTGATCGGGTCAGACTTTAGCCGCAGGTCGCCGGTGGCGAGCCTAAGACCTTGATTTTCTAGGGGAGATGGCACCGTTGGGAACATCAGCCGGGCTATCCGCGTGAGGTTGAGTCGACGACTGGCGGATGGCTGGGCCGGCAGCGCGCCGGGCTGGCCTAGACTCAGTTGAGCGGTTCGCGGGAGCACATCATCAAGCGCAAACTATTGATGATTATTCCTATTTTTGTTGTTTCGATGGCTTTTGCCCGGCTTCTGGGAACGTCCGCAATCCCTGCCGGTGCAACGGGTGGAAGTGTCCCTCAGGGCTAATACCCGGGCGGGCACTGTCAAGGCCTGACGGCGCTCATATCTGTCCATCAATCGTGATGGACAGGTGAATGAGCTGTTGATCCAGGAAGGCCAGCGGGTGGAGGCCATCGTTCATTTTTCAAGGGAGTCAGGACGGTAATGACGACCCAAATAAAACCAATAAGCGTGATGCTGATCGACTGTCGTCCTCTTGTTCTTATGGGCCTTCAAGACTTGATCAATGCCCGCAAGCCTCAGATGGAAGTGAGCGGGCAGGCCACCACCTATACCAAAGCGCTGGATCTTGCCGATCAGTTGCGTCCCGATGTCGTTTTTTTCAGTTTCTTTCCGGATGCGCTGAACCCATTGGCGGTCGTCGCGGGGCTCGCCCGCAGCGCCGAAATGAAAGTCCTGGTGCTCAAGAGCCTGTACGAAACCGTCCCTGTTGCCCAGGCAATAGAGGCGGGCGCACGCGGCGTCGTGCTGGCGGAAGACCCGACGGAATCGATCATCCGAGCCATCATCCAGGTCCACCATCGCGACATCGGGCTGGATAGAGCCTGGGTCGGTGGGCTTTCCGACTATGCCGCGACCGGGCATATACCTTTGAAATGCAATTCGGAGCAGGCGAAACAGGCGCGGCTGACGCTGCGTGAAAAGGAACTGATTCGCGCCATCGTGGGGGATCCGTCTGCCAAATACATGTGCATCGCCGGGCGCCTGGGTATCAGCGAGCACACCGTGCACAACCACCTCAGTAATATTTATCAAAAGCTTAATCTCGTTAACCGGATCGACTTGCTGATATACGCACAGAAGCACGGGCTCACCAACAACGAAGAACCGCCCGAGTCCACTTGGGTGCAACTGCGCTGAATTTCTTCGGGGCGCCCAGCCGTCACTGTGTCGCCGTTCGTGAGCCTCATATCAGACCTGTAAGGCATGCGAGGGTGGTTTCTCACCACCCTCGCATTCTTTTACGCGTGCGCTTCCTCAGGCGCTGCCATGGACAATGTCGGTATTCAGAACATCAACCCCGACCAAGGTGATGGTCGTGATTTGTCCGCCCGTTTCGGCAATCGTCACGATGCTGTTGGCGCCGCTGTTGTCGATCGACTGGACAACGGCGCCCTGGTCGCCGTTGAGCACCAGCGTGTCGCGCAGCCCTGCGCTCGCATCGAAGCCGGTGACTTGGTACTTGTTTTGGGTGAATGACAAATCGACGTTGAAGGCATCCCGCACACCGGCCGTGCCAGCCAGCGTGAAGTCGAAGGTGGTGCCCAAGTCGTTGGCGAACAGGTTGGCGTTGAAACCACTCGTCGCCGAGTCCCCATCCTTGTCCGTCAGCGTCGCGTTGAACGCCAGCTTGATATCACTGGCCATGTTCTCGGTCTGCTGAATGAACTGGATCACCGGGATCTTGACATCGCCTCGGCCCATCGTGAGCTGAACCGCGTCAATCAGCAGCGAGCCTTCCTTTTGAACGAGGAAGGACACTTGTCCGCCGGCTTCTGGCGTCAGAGTGTTCACCTCGGTGAGGTTCGAGAAGGTGCCATCCTCGTAGTAGATCCGGTAGTACAGGTCCTCGGTCGCCGTGTTGTACCCCCCCACGGAGTTGTCGATGAAGACTTTCATGCCCGTCAGCAGGCTCTCCGGATTGATCACGAAACTTTCATCGGCGTTGCTGATGGCCGCCAGGCTGTCTCCCTGGAGAATGTTATTGCCGACGCCGATGCCGGACGTGCTGACGTTCATGGCTGCTGGGTCGATGTACGACGGCAGCGGGGTGGTCTGTAGCTGGGCTTCGGTGGGGTCGGGTTTACCGAGCCCGATACCGCTCAGGATGTCCGAAGGCAACGCCGTTGCCTTGGCGGAAAAGAACACAATCTCCTCGGATGGCGAAGGAATCGTCGGCGGATTCTGCGCCGGGATCAGCAAGGTGCGCACCGGATCCGGGCCGCCGGCACTGAGCGAGCCATCGGCACTGCTGAGCACGATCGTCGAACTGAAACCTTGCACCAGGTCCAGTGTGTAGCTGCCATTGGTATAGGCGGTCAGCGTGTAGTCGACGCTGGTATTTGCCGTGGAGGCGTTGTTGTCGAAATCGCCGGTCAACGTGCCTGCGAAGTGGTAGGCGCCATTGGCATCCGGTGAGGGTGACTGCTCGGTGAGCGTGCCGGTGCCGGTGGTGGTCGTGTTGTCTGGCCGGACGAGGGTGAACTGGTTGTTCACCAACGAAATATCCAGCCCGGTTGCACCCAGTCCGTCGGCTCCGTTCGAGTGATCCCAGTACCCTGTTTGTGGAAGGACACTACCGGTCCCGATCAGGTTGCCGAAGGCAAGTGTAGGGCCGTCGTCCTTGAACACCAGGTTCTGGCCGATGTTGAGGGTGGCCTGGGCGCTGTCGCCGTCCCCATCGGTCTTGGTCGCTATCAGCGTCACCAGGTTGTCCGCCGACAGCGTCGTCGAATCATCGGGATTGCTGGCGTTGGGATGCACCACTGCACGGAGCTGGTCGAGGGTGACGTCGCCATTGGCGGCGACGCTGGCCGTGAACACCAGCAAGTTGCTGGTGGCCGTGCGGCCTTCCACCACGCCGCCGTTGAGCGACAGGTTCACCGCCTGGCCGCTGGCCGTGTCGGTCAGCCCGGAGGCCCCCACCACCACGCCCAGTGCATAGGTCAACGTGCCCGCACCGTCGGCGCCAAACGCCGAACTGAAGTTAGACGCAAAACTCTTGGTATCGTTGGTCGCCAGCACCGTCTCGTCGACCGTCAGTGTCGGCTCCGTGCCGGTGGTGCTGATGCTCGGTCCGTCGTCCTTGAACACCAGGTTTTGTCCGATGTTCAGGCTCGCCTGGGCGCTGTCGCCGTCCTTATCGGTCTTGGTCGCCGTCAGGGTTACCAGGTTGTCCGCGGTCAGGGTCTTCGAATCATCGGGATTGGTCGTGACGGGATGCACCACGGCCCGGAGTTGGTCGAGGGTGACGTCGCCGTTGGCGGCCACGCTGACCGTGAATACCAGATCGTTGCTAATCGCCGTGTGGCCTTCGACCACGCCACCGTTGAGCGACAGGTTGACCGCCTGGCCCGTGGCCGTGTCCACCAGCCCGGAGCCGCCCGCGACCACGCCCAGTGCGTAGGTCAGGGTGCCGGCCCCGTCAGCGCCGTACGCCGAACTGAAGTTAGCCGCGAAGCTCTTGGTATCGTTGGTCGCCAGTACCGTTTCGTCGACCGTCAGGATTGGCTCGGTGCCGGTGGTGCTGATGCTGGGGGCGTCATCCTTGAACACCAGGTTCTGGCCGATGTTGAGGGTGGCCTGGGCGCTGTCGCCGTCCCCATCGGTTTTGGTCGCCGTCAGCGTCACCAAGGTGTCTGAGGTCAGGGTCTTCGAATCATCCGGATTGGTCGCGTCGGGATGCACCACGGCGCGGATCTGGTCGAGGGTGACGTCGCCATTGGCGGCGACGCTGACCGTGAACACCAGCAGGTTGCTGGTGGCCGTGCGACCTTCGACCACTGCGCCGTTGAGCGACAGGTTCACCGCTTCACCGGTGGCCGTATCGGTCAGCCCTGAGCCTCCCGCGACCACGCCCAGGGCATAGGTCAGCGTGCCGGCGCCATCAGCGCCAAACGATGAGGTGAAGTTGGCGGCAAAGCTCTTGGTATCGTTGGTCGCCAGCACCGTTTCGTCGACCGTCAGCGTTGGCTCGGTGCCGGTGGTGCTGATGCTTGGCCCGTCATCCTTGAACACCAGGTTCTGCCCGATGTTGAGGGTGGCCTGGGCGCTGTCGCCGTCCTTGTCGGTCTTGGTCGCCGTCAGGGTCACCAGATCGTCCGAGGTCAGGCTCGTCGAGTCATCGGGATTGGTCGTGACGGAATGCACCACAGCGCGGATCTGGTCGAGGGTGACGTCGCCATTAGCGGCGACACTGACCGTGAACACCAGGTCGTTGCTAATCGCCGTGTGGCCTTCCACCACGCCGCCGTTGAGCGACAGGTTGACCGCCTGGCCCGTGGCCGTATCCGTCAGCCCGGAGCCTCCCGCGACCACGCCCAGCGCATAGGTCAGCGTGCCGGCGCCATCAGCGCCAAACGCCGAGGTGAAGTTGGCGGCAAAGCTCTTGGTATCGTTGGTCGCCAACACCGTTTCGTCCACCGTCAGCGTCGGTTCTGTACCGGTGGTGCTGATACTTGGCCCGTCGTCCTTGAACACCAGGTTCTGGCCGATGTTGAGGGTGGCCTGGGCGCTGTCGCCGTCCTTGTCGGTCTTGGTCGCTGTCAGCGTCACCAGGCTGTCCGAAGTCAGCGTCTTCGAATCATCCGGATTGCTTGCGTCGGAATGCACCACGGCCCGGAGTTGGTCGAGGGTGACGTCACCGTTGGCGGCGACGCTGACCGTGAATACCAGATCGTTGCTCGTCGCCGTGCGGCCTTCGACCACGCCGCCGTTAACCGACAAATTCACCACTTGGCCGGTGGCCGTGTCGGTCAGCCCGGAGGCACCCGCCACCACGCCCAGTGCATAGGTCAGGGTGCCGGCGCCATCGGCGCCATACGCCGAGGTGAAGTTGGCCGCAAAGCTCTGGGTGTCGTTGGTGGCCAGTGCCGTTTCGTCGACTGTTAGCGTCGGTTCCGTGCCAGTGGTGCTGATGCTCGGCCCGTCGTCCTTGAACACCAGGTTCTGGCCGATGTTGAGGGTGGCGTGGGCACTGTCGCCGTCCTTGTCAGTGATGGTTGCCGTCAGCGTCACCAGATTGTCCGCGGTCAGGGTCTTCGAATCATCGGGATTGGTGGTATTGGGATGCACCACGGCGCGGAGCTGGTCGAGGGTGACGTCACCGTTGGCGGCGACGCTGACCGTGAATACCAGCAGGTTGGTGGTGGCCGTGTGACCTTCGACCACGCCGCCATTGAGCGACAGGTTCACCGCCTCGCCCGTGGCTGTGTCCACCAGCCCTGAGGCGCCCGCGACCACGCCCAGCGCATAGGTCAGGGTGCCGGCCCCGTCAGCGCCATACGCCGAGCTGAAGTTGGCGGCGAAGCTCTTGGTATCGTTGGTCGCCAGTACCGTTTCGTCGACTGTCAGCGTTGGCTCGGTGCCGGTGGTGCTGATGCTGGGGGCGTCATCCTTGAACACCAGGTTCTGCCCGATATTGAGGGTGGCATGGACGCTGTCGCCGTCCCCATCGGTCTTGGTCGCCGTCAGCGTCACCAGGCTGTCCGAGGTCAGCGTCTTCGAATCATCGGGATTGGTCGCGTCGGGATGCACCACGGCGCGGATCTGGTCGAGGGTGACGTCGCCATTAGCAGCCACGCTGACCGTGAACACCAGCAGGTTGCTGGTGGCCGTGCGACCTTCGACCACTGCGCCGTTGAGCGACAGGTTCACCGCTTCACCGGTGGCCGTGTCGGTCAGCCCTGAGCCACCGGCGACCACGCCCAGCGCATAGGTCAGCGTACCGGCACCATCAGCGCCAAACGCCGAGGTGAAGTTGGCGGCAAAGCTCTTGGTATCGTTGGTCGCCAGTACCGTTTCATCGACTGTCAGCGTCGGTTCGGTGCCGGTGGTGCTGATGCTCGGCCCGTCGTCCTCGAAGATCATCTTGGAGCCGATTTCGGCGGTTGAGGTGCTGGACTGCAGCACCTTGAAGCCGCCAATGTCGAAGTCAGCGTGCGTCTTGTCGCCGCTCTTGTCGGTCAGCAACCCGGCGTTCTCGATCATCACGCGGTTGTGGTCGGTCGCCGTGCTGTAGGTGATCTGCGAATCGGTCGGAACGCCGGTGATCAGCACCGTGCCGTCGGCGTTGTAGGTGATGACGGCGGTGCTGACGGTGGCGCCCGCGAACGTCTTGACGGTGACACTGCCGTTAATGATCGCGACCTTTTCGGTGCTGTCGTTGGCGTAGCTGTTGATGAAGTTGACGCCGCTCTGCGACCCGCTGATGTTGTCGGCGTTCTTGACGGCGGTGAGCAAGAGCTTCGCGGTGGTGCCGCCCGTCTCCTGCACGACCTTGAAGGTCGCGGAGCGGGCGCCGAAGTACTGGGTGAAGTCGATGTTCGCTTCGACGCCCGCTTCGCCCGGGCTCAGGTTGGGGATCGTGAAGTCCGCCTTGGCACCGCTGACGAAGCTGAAGCGCAGGCCTTCCTGTTCGGTGATCGCCTGGTTGTTGGTGCCCAGGGTTGTGCTGCCGCCGCCCTGGCTGCTGTTAACCGTGTCGGCACTGGTGATGGCAGCACTGCTTGCCGACTGATCCAGCGGATCCCTGCCGGTGACGACGATCGAGACGCCGGGAATCCGGCCGTTCGCATCGGCCGTCGCGCCCGCGGTCGTGAACATCAGGAACAACTGCTGGCCCGACGGCGCATTGGCCAGACTGAATTCCGCGTCCTGACCGGCTCCGATGAACACCTTATTCAGCAGATTGACCGCATCGTCGGGGTTCGTCGCATCTGGATGCTTGAGCGGTTGGTACTCTACGGTCCAGATTTTGCCGCCCGACAGCGGCGACCCGGTTTCTTCGATATAGGCCGCGAACACGATTGCGCCGGTTGGACCTCCGGCTCGGCCCAGAAGGATGTTGTCGTTCGTATCGGTATAGAGAAGGATGCTGGTGCCATTGAGGGTATCCAGTCCGCTGTCCACACCATTGAGCAGTGCGCCAGTGCTGTCGACGAAGCTGATATTGGTAATGGTTGCTCCGGGGTCAGCGCTGACGCTGAACGCATTGCTGCCGGTGTTGCCCACGGCGCCGGTATAGCCACTCAAGGCCGCACCCGTGGCGGTACCTGCCCCCAGTGCGGTCAAACGGGTAGAGAAAGTCGAGGGCAGGGAGGCCAGCAGAATGTCGTTGTCGTCAGCGTCTCCCGCGGGGCTTGGCGTGGCGGTGAGGTTCTGTAGCCCGGCCGTTTCGTCCAGCGTAACACTCGCGCCGGAGGCCACGACGCTCAGCGCGTTGGTCGTAATCGACGTTGTCAGCGATGGGTCGAGGGTCGAAGTGTAGAGGGAAGTCGGATCGCCCGGCAGCGATGAATTTTGCTCGACAATAGTCATAACTTGTTCCTGGGGTAGTTGCGGTCATCGAGGCCTGACCGTTGACCATTGGTCGCAACTATGAAGAAGCACCGGGGATTGCACATCAGCCGAAACTCCCACGCGGGGTGGGAGTTTCAGACTAGTCTTCCTCGTCGCAGGCCCGTTGCAGGGAGGGCCTGGGTTCAAGCCTTGCGGTGCTCGAGTGCTTACAACGAATGCGATCCGTGCGGATTTGGTATTGGAACTGCATAAAAAAAAGCGAGGGTGGTTTTGCACCACCCTCGCATCCTTCATGCATGCGCCGCCTCAGGCGCTGCCATGGACTATGTCGGTATTCAGCAGATCGACCCCGACCAAGGTGATGGTCGTGATTTGTCCGCCCGTTTCGGCAACTGTCACGACGCTGTTGGCGCCGCTGTTGTCGATCGACTGCACCACGGCGTTCTGGTCGCCGTTGAGTACCAGCGTGTCTCTCAGCCCTGCGTTCGCATCGAAGCCGGTGATCTGGTACTTGTTTTGAGGAAGTGACAAGTCGATGTTGAAGGCATCCCGCGCACCGCTTGTGCCCACCAGCGTGAAGTCGAAGGTGGTGCCCAGGTCGTTGGCGAACAGGTTGGCGTCGAACGTGCTCGTCGCCGAGTCTCCATCCTTGTCCGTCAGCGTCGCGTTGAACGCCAGCTTGACATCGCTGGCCAGGCTCTCGGTCTCATGAGTGAACTCGATCGTCGGGATCTTGATCTCGCCTCGGCCCATCGTGAGCTGAACAGCGTCGATCAACTTCGTGCCCTGCTGCTGAATGAGGAAGGACACCTGTCCACCGGCCTCCGGTGTCACGGTGTTCACCTCGATCAGGTTCGAGAACGTGCCATCCTCGTAGAAGGCCCTGTAGTACAGGTCCTCGGTCGCCGTGTCGTAACCCCCCACGGAGTTGTCGATGAAGACCTTCATGCTCGTCAGTAGGCTTTCCGGGTTGATCACGAAGCTTTCATCGGCATTGCTGATGGCCGCCAGGTTGTCTCCCTGGAACAGGTTATTGGCGATGCCGATGCCGGACGTGCTGACGTTCATGGCCCTCGGGTCGATGTACGACGGCAGGGGGTTGGTCTGTAGCTGGGCTTCGGTGGGGTCGGGGGCTCCAAGCCCGATACCGGTCAGGATGTCCGCAGTCGACGCCGTTGCTTTCGCGGAAAAGAACACAATCTCCTCAGATGGCGAAGGAATCGTCGGCGGATTCTGCGGTGGGATCAGCAAGGTGCGCACCGGATCCGGGCCGCCGGCAGTGAGCGAGCCGTCGGCACTGCTGAGCACGATCTCGGAACTGAAGCCTTGCACCAGGTCCAGGGCATAAGTGCCATTGGCAAAGGCGGTCAGCGTGTAGTCAACGCTGGTATTCGCGGTGGCGGCGTTGTTGTCGAAATCACCGGTCAGAGTCCCTGCGAAGTGGAACGCGCCATTGACATCCGGCGAGGGCGATTGCTCGGTGAGCGTGCCGGTCCCGGTGGTGGTCGTGTTGTCTGGCCTGACGAGAGTGAATTGGTTATTCACCAACGAAATATCCAGACCGGTTGCACCCAGTCCGTCGGCTCCGGTTGAATGATCCCAGTATCCCTGTTGTGGAAGGATGCTACCGGTGCCGATCAGGTTGCCAAAGGCAAGTGAAGGGCCGTCGTCCTGGAACACCAGGTTCTGGCCGATGTTGAGCGTGGCATGGGCGCTGTCGCCGTCTCCATCGGTTTTGGTCGCCGTCAGGGTTACCAGATTGTCCGAGGACAGACTCGTCGAATCATTCGGATTGGTTGGATCGGGATGCACCACGGCCCGTTGCTGGTCGAGGGTAACGTCACCGTTGGCGGCCACGCTGACGGTGAACACCAGCAGGTGGGTAGTGGCTGTGCGGCCTTCCACCACGCTGCCGTTGAGCGACAGGTTGACCGCCTCACCGGTGGCCGTGTCGGTCAGCCCGGAGGCACCCGCCACCACGCCCAGCGCATAGGTCAGCGTGCCGGCGCCATCGGCGCCATACGCCGAGGTGAAGTTGGCCGCAAAGCTCTGGGTGGCGTCGGTGGTCAGTACCGTTTCGTCAACCGTCAGGGTTGGCTCCGTGCCGGTGGTGCTGATGCTTGGCCCGTCGTCCTTGAACACCAGGTTCTGGCCGATGTTCAGTGTTGCATGGGCACTGTCGCCATCTTTGTCGGTGATGGTGGCGGTCAGGGTCACCAGATTGTCCGCGGTCAGCGTCTTCGAATCATCCGGATTGGTTGGGTCTGGATGCACTATGGCCCGTTGCTGGTCGAGAGTGACGTCACCGTTGGCGGCCACACTGACGGTGAACACCAGCAGGTTGGTGATGGCCGTGCGGCCTTCGACCACGCTGCCGTTGAGCGACAGGTTGACCGCTTCACCGGTGGCCGTATCGGTCAGCCCGGAGCCGCCCGCTACCACACCCAGTGCATAGGTCAGCGTGCCGGCCCCATCGGCGCCAAATGCCGAACTGAAGTTGGCGGTAAAGCTCTGGGTGTCGTTGGTGGCCAGCACCGTTTCGTCGACCGTCAAGACTGGCTCCGTGCCGGTGGTGCTGATGCTCGGTCCGTCATCCTTGAACACCAGGTTCTGCCCGATGTTGAGGGTGGCATGGGCACTGTCGCCGTCCTTGTCGGTGATGGTGGCGGTCAGGGTCACCAGATTATCCGAGGTCAGCGTCTTCGAATCATCCGGATTGGTTGGGTCGGGATGTACCACGGCGCGGATCTGGTCGAGGGTGACGTCACCATTGGCGGCGACGCTGACGGTGAATACCAGATCGTTGCTAATCGCCGTGCGGCCTTCCACGACTGTACCGTTAAGCGACAAATTCACCGCTTGGCCGGTAGCGGTATCGGTCAGCCCGGAGCCGCCCGCTACCACACCCAGTGCATAGGTCAGCGTGCCGGCCCCATCGGCGCCAAATGCCGAACTGAAGTTGGCGGTAAAGCTCTGGGTGTCGTTGGTGGCCAGCACCGTTTCATCGACCGTCAGGACTGGCTCCGTGCCGGTGGTGCTGATGCTCGGTCCGTCATCCTTGAACACCAGGTTCTGCCCGATGTTGAGGGTGGCATGGGCACTGTCGCCGTCCTTGTCGGTGATGGTGGCGGTCAGGGTTACCAGATTGTCCGAGATCAGCGTCTTCGAATCATCCGGATTGGTTGGGTCGGGATGTACCACGGCGCGGATCTGATCGAGGGTAACGTCACCATTGGCGGCGACGCTGACGGTGAATACCAGATCGTTGCTAATCGCCGTGCGGCCTTCCACGACTGTACCGTTAAGCGACAAATTCACCGCTTGGCCGGTAGCGGTATCGGTCAGTCCGGAACCGCCCGCGACCACGCCCAACGCATAGGTCAACGTACCCGCACCGTCAGCGCCAAACGCCGAACTGAAGTTGGCGGTAAAGCTCTGGGTGTCGTTGGTGGCCAGCACCGTTTCATCGACCGTCAGGACTGGCTCCGTGCCGGTGGTGCTGATGCTCGGTCCGTCGTCCTTGAACACCAGGTTCTGCCCGATGTTCAGCGTGGCATGAGCGCTGTCGCCGTCCTTGTCGGTGATGGTGGCCGTCAGGGTCACCAGGTTGTCCGAGGTCAGACTCGTCGAATCATCCGGATTGGTTGGATCGGGATGCACCACCGCCCGTTGCTGGTCGAGGGTGACGTCGCCATTAGCCGCCACGCTGACGGTGAACACCAGCAGGTTAGTGGTGGCCGTGCGGCCTTCGACTACGGTGCCGTTGAGTGACAGGTTCACCGCTTCACCGGTGGCTGTATCCGTCAGTCCCGACGGGCCGGCAGTTACGCCCAACGCATAGGTCAGCGTACCCGCACCGTCGGCGCCAAACGCCGAGCTGAAGTTCGCTGCAAAGCTCTGGGTGGCGTCGGTGGTCAGTACCGTTTCGTCAACCGTCAGGGTTGGCTCCGTGCCGGTGGTGCTGATGCTCGGTCCGTCATCCTTGAACACCAGGTTCTGGCCGATGTTCAGGGTCGCATGAGCGCTGTCGCCATCCTTGTCGGTGATGGTGGCGGTCAGCGTCACCAGATTGTCCGAGGTCAGACTCGTCGAATCATCCGGATTGGTTGGATCGGGATGCACCACCGCCCGTTGCTGGTCGAGGGTGACGTCACCGTTGGCCGCCACGCTGACGGTGAACACCAGCAGGTTGGTGGTGGCCGTGCGGCCTTCGACCACGGTGCCGTTGAGTGACAGGTTGACCGCCTCACCGGTGGCTGTATCCGTCAGTCCCGACGGGCCGGCAGTTACGCCCAACGCATAGGTCAGCGTACCCGCACCATCAGCGCCAAACGCCGAGCTGAAGTTAGCCGCGAAGCTCTGGGTGGCGTCGGTGGTCAGTACCGTTTCATCGACCGTCAGCGTCGGCTCCGTGCCAGTGGTGCTGATGCTCGGTCCGTCGTCCTTGAACACCAGGTTCTGCCCGATGTTCAGCGTGGCATGGGCACTGTCGCCGTCCTTGTCGGTGATGGTGGCCGTCAGCGTCACCAGGTTGTCCGAGGTCAGACTCGTCGAATCATCCGGATTGGTTGGATCGGGATGCACCACCGCCCGTTGCTGGTCGAGAGTGACGTCGCCATTAGCCGCCACGCTGACGGTGAACACCAGCAGGTTGGTGGTGGCGGTGCGGCCTTCGACTACGGTGCCGTTGAGTGACAGGTTCACCGCTTCACCGGTGGCTGTATCCGTCAGTCCCGACGGGCCGGCAGTTACGCCCAACGCATAGGTCAGCGTACCCGCACCGTCGGCGCCAAACGCCGAGCTGAAGTTCGCTGCAAAGCTCTGGGTGGCGTCGGTGGTCAGTACCGTTTCGTCGACCGTCAGCGTTGGCTCCGTGCCAGTGGTGCTGATGCTTGGCCCGTCGTCCTTGAACACCAGGTTCTGGCCGATGTTCAGTGTTGCATGGGCACTGTCGCCATCTTTGTCGGTGATGGTGGCGGTCAGGGTCACCAGGTTGTCCGAGGTCAGACTGGTCGAATCGTCCGGATTGGTTGGGTCTGGATGCACTATGGCCCGTTGCTGGTCGAGAGTGACGTCACCGTTGGCGGCCACACTGACGGTGAACACCAGCAGGTTGGTGATGGCCGTGCGTCCTTCGACCACGGTGCCGTTGAGTGACAGGTTGACTGCCTCACCGGTGGCCGTATCGGTCAGCCCGGAGGCACCGGCTACCACACCCAGTGCATAGGTCAGGGTGCCCGCACCGTCAGCGCCAAATGCCGAGCTGAAGTTAGCGGCGAAGCTCTGGGTGGCGTCGGTGGTCAGTACCGTTTCGTCGACTGTCAGGGTTGGCTCCGTGCCGGTGGTGCTGATGCTTGGCCCGTCGTCCTTGAACACCAGGTTCTGGCCGATGTTCAGTGTTGCATGGGCACTGTCGCCATCTTTGTCGGTGATGGTGGCGGTCAGGGTCACCAGATTGTCCGAGGTCAGCGTCTTCGAGTCATCCGGATTGGTTGGGTCTGGATGCACTATGGCCCGTTGCTGGTCGAGAGTGACGTCACCGTTGGCGGCCACACTGACGGTGAACACCAGCAGGTTGGTGATGGCCGTGCGTCCTTCGACCACGGTGCCGTTGAGTGACAGGTTGACTGCCTCACCGGTGGCCGTATCGGTCAGCCCGGAGGCACCGGCTACCACACCCAACGCATAGGTCAGCGTGCCCGCACCGTCGGCGCCAAACGCCGAGCTGAAGTTAGCCGCGAAGCTCTGGGTGGCGTCGGTGGTCAGTACCGTTTCGTCCACCGTCAGTGTTGGCTCGGTGCCGGTGGTGCTGATGCTTGGTCCGTCATCCTTGAATACCAGGTTCTGCCCGATGTTCAGGGTCGTATGAGCGCTGTCGCCATCCTTGTCGGTGATGGTGGCCGTCAGGGTTACCAGGTTGTCCGAGGTCAGGCTTGTCGAGTCATCGGGGTTGGTGGCATCGGGATGCACCACCGCCCGTTGCTGGTCGAGGGTGACGTCGCCATTAGCAGCGACGCTGACCGTGAACACCAGCAGGTTGGTGGTGGCCGTTCGACCTTCCACTACGCTGCCGTTGAGCGACAGGTTGACGGCCTCACCGGTCGCCGTGTCGGTCAGCCCGGAGCCGCCCGCCACCACACCCAGTGCGTAGGTCAATGTGCCCGCGCCATCAGCGCCAAACGCCGAGCTGAAGTTGGCGGCGAAGTTCTGGGTGGCGTCGGTGGTCAGTACCGTTTCGTCCACCGTCAGTGTTGGCTCCGTGCCAGTGGCGCTGATACTTGGCCCGTCGTCTTCGAAGATCATCTTGGAGCCGATTTCGGCGGTCGAAGTAGAGGCTTGGCGCAGATGGAAGCCATCGATATCAAAATCGGCGTGGTTATCGCCCTTGGCGTCGAGGGCCGCGCCGTTCTCGATGAGTACGCGGTTGTGATCCGAGGTTGTGGTGTATTCAATCTGGTAACCGGCTTTAACACCGGTGACGGTCGCAACCCCACCCGTAAAGCTGATGGTAATGGCCGGGTCATTCACCGAACCGTCTGAATTCTCGATCACCTGGCCGGTGCTGATGTTGATGACGCGAACGCTGTTGATGGCCACCGACGTATCATTTGTATATCCATTGATGAAGTTCACGCCAGGTTCGGCAGCAGTGTTGAATGCGCTGATTTGTACGACCGCACTCTTGCCGCTTTGTAACTGCACGACGTCGAAACTGGCCGACTTCGTATTGAAAACGCCGGTAAAGTCGATGTTGGACTCAACATCGGCTTCTGTCTGACTAAGGTTGGGAACGGTCACATCCTGCCGGGCGCCGGTGACGAACGATAAGCGGATGCCTTCCTGTTCCGTAATCATCTGGTTGTTGGTGCCGATGGTGGCTGGGCCGCCCCCCTGGCTGGTATTGATCGTGTCACCAGTGTTTATATTGGCGCCACTTGACTGGTCTGCGGGGTCCTTGCCGGTGGCAATGATGGAGGGATCGGTGATCCGCATAACACCACCATCATCGACAACGGTCGGATTCGCTTTCGTGAACATCAGGAAGAGGTTCTGACCGGATGGCGCACCGGTCAAACTGAATCCCAGGTCCTGAGTGACTCCGATGAACACCTTATTCAGCAAATTGACCGAATCATCGGGGTTCGTCATATCTGGATGCTTGAGCGGTTGGTACTCCACTGTCCAGATCTTGCCACCCGAGACCGGCGATCCGGTTTCATCGATATAGCCAGCGAACACGATCGCGCCAGCTGGGCCCCCGGCGCGGCCCACCACGATGTTATTGTTGCTCGTATCCGTATAGAGAAGGATGCTGGTGCCATCGAGGGTATCCAGTCCGCTATCCAGGCCATTGAGCGGTGCGCCAGCACTGTCGACGAAGCGGATATCGGTAACGCCGGACGGGTCGGTGAGGGTGAATGCATTGCTGCCGGTGTCGCCCACGGCACCGGTATAGCCACTCAAGGCCGCACCCGTTGCGGTACCTGCACCCAGTGCGGTCAAACGGGTAGAGAAGGCCGAGGGCAGGGAGGCCACCAGAATGTCGTTGTCGTCAGCGTCTCCCGCGGGGCTTGGCGTGGCGGTGAGGTTCTGTAGCCCGGCCGTTTCGTCCAGCGTAACGTTTGCGCCGGGCGTCACGCTCAGGGCGTTGGCTGTAATCGACATTAAGTTGAGGGAGGTCGGATCGCTCGTTAGCGATGAGTTTTGCTCGCGAATAGTCATGACGTTCTCCTGAGCAATTACGGTCATCGAGGCCTGACCATTGACCTCTACCACTATGACTAAGCGCTGGAGATTGAACATTGGCCGATACTCCCATGCGGGATAGGAGTTTCGGCCTAGCCGTCCTCGCCGGTCGTCTGCCGCAGGGTTTCTGCCGCGTAGGCGCGTATTTACCCGCTGTGTTTAAGCCTTGTGGTGCTCCAGGATCCACAGCGAATGCGATCCGTGCCGATCTCATTTTGGAACTGCAAAAACAATGCGAGGGTGACTTTCGCCACCCTCGCATCCTTTCACACACGCGCTGCCTCAGGCGCTGCCATGGACAATGTCGGTATTCAGAACATCAACCCCGACCAAGGTGATGGTCGTGATTTGTCCGCCCGTTTCGGCAATCGTCACGATGCTGTTTGCACCGCTGTTGTCGATCGACTGCACAACGGCGCTCTGGTCGCCGTTGAGCACCAGCGTGTCGCGCAGCCCTGCGCTCGCATCGAAGCCGGTGATCTGGTACTTGTTCTGGGTGAGTGACAAATCGACGTTGAAGGCATCCCGCTCACCGCTTGTGCCCACCAGCGTGAAGTCGAAGGTGGTGCCCAAGTCGTTGGCGAACAGGTTGGCGTCGAAACCACTCGTCGCCGAGTCCCCATCCTTGTCCGTCAGCGTCGCGTTGAACGCCAGCTTGATATCGCTGGCCAGGCTCTCGGTCGGCTGAATGAACTGGATCACCGGGATCTTGACATCGCCTCGGCCCATCGTGAGCTGAACCGCATCGATCAACTTCGTACCTTGTTGCTGAACGAGGAAGGACACTTGTCCGCCGGCCTCCGGTGTCACGGTGTTCACCTCGGTGAGGGCCGAGAACGTGCCATCCTCGTAGTAGGCCCTGTAGTACAGGTCTTCGGTCGCCGTGTTGTACCCCCCCACGGAGTTGTCGATGAAGATCTTCATGCCCGCCAGCAGGGTCTCCGGATTGATCACGAAACTTTCATCGGCAGCGCTGATGGCCACCAGGTTGTCTCCCTGGAGAATGTTATTGCCGACGCCGATGCCGGACGTGCTGACGTTCATGGCAGCCGGGTCGATGTACGAGGGCAGGGGGGTGGTCTGTAGCTGGGCTTCGGTGGGGTCGGGTTTCCCGACCCCGATGCCGGTCAGGATGTCCGAAGTCGACGCCGTCGCCTTGGCGGAAAAGAACACAATCTCCTCGGAGGCCGAAGGAATGGTCGGGTCATTCGTCGTCGGAATCAACAAGGTGCGCACCGGATCCGGGCCGCCGGCACTGAGCGAGCCGTCGGCACTACTGAGCACGATCTGCGAACTGAAGCCTTGCACCAGGTCCAGTGTATAGCTGCCATTGGTGTAGGCGGTCAGCGTGTAGTCGACGCTGGTATTCGCGGTGGCGGCGTTGTTGTCGAAATCACCGGTCAACGTGCCGGCGAAATGGTAGGCGCCGTTGGCATCCGGTGAGGGTGACTGCTCGGTGAGCGTGCCGGTGCCGGTGGTGGTCGTGTTGTCTGGCCGGACGAGGGTGAATTGGTTATTCACCAACGAAATATCCAGTCCGGTTGCCCCCAATCCGTCGGCTCCGGCCGAGTGATCCCAGTACCCTGTTTGTGGAAGGATGCTACCGGTGCCGATCAGATTGCCGAAGGCAAGTGTAGGGCCGTCGTCCTGGAACACCAGGTTCTGGCCGATGTTGAGCGTGGCATGGGCGCTGTCGCCGTCTCCATCGGTTTTGGTCGCCGTCAGGGTTACCAGATTGTCCGAGGACAGACTCGTCGAATCATTCGGATTGGTTGGATCGGGATGCACCACGGCCCGTTGCTGGTCGAGGGTGACGTCACCGTTGGCGGCCACGCTGACGGTGAACACCAGCAGATGGGTAGTGGCTGTGCGGCCTTCCACCACGCCGCCGTTGAGCGACAGGTTGACTGCCTCACCGGTGGCCGTGTCGGTCAGCCCGGAGGCACCCGCCACCACGCCCAGCGCATAGGTCAGCGTACCCGCACCGTCGGCGCCATACGCCGAGGTGAAGTTCGCCGCGAAGCTCTGGGTGGCGTCGGTGGTCAGCACCGTCTCATCCACCGTCAACGTCGGTTCGGTGCCGGTGGTGCTGATGCTCGGTCCGTCGTCCTTGAACACCAGGTTCTGGCCGATGTTGAGGGTCGCCTGGGTGCTGTCGCCGTCCTTGTCAGTGATGGTTGCCGTCAGCGTCACCAGATTGTCCGCGGTCAGCGTTTTCGAATCATCGGGATTGGTCGTGTCGGGATGCACCACGGCGCGGAGCTGATCGAGGGTGACGTCACCGTTGGCGGCGACGCTGACCGTGAATACCAGCAGGTTGGTGGTGGCCGTGTGACCTTCGACCACGCCGCCATTGAGCGACAGGTTCACCGCCTCGCCCGTGGCTGTGTCCACCAGCCCTGAGGCGCCCGCGACCACGCCCAGCGCATAGGTCAGGGTGCCGGCCCCGTCAGCGCCATACGCCGAGCTGAAGTTGGCGGCGAAGCTCTTGGTATCGTTGGTCGCCAGTACCGTTTCGTCGACTGTCAGCGTTGGCTCGGTGCCGGTGGTGCTGATGCTGGGGGCGTCATCCTTGAACACCAGGTTCTGCCCGATATTGAGGGTGGCATGGACGCTGTCGCCGTCCCCATCGGTCTTGGTCGCCGTCAGCGTCACCAGGCTGTCCGAGGTCAGCGTCTTCGAATCATCGGGATTGGTCGCGTCGGGATGCACCACGGCGCGGATCTGGTCGAGGGTGACGTCGCCATTAGCAGCCACGCTGACCGTGAACACCAGCAGGTTGCTGGTGGCCGTGCGACCTTCGACCACTGCGCCGTTGAGCGACAGGTTCACCGCTTCACCGGTGGCCGTGTCGGTCAGCCCTGAGCCACCGGCGACCACGCCCAGCGCATAGGTCAGCGTACCGGCACCATCAGCGCCAAACGCCGAGGTGAAGTTGGCGGCAAAGCTCTTGGTATCGTTGGTCGCCAGTACCGTTTCGTCCACCGTCAGGGTCGGTTCCGTGCCGGTGGTGCTGATGCTCGGCCCATCATCCTCGAAGATCATCTTGGAGCCGATTTCGGCGGTTGATGTACTGGACTGCAGCACCTTGAAGCCGCCAATGTCGAAGTCAGCGTGCGTCTTGTCGCCGTTCTTGTCGGTCAGCAACCCGGCGTTCTCGATCATCACGCGGTTGTGGTCGGTCGCCGTGCTGTAGGTGATCTGCGAGTCGGTCGGAACGCCGGTGATCAGCACCGTGCCGTCGGCGTTGTAGGTGATGACGGCGGTGCTGACGGTGGCGCCCGCGAACGTCTTCACGGTGACGCTGCCGTTGGTGATCGCGACCTTTTCGGTGCTGTCGTTGGCGTAGCTGTTGACGAAGTTGACACCGCTCTGCGACCCGCTGACGTTGTCGGCGTTCTTGACGGCGGTGAGCAAGAGCTTCGCAGTCGTGCCGCCCGTCTCCTGCACGATCTTGAAGGTCGCGGAGCGGGCGCCGAAGTACTGGGTGAAGTCGATGTTCTGTTCGACACCCGCTTCGCCCGGGCTCAGGTTGGGGACTGTGAAGTCCGCCTTGGCACCGGTGACGAAGCTGAAGCGCAGGCCTTCCTGTTCGGTGATCGCCTGGTTGTTGGTGCCCAGGGTTGTGCTGCCGCCGCCCTGGCTGCTGTTAACCGTGTCGGCGCTGGTGATGGCAGCACTGCTTGCCGACTGATCCAGCGGATCCCTGCCGGTGACGACGATCGAGACGCCGGGAATCCGGCCGTTCGCATCGGCCGTCGCGCCCGCGGTCGTGAACATCAGGAACAACTGCTGACCCGACGGCGCATTGGCCAGACTGAATTCCGCGTCCTGACCGGCTCCGATGAACACCTTATTCAGCAGATTGACCGCATCGTCGGGGTTCGTCGCATCTGGATGCTTGAGCGGTTGGTACTCCACGGTCCAGATCTTGCCGCCCGAGAGTGGCGATCCGGTTTCTTCGATATAGGCCGCGAACACGATTGCGCCGCTTGCGCTCCCGGCTCGGCCCACCAGGATGTTGTCGTTGCTCGTATCGGTATAGAGAAGGATGCTGGTGCCATCGAGGGTGTCCAGTCCGCTGTCCACGCCATTGAGCAGTGCGCCAGTGCTGTCGACGAAGCTGACGTTGGTAATGGTTGCTCCGGGGTCAGCGCTGACGCTGAACGCATTGCTGCCGGTATTGCCCACGGCGCCGGTATAGCCACTCAAGGCCGCACCCATTGCGGTACCTGCACCCAGTGCGGTCAAACGGGTAGAGAAAGTCGAGGGCAGGGAGGCCAGCAAAATGTCATTGTCGTCAGCGTCTCCCGCGGGGCTTGGCGTGGCGGTGCTGTTTTGCAACCCGGCCGTTTCGTCCAGCGTAACGCTCGCGCCAGAGGTCACAACGCTGAGAGCGTTGACCACTGAGTCGAGGGTCGGAATGTATAGGGGGGTCGGATCGCCCGTTAGCGATGAATTTTGCTCGCCGGTAGCCATGACTTTCTCCAGAGCAATTGCGGTCATCGAGGCCTGACCGTTGACCTTTGGTCGCAACTATGGAGAAGCGCCGGGGATTGCGCATCGGCCGAAACTCCCATGCGGGATGGGAGTTTCAGACTACTTGGGAGGGGAAAGAGGAGGAGGGCGCGAAGGAGTAACGTCGTATATTACGTTTGTGAATGAGCACAAGACGGCGGCGGGGGCGACCTCATGAGCTGGTTCCTCCACGCCGAATCACGATGGGCTGCTCGATCAGCCGCAGTTCGAGCTCGCCCGAGGCCGGCACGAAGCGCGGGCCAGTGCTTTCAGGCGTTGCCCGCAACCTCCAGGTGCGCTGCACCTTCGCCAGTTTGGCGACTCCCGACGCCACGGACCAGCGCCGGCAGACCTTCTCCAGTTTGAGCGGGTAGAGGGTGAGTTGGTCGCCGTTGAAGTGCATGCGCAGAAAGCATTTGTGGTCGGCGATGCGTTGCGAGGAAAAAACCACTTCGCTATGTAGCCCCCATAAAGTGTTGGCCATGACCATCCAGGCACCGAATAGCAGGCCTCCCAAACTACCACCGAGCACCAGTGTCCCCACCAGGAACAACAAGACCTGGAGCAGGTTTTCTACCTCGAACTGCAAGTAGTGGATGTTGATACGGCCCATGAGCCACAGCAGCCCGATCGCCAGTCCCAGGTGAAGCAACCCGTGAACGGCCCCGACGCCATAGGCAAGCTTTCGGGTGCGTTTGACCCCGGCGGCTGAGAGCACTGCGCAGCCCAGCACAATGGTCACGGCGAGCATCACCGACGAAGGACTGTGTGCCAGGACCAGGACCAGCTGTCGCCATACCTCGCGCAGGTTGGGAATAGAGGCTTCGAGGCCAGACAATACCTCGACCAGGCTGCGATTATCGCGCGCCGGATGGGGCACCTTGCTGGCGCTTTCTACCATCCAGTCGAACAGCAAGTACAAGATCGCCAGCATGCCGCAGAACGAGAGGTTGTGGGTGGGTAGCCGCCATGCCCGGTTACGCAGCTGCTCGGAGGTTTTTTTATCCGGGTAGGTTGCCGCCAGCTCGTAGTGCTGCGGCGTTCCGCCGACGCTGATCGGCTCGGGCGGATCTGGAAGTTGATGAGTGCCATGCAGGAAGGCGCCACCGCCTCCGCAGGTGATGCGTTGCGGTGCCTGGCTGCCGGCTTTTGGCTGGTAGCGCGCGTAGTGGTGCGAGTCTCCGGCCAGGACCACCGCCAAGTGGTCACCCAAGAGCTGTTCGATCTCGCGCAGACTGCTGAAGCGCAGGGTCTGGGTCTCGATCGAGGGCAGGGTCTTGCGCCCCACGCGTGCGAGTCGTTCGGCCTCATCCACCCAGCTCGGCTCGGGTGTACAGAGGATCACGCGGTCGCCTGGCTGCAGTTTGGCGCGCATCTCTTCGAAGTACTGCTTCTGCTGTCGGTCGATCATCGACTCCAATTGCAGGTCCAGGCCCCAGATCCACCAGCCATTGGGCAGCTGCAGCACGTAGTAACTGGTGTGTTGACGGGTTTCCCAGCCGCCGATGGGCTTCTGCTCGCAAAACAGTTGGGAGAACCCGCGCAGGCCGTCATACCAATCGTGGTTGCCGGGCGTCGCCACTATCCACGGTGCACCTGGCTGCGGCACGGGCTGGTCCTGCTCATTCGGGCGTACCTTGGGGACCGGCGCGGGAAAGGCAGCGCGGAAGGGATCGAGGAAGCGGGTGCGATAGCCGGATTGGGCCGGTGTAGGGTAGACCTGATCGCCGCCGAGCAGCAGCACGTCGCCGCGCGGCAGCGTGAGCTTCGGCAACTTGACATCCTGGCTGACGCACAGCGCCATGGAATAGGTGGAGTCCCAGCCATCGCCGGTATCCGCCAGATAGTCGATCCACACGTCACCGTCGGCAGCCACCTGGATGGGCGGGTTAGAGTCCCGGGGGTTGAGCATGGCCAACACATCGCGTGGGTCTGCGAAGGCACCCATGGTGGTGGCCGCGGCCGATTGCATGCCCGTGCGCATGAGCTGAAACGGGCCTAACCAGTTGACCATCGACTCCTGGGTGTAGAGCTCGATGCGGCTATTGGTCGTGGAAGATTGGGTGGCGTGGGTCATGGCGAGGAGCGCAGAGTGCCCCTCTTCAAAGTGTCCCTCTCCAGGGCGGAACTCAATCGATTGCTCCTTCATCGCCTAGCCTCCATTGCTGTAAAGAGTCCGGGTACATCAGGTGGGGTTTGACTTCTTGTCGGTTGATTCAGAATAGGTCAGTTATGCGATAACCGCCGGTTCATGGCAAGACGATAAAAACGATGGACCCGCCAGTATGACGGGTCCGGAAGGGGGATCAGAGTGTCGGCAACTGCCCGATGCGACCCATCATCTCGGTCACGATCTGCAGGTCCAGCAGGAACTGGTCGACGGTCTTGAACTCGTTGTCGTTGTGGCCGGTGTACTTGAGCTCGGGCCTGGCCAAGCCGAACTGCACGCCGTTGGGCAGCTCATGGACCGAAGTGGCGCCGGCTGAGGTACCGAACTTGTGTTCCATGCCAAGGTTCTCGCTGGCCACCGCCAAGAGCGCCTTGACCCATTCACCTTCGGGGTTGCGGTACATCGGCTCGGCGATCTTGTAGTCGAAAGCCACTGCAATGTGAGTCTTCTTGCTCCAGGCACCCAGCTTTTCGGCGATTTCAGCCTTGAGCGCTTCCGGGGACTTGCCCTTCGGCACGCGCAGGTTGACCGCAAGCTTGAAGGCTTTTTCATCCATCCCGACATAGGTCAGGGAGGTGGTCAGCGGCCCCATGAAGGCATCGGAAAAACCGACCCCCAACTTGCCGCCCAGGTAGTCCAGTCCCCAGTTGTCGACGGCATAACGGGCGGCGTCGGTAATGTGGTTGTGCTTGAGCGCGACCTTGCCGTCGAGGCTGTTGATGAAGCCCAGCATCCGTGCCACCGGGTTGATGCCTGACTCGGGCTCGGAGGAGTGGGCAGAAACACCGGTGACCGTGAGCTTGACGTCCTTGCCGACGACCTTGGCGGTCACCTCGAAGTTGCCGCCATTGCGCTTGGCATAATCGCTACCTGCCTTCTGCAGGCTGGCGGCCAGTTCGGCGGGCTTGTCAGTTACAAGGGTGGCGACCGACGTTGACGGAATCTGGTTGGTTGCCAGGCCGCCGGTCATTGAGGTGATTTCGGCGCCCTTGCCCTGAGCGCTCCGCAGGGCAAAGTTCGCCATGACGGTGCCGTAGCCTTTCTCGGCAATCACCACCGGGTAGCCGCCATCCAGCGCCAGGTTGTAGTTGGGTGTCGGGTTGTGTTCGAAGTAATAGGGGATGGCGTCGCCGGTGGTTTCCTCGGTGGTGTCTACCAGCAGCTTGAAATGGCGAGCCAGCGGCAGCTTCTCTTCCTTGATGATCTTCATGGCGTAGAGCGCGACCACGATGCCGTTTTTGTCATCCTCGGTGCCTCGGCCATACATACGGTCGCCGACCAGGGTGACCTTGAACGGGTCGAGGCGGGTGCCGTCTTTCAAGACCCAGTTCTCCGGCGTCACGGGCACCACATCGGCATGTGCGTGAATGCCCACGATTTCGTCGCCAGCCCCTTCGAGGGATATTTCATAGACTCGGTTGTCGATATTGCGAAAGTTCAGGTTGAAGGCCTGGGCCAGGCCCTTGAGCTTGTCGCCGATCTTGATGAATTCAGGGTTGTCGTGTTGGGCCACGCCGTCCACGCGGAAGGTCGGGATGGCCACCAGTTCGCGCAAGGTCTCGGTAGCAGCGTTGCCGTACTTCACCCGCGCATAGAGGCCAAGCAGGCGATGAATCTCGTTCTGTTGTTCAGCGGAAAGGGGCTTGTTGCCCTGGAAAGCACTGATTGCCGGGCCGAGGTCGGCGGTTTTGGCAAGCTCGCTCTTGGCCAGGCGTTCCAGGAACTGCCTGAAATCCGTTACCGATGCATCGCTGAAGGTCTTGAGGATGGTCGCGCTCTGTTGCGGGGTAATGTTGGCGTGCGCTGAGGTGGTGAACGACGAAAGGCTGGCCAGCATCAGGGTTGTCGCGGCCAGTTGCTTAAGTGAAAAGTCCATTGCTGGGGGCATTCCTTTGCAGGTGGTTGGTAGGAAATATCTGATTGATTAGTCAGAAACTTTTCCAAACTAACACCAAGAGGGAGTAGTACGGGAGTACCTGAAGTGCGATCTGTCGCACAGAAATGCAAAAGCGACGCAGAAATGAAAAAGCCTACCAACGCAACTCGAAGGCATTTTGCGCGCCCGTCTGGAGGCTGCTGCCCAAGCGTTTGCACTCGCGAGAAAGGGTGTCTTGCAGCCATTGACGGTCATCCCCTTCGGCGTGACAGAGGCGAAAGCGCTGCAGGCGAGTGGGTATCAGCTCCAGCGTCTGCAGGCGTCCGTCCGGGGCCAGCGAGACAAAGTACAGAAGCCCCAGGTCGCCGCGATAATCTGCGTGGCCCTCGATGCCTTCGTAATCGTTCAGCAGATCCCCGCAGCCATAGAGAATCAGGCGCTCGCGGTACACCTCGATGCCTTTGACGTGGTGCGAGGAATGGCCATGCACCACGTCAACTCCGGCCTCATCGATCAGGGCATGGGCGAACCGGACCTGCTCCTGCGGGATCTCGAACCCCCAGTTGCCGCCCCAATGAATGGAGGCCACCACCCGATCCCCCGGATTTTTGTACTTGAGAATTCGTTCGGCCACAGGGCGCAGGCTTTGCATCGACAGATCTTCCAGCCGCGCGACGCCCGCGCGGCTATCCGTGGCGGCCCACCGCGGTGGAATGCCGCTGTCGGGAGCGCCGAAGCCAAACACCAGCAAGCGCTGTCCGCCAGACAACGGCAGCACGGCGGGCGCTTCGGCAGATTGTCGGTTGAGCCCGGCGCCGGCACTGCACATGTCGTTGTTCGCCAGGGTGGCCAGCGTATCGGCCAGGCCAGGCACGCCCCAGTCCAACACATGGTTGTTGGCCAGCACGCAGCAATCGATGTCGGCGGCACTGATGGCCGGGAAGTTCTCCGGGCTCATGCGGTAATTGATGCCCTTTGGCTCCGGTCGTCCGCGGCGGGACACCGCTGTTTCCAGGTTGATGATGCGTACGTGTGGCTGGCGAAGTTCGAACTCATCCAGCGCAATGCCCCAGATATAGGTGAAATCGACCGGGCGGGGAATCGGGCCATTGTGTCGTTCTGCCAACCGGACGTAATCGCCGGCTTTCTTGACGTAGTCTTCGTAAAGCCGTGGATCGCCAGGATGCGGCAGCACTGCGTCGATGCCTCGGGCGGTCATGACATCGCCGGTGAGAAACAGCTTCAGCGTATCGGTAACGGCTGCCATGGCACCCTCCGGATATCCCGAATAGCCTGGATCAACAGTAAATCTCTGTTTTAAAACAAATTAGTTTGTTTTTGGGCTTCCCAGATGCAGCGAAAGTTGATAAATTTCCGCGCGTTCTTGCAGAGGCCCTTACGGGGCTTGCAGCGTAGGGACGCAGCAGCTCGATATTGCTCGCAAGCTGCACATTCAGAAAGAGAGTGCCAGGCACTCGTCGCAACAGCTACAGGGGCGTCGCCAAGCGGTAAGGCAGCAGGTTTTGATCCTGCCATGCGTTGGTTCGAATCCAGCCGCCCCTGCCATTTTCCTTACACTTATTCAGTCATGACTCAGTCGGCGGTATTGCGCGAGTCCTGGATGGTCGTGTTTACGAGAAACGCCAGTGCCGATTCGGCCTGGCGTTTTTTTGTGTCGGTTAAATATCCCTCCGAACACAGCGAGCGCGACGCCGTGGCGGCGCGCTCGCCCGTCACTCAGTGGGGCGCGCGAGGGATGGTCTTGAGCAGGTCTTCAGGGCTGATGTGCCCGACAACCTGCTGCACGCTGCCCGGTTGCGGCAGACCAAGGATGTGCCCCTTCATCTTGCCGATCACGTGCATCTCGCAAGGCTTGCAGTCGAACTTCAGTGTCAGCACTTCGTCACCGTGCACCAGCTGCATCGGCGCGACCTTGGTGCGCACGCCGGTGACGCCCTTGGCCTGCTTGGGGCAGAGGTTGAAGGAGAAGCGCAGGCAGTGCTTGGTGATCATCACCGGCACCTCGCCGGTCTCCTCGTGAGCCTCATAGGCCGCGTCGATCAGCTTGACGCCGTGCCGGTGATAGAAGTCGCGGGCTTTCTGGTTGTAGACGTTGGCCAGGAACGACAGGTGGGACTCCGGGTACACCGGTGGCGGATTGGTCTCGGCCTTGCGACCACCCCGTGGGTGGGCTTCGATGCGGGCCGCGGTCAGCGCTTCGATGACTTCGCGGCGCAAGGCCTTGAGCTGCGAGTTCGGGATGAAATACGCCTGCGGTGCATCCAGCTTGATATCCGTGGCATGGTACTGCGTGGTGCCCAATTGGCCGAGCAAGTCGTGCAGTTGCTCCAGGGCCTGTTCCGGCTTGTTGGCCAGGCCGAATGGACCGTCCAGGGCGACATTGGCGCTGACACCTTCCTCGCTGGTGACGGTCAGCTCGAGGCGATCCTCACGCAGGCGAGCGACCCAGGCCAGACCCACCCGGCGCTCGGCGGAGGTCTTGAGCAGGGCTTGCTGCCAGTTGTGGTCGAGGTTGCGGCTCAGCGGGTGATTCGGCCGCAACTGGTGCAGCCCCTTTGGCATTTCGTTGGGCTCGACACGGTAGCGGTAGCGCTTTTCACCGTCTTCTTCGAACTCGCCTTTCGGTTCGGCGATGTTGGTACGCCAGCCCACCACCTCGCGCTTGACCAGCACATTGAGGCCGTCGCCGTTGGACAGCGGTTCGTGGGTGACCACCAGCAGGTCGCGCTTGCCGACTTTCTCCACCACGCCCACCGGCAGGCCGGTGAAGGTCGGCGAGTCGAAGGCGCCGATGTCGATCTTGCGCTCGCTGACGAAGTAGTCGGTGCTGCCACGATGGAAAGTCTTGTCCGGATCGGGCAGGAAGAAGTGCGCGGTGCGGCCGCTGGAAGCGCGAGCCAGGTCCGGACGGTCTTCGAGGACGTCGTCCAGGCGCTGGCGATAGTAGGCGGTGATGTTCTTCACATAGCCCATGTCCTTGTAGCGCCCCTCGATCTTGAACGAGCGTACACCGGCTTCCACCAGCGCGCGGATGTTGGCGCTCTGGTTGTTGTCCTTCATCGACAGCAGGTGTTTTTCGTAGGCGATCACACCGCCTTTTTCATCCTTGAGGGTGTAGGGCAGGCGGCAGGCCTGGGAGCAGTCGCCACGGTTGGCACTGCGACCGGTCTGCGCATGGGAGATGTTGCACTGGCCGGAGAACGCCACGCACAGCGCGCCATGGATGAAAAACTCGATGGCCGCGTCGGTCTCGTCGGCAATGGCGCGGATCTCCTGGAGGTTCAGCTCGCGGGCCAGTACCAGTTGCGAGAAACCAGCCTGATCGAGGAACTTCGCCCGCGCCAGGGTGCGGATGTCGGTCTGGGTGCTGGCGTGCAGCTCGATCGGCGGAATGTCCAGCTCCATCACGCCCAGATCCTGGACGATCAGCGCATCGACGCCGGCGTCATACAACTGGTGGATCAGCTTGCGCGCCGGCTCCAGCTCATTGTCATGCAGAATTGTGTTGATGGTGGTGAACACCCGCGCGTGATAGCGACGGGCGAATTCCACCAATTGGGCGATATCGCTCACCTCGTTACAGGCGTTGTGGCGGGCGCCGAAGCTCGGGCCGCCGATGTACACCGCGTCGGCGCCATGCAGGATGGCCTCGCGGGCGATGGCCACGTCGCGGGCGGGGCTGAGCAATTCCAGGTGATGCTTGGGTAGGGACATGTTTTTTTAGTCTGGCTTGTCACGGTCAAGGTGCGCATTGTAGCGGCGAAACGCCTGACCGGCACCCATGTGCTGCCCGATGGCGTTTGTCCGCTGAGCAACACGAATAACCATCGGCTTCATCCCTTGGCCGAATCCGATGGCTGATGTAGTGAATCTGCCGCTGAGCAAGGATGGAAGGGGAAGGATCAAATTCAAAGACGCTGGATCAAGACCCGGCTATCGACCGCGCCGCCACACCTTGAGGTAGTCCACGCTGAAAGTGGAGGGCAGATCGGCGTCGTCGACAACGCCGAACCAATTCCACATGGCCTCGCTGTCAAAGTTGATTTGCATCGGGAAGAACCAGTGGGTGTTCTTGGCCTCTCGCACCAGGACGCCGTCTACGTACCAGCGCAAGGTGTCGGGTTGCCAGTCAAAACCGTAGACATGAAAGTCGCTGGCCAGGCGCCACGGGGCGATCCAGCTGCTGCCGTCGCTGAGGTGGGCGGTGCTTTGTGGCGTGGCCCAGACATGGGCGTTCATGTTGTATAGACGGTCGAAGGCAGCGCCCTTGGTCTTGCCGCCGATCTCGAATATGTCGATCTCCGTGGCATTGTCGGCAAGCCCCGTCCACGCTAGCCAGAAGGCGCTGGAGCCCGCCGATTCCATGGGTTTGGCGCGGGCTTCGTAGTAGCCGTAAAAACTGCGCTCGATCGTGCGGACCATCGCCGAGCTATAGCCTTGGTAACCCAGCCGAACGTACTTTTGCGGCACGTTTTCCTTGCGGAAAACGATGTTGAGATTGCCATCACTCAGGTAGGCATTGTTCGGCGTGAACAGCGCCGGTTTACGCCCGAGCGATTCGGTGCCCGTGGCATTGTTGACGTGCCAGCGACTGGTGTTAAGGGTCGCACCGTTGAAGTCGTCGGAAAATTGGCTGTCCACCCTCCATTGGCCGACATTGGCCTGATCGGACAACGGCAGTTCGGCATTGATCCGCTGCGGTACAGCGTCCAGGGGGCCGATACGGGTCCAGGAATTGGCGGCCTTGGGGATAGCGACGGACCACTTTTGCGCCAGATACTGAAACACGCGCTGCCGTTCCTCCAGAGAGGCCAGGTGACGGTCGTACACCAACACTTCCGCGATGTCGCCACGCAAGTCTTCAGTGCTACCGACCACATTGCGCCCCACCGCAAACGGGCCTATAGGCACGTCGTTGAGTTCCAGAACAAACAGGGTTGGATCGTAGGCGGTGGGCTGTTGCACGCTGATCGCGAAATTTGGTGCCACGTTGTCATTTTCAGCGATCCACGGGCGCGAGCTGAACAGCCGCTGCCAGGTCTCGCCGCCGCTTTGCCCGTTCAGTCTGCGTGACACGATCAATAAGGTCATGGGGCCTTTTGCGGCACGAATTGTCTTGCCAAGGAACGCCGACGAGCCACTCAAACGCACCACCGAATGGCCATTCATGGCGTCCTTCACACGCAGCGGAAGTGCGGCGCCTGCGGCATCGTCTACGGTAACGTCATTGGATTTGCCGGACTTGTCGTGCCACCGCAGGAGGTGGTTCTGGGCATCGAAGGTCATTTTTGAAGCATCGGCAGCGTCGAGCCACAGCACCAGGCCGTTGGCCAGCGGCGGGGGAGTGCCCCCCGACGCGTAGCACACAACCGATACCAGGGCTGCCAAAAGGATGTACCTGCTCATACCCATTGCTTTAACACAATCGATGCGGCCAATCCGGGTTGGGAGCGGTATCCGTGCGGATTACACATTTGCCATCGCCAGGTGTCGATGATCATCTGCATCAGGTCGCGCTGTGCGTACCAGCCCAGATCACGCCCCGCCTTGGTGGGGTCGGCCCAACATTCGGGGATATCGCCGACACGGCGCGGCGCGAACCGGAACGGGATGGTAATACCGGTAATGTCCTCGAAGCTGCGGATGATTTGCAGCACGCTGTGGCCAATGCCTGTTCCCAGGTTCCAGACGTGGATACCGTTTCTGTTTTGCAACGCCCGCAACGCTTTGAGATGGCCTTCGGCAAGGTCGACCACATGGACGTAATCGCGCACGCACGTTCCGTCGACAGTGGGATAGTCGCTGCCGTATACGGTGAGTTCGGGCATTTGCCTCATCGCGACTCGTGTCAGGCAAGGCAGCAGATTGTTGGGCTTGCCATTAGGGTTTTCCCCGATCAGCCCGCTATCGTGAGCACCAATCGGGTTGAAGTAGCGCAGCACCGCAATGCTCCACTGCGGATCGGACAGGCACAAGTCGGTGAGCAACTCTTCGATCAGCAGCTTGGTACGACCATAGGGATTGATCGGTTTGCCTGTGCCCAGATCTTCAATGAGCGGTATCTGTCGGGGAATGCCATACACCGTGGCCGATGAGCTGAACACCAGTTTGAAGACCTCGAATCGGGCCATCGCATGGCAAAGATTGAGCGTACCAATGACATTGTTGGCGTAATAGTCGAGCGGCTTTCGAATGCTTTCCTCCACGGATTTGAGACCGGCAAAGTGCACCACGGCATCGATGTCGTAGCGGCTGAAGATTTCATCGAGCAGGTGGTTATCGCGGATATCACCTTCAATGAAGTCGACTCGCTTGCGAGTCAGATACTCCAGGCGCGCGAGCGATTCGCGGCAGCTGTTACACAAGTTATCGAGGACCAGCACCTGTTGACCGGCGTCAATCAGGGTCAGGGTGGTATGCGAGCCGATGTATCCGGCCCCGCCGGTAATCAACGTGGTTTTGTGCATGATGAGGCGTTCCTGTCACAAGGAAATTGCGCGAGTCAGGAGAATGTGGTCCGGGTAGGAGAAAGGTTGTCGGGTGCGTCCTCTCAGCGGGTGGTGAAAACCGATTTGAATTCTTGCAGCCAGCGCGGATGCATCACGCTGTACGCCACGGCATAGCTCAGCGCGCCAACCACGATGCTGCAGAACAGGTGCAGGTAGCCTTGAACACTCAATCGGAAAGAAACCATCAGGACGATCGCAGCCATGACCAACGAGGCAACCACGCTGCGATAGTTGGTTTCGAAAAACAGCCGCCAGTCATAGCCGATTGCGCGGTTCAACCCACGGATTTGCAGTGGCGTGATGATCGCCATCCGGGCTAGCAGGGCGAGGGCGGCGGCCATGCCGCCATAAAGGCTGCCGAAGCTATAGACCAGCGCCAGTGCCAGTACGGTGGTTGCCACTTCGGCCTTGATGGTCAGGTGGCTGCAATTGACCGCGACCAGTGCGGTTGTGGCGTACATGGCGGTATTGCCGATGGCTGCCGTGCCCGCAAGCACTTGCAGCAGGGGAATGGCCTCGGTCCATTTGGCGCCGAAGATCAACAGGATCAGGTCATGCGCCGTGAGTGCGATGCCGATGAACAGGGGCGTCAGCAGGAAGCCGCTGACGGCGGTCGAATCGCTGATGATCGCGCGCAACCGCGAGGGATCGGCGCTGCGCCGGGCAAACACCGGCAGCGCATAGCTGATCAGGCCGTGATAGATCGCCGTGCGCGGCAGATCGATGATGCGCATCGCCATGTTGAACATGCCCACCGCGTTGCTACCGGCCGTCATGCCCAGGATGACGGTGACCCCGCGCTGTAGCGTTTGCGAACTCAGCGCGTTGATGGCAACCGGTGCACCGGCCTTCAACAGTTCGCGCAGGAGCGGGCCGTCAATGCTAAAGGCAATGCGGCGCGGGTCTGCACGCATCAATACGACAATGGACACGAACTCCATGATCAGTACCTGGGCAATGACCGCCCAGGCCCCCAACCCCCAAAGCGCGACAGCGATGCCACCCACGCCACCACATACTTTGCCCAGTAACGTGCGCGACGCCAACATCCTGAAGTTGCCGCTACGGCGCATTTGCGCCACATAGACCCGCGCCATCATGGTGAACAGGATTTTCACCGAGGCCACCGCCGTCATCCATCGCAGCACCGGGTCGGGTGTGTACAGCGTTACCGCGCCCGAGATGACGACGATGGACAGCAGGCTGACGAGTACCGACGCCCAGAAGGCTGTGGCGATGTGTTTGTCTTCCAGTCGTTCGAGTCGTACCAGCGGGTCTTCCAGAACCGAGGAATAAATCATCCCGATCAACTCGACGACGGCAATGATGACCGTGCCCACACCCAACTCTGTGGGCGACAGCAGCCTGGCATACGCGACAAAGGTAATCATCGACAGGAAAATCAGGCCGAATTTCTCGGTGAAAATCCAGATCAATTTAACCAGACGATGATTGGCCATGGCGGATACCGGCTCAATGAGCGGTGGTGGACGCAGGTGCCTTGCGCAATGATTGGACGCATGCGTAGAGGAAGCGCAATGTCGGTTTGCCGTTCCTGAAGATCAGCGCTTGCCAGGAATACTCCAGCATTCGCCGGTACACACCGATCACTTGGGCATGCTCTCCTCTGCGGGAAAACAGCTCGAGAAAGTCGGAGAGGCTGCCCAGCGCGAAATCGATCCGTTGCTGCTTGCTGAGCTGCGGGCCAAAGTGGGCGAGGTACTCTTCGATGAACCTGATCTTGTGCGGGTAGTACCTTGTCGGTTGCGCGGTCATGTTGGCGCTGTTGACCATGCGCTGCAGCAGCACCTCTGGCACCGTATGGACCTCCCAGTGTTCGGCGATCCGGGTCCACATGAAGCGGTCTTCGGAGTAACGCAGGCTGGCATTGAAGCCGCCGAGTTGCATGATCACGTCGCGTCTGACCATCGCGGAGGACACGCCATTGAGGACGTTGGCGCGGATGAAATCGTCGAAATGCCTACCGTTTTTTTGCCGGTCTTCCAGTATTCGCCTGCCGTCGCTGTAGTCGTTATGCACGTAGCAATCTATCAGCCCCACCGGCCGTCCCTGACGATCCAGTTCTTCAAACAGTGCCACTTGTTGCTCCAGCTTTCGCGGATACCATCTGTCATCGGCATCGAGAAACGCCACAAGAGTCTCTTCAGTGTGCTGCAGTCCGTGGTTGCGGGCGCTGGCCTGGCCTTCGTTGGCTTGATGCAACAGCGTCAGGCGAAACGGCGCCTTGAAGTCCCTGACCCGTTGGGGGCCATCATCGGTGGAGCCATCGTCGATGACGATGACGTGATCGGGCAGTCGCGTTTGCCCGGCCACGGACGCCAGTGTTTGCTCAATGCTGTCGGCGCCGTTGTACATCGCGATTATGACGCACACGGTATTGGGTGAAGGGTGGGCTTGGTCTGGCATGGTTATTTCTCCTTTCGTTACGCCTTGGCTGAATCGCGCGGCAATGCCTCGCCGGACGGACGCTGACGCAGGGTTGCTGCTGACAACACGGGGTATTTCGCGTGGTGATGCCGAAAGGACAGGGCCAGGACGCAGAACACCAGAAACTCCGCCGAGCGGTAGTTGGGCACGACATACGCTACATAGTTGGTGAGCATGAATGATCCGACGATGACCATCGCGCTGACATGAAACCGTGCCGACTGGTCCGCCATCACGGCCCGATAGTGTTTTAGCAGTGCCTCGATCAGCATGAGGACCAGCGCCATCAACTGAACGATACCGCCGTTCAGCAAGGTTTCGATGTAGCCGTTGTGGGCATTACCGATGTAACCCCAGCGGCTGATAAAGACCTCGGCGCTGGGGCTGGACCAGAAGGCGCCGAAGCCGTAACCCTTGAGGAATTCGGCGTCGATCAGCGGTGTGAGCAGGTCCCAGATCAACGTGCGGTCGGTGAGTGATGGATCGCGACCGGTCAGCTCCAGCAGCAGCGTGTAGTTGCCGTAGAGAAAGAAACAGATCAGCAAATAGACGATCGTCGTGCCGAGGAATGCGGGCCATGAACGGTTGATGTGCAAACGGATCAGCGTGAGGAAGTACCAGTAGCTCACGGTGCCGGCAACAATCAGTGCTGTGGCGGTGGCGGATTGGGCCAGTGCAATCGCGATCAGCGAGAACAACGAGCAGATGATGGCTCGGGGATTGCCCTGACGGATCATCGGCAGCAGTAGCAAAATGGCGATCGCGTTGATCCGTGCGCCAGCATTTTTATCCGGGAAAATCCCTTTGAATGCACCCTCGCGAACACCGCCGTTAATGAAGGCGACATCGGGCCTGACAAGCGCCAGTATCAAGCCGAACAACGTAGCGGCGCCGATGAGACAGCCGAGCATGAAGGCGATTTTCTCGAGGCTGTAGTTGTAGGCGATGAAACCCGCAAAGAAGACCACGCTGATCAGCGCCACAAAACGTTTGAAACTTAACATCGGGTCGTAGGACCAACTGATCGATACCGCCAGGCAGAGCATGAACACCAGCAGGAAGGCGTTGTTCCTGTAAAAGCTTTTGCTGAGGAAGACCTTGTTGCGGATGAAGAAGAACAGCGGTACCAGCAGGGTGATCAGACCGCAAATCTGATTGACCGCGTTGCCTTCGAGGTCTTTTTCGGCCAAGTCCAGATTTGACGTATCCGCCAGCCCGGAAAAAAATCCGATCACCTGGATGTAGAACAGCACACCGAACAGCGTGAAGGCGTTGCGCAGCGTGCTGTACCTGAGTTCCAGTGTGTTCATCACGACTGCCTCCCGAGTAGCGCATCGAGATAAGTTTTCGCCGCGCAAGCGCTCACGAAACGGGCGGCGGCATCGATGCGGGCCTGGCGATTTACATCACGCGGCAACGTCAGCTGCATCGTGATGGCCTGCGCCAGCGCGTCAGGGTCGTCGACGGCCACCAGCGGAGCGATCGCGCCATTACCGAGAATCTCTTGCGGTCCATAGGGGCAGTGAGTCGATACCACCGGAGTGCCAGTGGCCATGGCCTCGACCAGTGCGTTGGGGCTGCCCTCGAAACGCGACGACAGTACAAAACAATCGGCCGCCGCCACTTCTGCCATCGGATCACTGGTATAGCCTGGTAAATCTAACCGGTCGGCCACGCCCACAGCGACCGCTTGTTCGAGCAATTGGGCCCTGAGCGCGCCTTCGCCGAAAATGATCAATCGGGCACTGGGATCGGGCAGTCGGGCGAAGGCGTCGATCAATACGTCAAAGCCTTTTTGTCGCGCCAGGCGGCCCACGGCGACAATCACCGGGGTGGACTTTTCCTGCAGCCAGCGGTGGTTTGGACGCGCCGGTGCCTTGTCGCGAAAATCGTTGTCGAGCACCGGATTGTCGGCGATGGTGACATCCTGGGGGCGGGTTATGGTGGTGTCGATCAGATCCTGGGCGACGCCGCGCGAGACGCAGATCACCGGATTAGGGATCAGTCGATACAGCAATGGTGCCAGCAGATACGCTGTGCGCACCTTCAACGCAGGGTTGACATATTTGTCATGGGAAAACGCGTTGCGCTCGCTGACATGCAGGCGCGCCAGCGTACCTGACAGCGCGGCGGCAGCGATGGCCACGACGTTGACGTGGGTGAGGGCGGCCAGTAACGCGTCGAAGCGATTGTGGCGAAGAAAGCGTGCCAGCGCCGGCACGGCCCTGGAGCTGCGCGCGCTGTGCAACTCGACCTGTTTTACCCGTGGGTCGAGGTGCGCCGAGTTCACGCCGGTGCCAGTGAGCATCAGTAAAGTCACGTCATTGCCAGCGTCAGTCAGCGCTCCAGCGAGGCGCGCCATCATTTTTTCGGCACCGCCTCCACCCAAGTCCTGCAGAATAATCAGCAATTTTTTCATTGATTCCATACCTGGTAATACGCCTGCGCGGCGTATTGACTGGTGTACTGGCGGACTGCATCAGCGGCCACTTGTGCGTTTGGCGCAGCCTGGTCTTGTGAGGCCAGGCTGCGCAGCATTCCTTCGGCCAGTGCCGGTACATCATTGACCTTGACCAGTTGGCCGAGTCGGCCGTTATCAAGCAGCTCCCTGGGCCCGGTCTCGCAGTCGCAGGCCAGCACGGGCGTACCCAGCGCCAGGGCCTCGATCAGGACGGTCGGCAAGCCTTCATGAAAGGAACTCAGGATCAGCAGTCGTGCATGCCTGATCAATGGGTAGGGATTGCTCAGGAAACCAGTGAAATGCACACGGTCCTCGATGCCCAGGTGGTTTGCCTGCAATGTCAGCGCGGCGAGTTGCGGACCATCGCCAATGATCACCAGATCCGGCAGCGCGGCGCTGCTCAAGGCCATGGCATAGGCATCGAGCAGCAAATGGAAGCCCTTCGGTTCCACCAGCCGGCCCACTGCCAACCAGAACTCGGTCGGCAACCCTCTGAGCAGGGGCGTCTGCGCGGCGCTGAGCAGTTGTTCGGTGACCACCGCATTGGGGCAATAGCGGATACGCTGGCGACCCCAGGGCACCAGATCGGCGAGGGCCTGATGCAGGCCTTTGGATACCGCCACCACCTGATCGTTGCCGCAGAGGTACAACCCATAGAGCAGGCGCAGGGTAGTGAGGCCGATTTTCTGTTCGCCGCAATCCAGTGCCGCGTGACGGGCGTAGATGACCTTGCATGAGCGACCCAGGGTGGCAAACCAGGTGCAGAGGTTGGCCTGTTCCTTGGCGGCGATAAGGTGGGTCACACGCTCACGATGGATAAGGCGACGCAGCACACCGATCGACTTGAGCAGACCGACGAATCCATTGCCGCCACCATTGAAGGTGGCCGCTTCTTCGTCGTCCGCGGTATCGCCGTTCATGACGAAGTAACTGACCCGCTGGCCATCCTTGAGAAACTGCCGGGCCAGGCGCTGCTGGACACGCTCCAGGCCGCCATCGGGCTTGAAGTCCTTGAGGATGAACAGGATATGCATGGTTGGCGCTCAGGGATAAGTGATATGGATCGTCACTTGGCGCCGGACGATCATCGCCAGCAGATGAACAAAATTGGTCGGGTAATCGACCAGGTAGCGCTTGATGGTGTGGGGTTCGCGGTACATCCGATAGAACGCGCGCAGATGCAGACGGTTGATCAGCTCAGGGTAGTAATGGTGTGTGGCCGTCGCCTCTTGGCGTATGAAACCGCCACAGGTGAATGCCACACCGTTGAAGCCGGCACGCAGGGCATCCTGTTCGAACTGCTCTTGAAGCCCGGCGCCCAGACCGACGATCAGGATGTTGGCTTCACTGCGGCAGATGTCCGCTTGAATACACGCGGCCTGCGGTGCATCGAAATAGCCGTTGTGATGACCGGCGATAAGCAACGCCGGGTAGCGCCCCTTGATCTTGTTGATGAACAGGTCCAGTTCGGTTTGCCTGGCACCGACAAAATAGATGCGCTTGCCTTGTTTCTCGGCGCAACTGAAGACAGCGTCGGCGATGGACGTGAAGTCGAAGCTGACCCGACCGATCGTCCGGCCGGTGATGCGCGACATGAAGGTAGACATCAACATTCCATCGCAAAAATAGGCGATGGACGTCGGACTCCGATCGAACAGACTGCCGATGGACGCAAAGTTAATGAAGGAAAATGCTTTGTTGGCGTCCAGCAGGTTCGGTGCGAAATGCCCGATCAGTTCCAGATCTATCATGGCTGACTCCTTAATAAATGTCCTTTGAGAACAACGTGAAAGGGGTCTTGACGAGAATCTTGATGTCCAGCCACAGCGACCATTGGTTGATGTAGCTGAGGTCCTGGGCGACGCGCTGCTGCATTTTTTCCAGCGTCTGGGTTTCACCGCGATGCCCGGTGATCTGGGCCAAGCCGGTGATTCCCGGCTTGAGGCGATGACGGGCCATGTAGGCGCGTACTTTGCCGGTGTAGTAAATATTGTGAGTGACCGCGTGCGGTCGCGGGCCGACAAGGGCCATTTCACCGAACAGCACGTTGAAAAGCTGCGGTAGCTCATCGATCGAACTACGGCGCAAAAAGCGCCCGAGCGGGGTGATGCGTTCATCTTCGCGAGAGGCTTGGCGCACTTCGCTGTCGTCATGCACATGCATCGAGCGGAACTTCCAGACCTTGATCACCTCGGCGTTACAGCCGTAACGATCTTGTTTGAACAACACCGGGCCGGGCGAAGAGAGCTTGACCGCTGCCGCCACGATCAGCAGCAAGGGGCTGAGCACAATAATGGCCACGGCGGCCAGGCTACGTTCGAACAGCTCTTTGCAGAGCAGGCTGCCGGGGTGCGAACTGATGAGGCTTTCATTGAGGTAGATGGCCGGCATTCGCTCTATTTCCGAGATCGATTGATTGAGCAGCACCATGCTGCCGAAATCAGGAATCCAGACCACGTCGACATTCATGTCCAGAAGGTCGATGTACAGGGCTTCAATGATGGCTGCCTGCGCCAACGGCAGGACGATGTAGACCCGGCGTACGTGTAGGTGGGTGATGATCTCGCGAATCTCGTCGATGCGGCCCAGCAGCGGCAAAATGCTCGGTGCCGGGCCGGTATGTTCGGCGGTCGCGATAAACCCCAGTACGGGTACGCGGTTCGGTCTGGACAGTTTCCTTGCAAGCCGGCATGCGGTCGGGCAAGTACCGATGATTACCGCGCGGCGTTCGTTACAGAGCTTGCGCGAGTGCAATCGAGCCAGGTAATGCAAGGGCAGGAAGCTCGCAGCCTGGATCAGGTAACCCAATACGGTCCAGACGATGATCACTTGACGCGAAAAAATCGCGCTGGTCTGGGTGACAAAGGCGATGCTGATCAGAACGGCCAGCAGAATCAGCCAGGCCGCCAGCAAACGACCGAGCCCCGACAACCACTCATGACGCTTGTGGTAAACCTGCATGACGCTGTAGATCGGAATCGAGCCGAGCACAGTGAGAACCATCAGGATGCGGTATTCACTGGTCAGGCTGCCGATCCTCCAATGCACCAGCAATATCAATAGCAGGTTGACCAGGCTGAGCGCACACACCCATTGGCCCCAGAAAGTCAGACCTCGCCGGTGCATCATTTGAGCGGTATATAGCGATGTCATCGGCTCAACCTCCAGGCATGGGTTGGACATCGGCGTCGAATTCTGCACGCCCTCGTTCCCGCACGCTGGTATCGATCGACTGGGATGAAGCAGTTTTTGGTGGTTGTTGGAAAGAAGCTACTCAAGAGACAGGCGCAAGGGTTTACCGGGTCAGATAGTCGTAGTTCTGGAACGTATCGCTATGGCTGTAGCCCTGCTTGCGCGCCTTGCGCAGGTCAACCTGATTGAGCACTACACCGAACACCGGCGCGTGGCTCTGTTGCAGAATGGCGAGGCATTTCTGCACCTGGCTGACCGGTGTGCTTTCGGCTTTGATCACGTAGATCACCGCGTCCGAATGCTTGGCCAGCAATAGCGCGTCGCTGACCATTTGCGCAGGCGGGGAGTCGATGATGATGCGCTGGTAACGCGACTTCAGCGCTTCGAGCAGGGGCGCCAGGCACGGCGAGCTAAGTAGATCAAGCGGCGGGGGCGCAAGCTTGCCGGCCGGCAACATGTCTAGATTGCCGACAGTCCGGATACAGTCTTCGAGTCGGGCGGTACCCGCCAGGACATTGGCCAGCCCCGGGCTGTCTGCCGGAAAATCGAAATTGAGCGAAAGGCTGGATCGGCGCATGTCGGCATCGATCAACAGGACCCGCTCCAGCAATGCAAGCGAGTAAGCCAGGTTGTTGGCAATGGTGCTTTTACCTTCATCGGCCATGGTCGAGGCAACGAGCACTACCTGCGACGGCTTTTCTCCACTGTGCAACATCAGCCAGGTGCGCAAGTTGCGAATGGTCTCGCAAAAACGCGGATGCTCGTTGTCGTCGAACAATCGCGCCAGTTGCCGGCGGCTTCTCTTCGTGACCAGCGGCACCACACTGAGCAGGGGGATATTAAGCATGCTTTCGACCGCTTCGTCGGTCTTGAAGGTTTTGTTCCGGGCTTCGGATATTAATGCCAGCGCCATGCCGATCAGCGCGGCCGCGATGGCGACAATCACCATGATCAGTGTTTTACGGGGTTTGCTCGGTTCCAAAGGCACAATCGCTGGGTCGACGATACGCGCTTTGGTGGAATCCATGTCTGAGGTGGCCGCAGTTTCCTTCAAGCGAGTGATGAAGGTCTCATACAACGCGCGACTGCTGTCGACTTCTCGCTGTAACTCACGCAGCTGGAACTCCTTGCGCGAGATATCCTGTATCTGCGTCTTGTTGCTGTTGAATGATTTATGCAGTGAGCTTTCACTGGCCTTGGCTAGCTGGTAATCCTGTTCGATGCTGGCAACCACCTGTCGAACCTGTAGACGCAAACTGTCGGTGGCCGTACGCAACTCGGCGAGGGCGGCGATCAGGGTCGGATGTTTTGGACCGTAACGCCCGGACAATTCTTCGACCTTGGCTTGAGCCTTGGCCTGTTGTGCCTGGAATTTCTGCACCAAAGCGTTGCTCAAGACGGCGGGCACACTGGAGAGTCTGCTCAGATCGCCATTGCTCAGGGCCTGGACCTGACGGTACCGGCTCTCGGCTTCCGCCAGGTTACGGCGGGCATCGATCATGCGGTTGCCGGTCATTTCCAGTTCGTTGGCGCTGATGGTGGCGACACCGCCGACATCGACCAGGCCTTGTTCTTCCCGATAAGCCTGAAGCTTGTCTTCGGCAATGCGCAGGTTATTGCGCAATTCGACCAGGCGTGAATTCATCCAACTGGCGTTGGTCTGCGAGGACTTCAGGCTATTGTCGAACTGGCTATCAATGAAGCCTTGGGCAATCGCATTGGCGGTTGCGGCCGCCAGGTCAGGGTCGGGCAGCAACACCTCTATGTTGAGCAGTTGGCTCTTGCCGACGAATTTGACGTCGGTGCGCTTCATGAGGTTCTGCGTGACCTCATTGAAAATGTCGGTTTCAGTGGGCGTTACCTGTTGGGGTATCAAAAAGTCCAGTGCCGGCCACCACTGGCCAAGATCAAGGTTTGCCAACCATTCGCGTGGCGTAAACCATGACTGCGGCTGCTGGCGGGGATCGGTCACCGGGTTAGTGGTGAGGTTGAGCTTTTTGACGGCGCGTTCGGCCAAGTCCCGCGATTGCAGAAGCGCCAATTGCGTCTGCAAGTAATCGACGGTACCGGAGCTTGAGTCCGTGACTTGCTGGAAGGTCAGCAGTGGTGGCGTTTTTTCTTTGATCAGCAGGGTGGCGCTGCCGATGTACTGCGCGGGAATGAATGACAGAATGGCCATCGCAAGCGCACAGGCAAGCAGCACCAACCCAGCGATTTTCCAATGAGCACGCCAGATCACCCTCCAGAATTTGAGCAGGTCAATGGTGTCCTTCTCCTCGCCATGCTGCTGGTGCTGAGGCAGATGCGCCTGGAGCGGACGTTCAACGTAGATGCTTGGGCTGTTATCCATGATTTAGAAAAAGCCTTGTGCAATGGAGATGGTGTCACCGGGAGCGATGGCGGTGCTGCGCGTGACCGTATCGGTCAATGGTGGTGAGCCATCGCCGCGCACGATGGTCACTCGCTTGATCGAGGCCCGTTCGGTCAGGCCACCGCCCAGTGCAATGGCTTTTTCCAGTGTCAGCCCGGGCTCGTATGGATAGCTGCCGGGCTTTTGTACTTCGCCATTGATGTAGAACGAGCGGTAGACGATCAGGTTGAGGCTGACCTTGGGGTCGACCAGGTAACCTTGCTTGAGCCCGTCGACGATGATCTTTTCCACCTGATTGGGGGTGAGCCCCTTGGCGGAGATCTCACCCAGGAACGGATAGGAAAATGTACCGGCGTCATTGAGGCGGATTTTGTCGAAGCTTAAATCCCGTTCTCCGAATACGGTGATGCGCAATACATCGCCGGCCGCCAGTTTGTACTGGGCGCCGGTGTCCGCTGCAAAAGTCACGGGCAACAGCCACGGCACGAACAACAAGGCAAGCATTCGCGAGTTCATGGGGGGACCTCTTAGAGACTTACGTTGAAGCTGAGCAGGAAGATGTTGCGTTCAAAACTATGGTTGTCGGCGTCGGAATTGTCGTTGCGGTGGCGATAGCCCAATTCGATATCCAGCCAGCGGCGCATCTGGTATTCCACGGCGAAGTTGTAGTCGCGAAGGTTGTCGGTGCGGTTCTGCCCCTCGTACTCATAGCGGGCCAGCCCTGCTTCGGCCACCGTTGTGATCCGTTCGGTCCAGCCATGACGCCAGCCGAACAGGGCAGAGCTGGTCTTGACGGCGTCAGCACCGTCGTCGCCCTCGGCCAGCGCCTGGCGAGCAACGAACGAAAAGGTCGAGTAGGTTCGTGGTTTCCATCGCAGGTCCACCTGCCAGGTCGGGTTACTGAGGTCTTTGACACTGCTGTCATCAAAGTTCTTACGCTCATAACCAAGGCGTACTTTGCCGGTGGTGCGTGCGGTGAAGTCCCACTCGGCACCGGCCAGGACCGCATTGGATGTGCTGTTGAGACGGCTGTCGGAGAGCAGGTAGTCGAAGACGGTATGGTCGTACTCCAGCAAGCCGCGGGTATTACTGCCTATACGGTGGTACCAGGTGGTGGTCAGGCCGGTGGTATTGCGCTCTTTGTCTTTATTGATGCCGTCGGAGTTGTCGTAACGAAGTTGAGCGTAACTTGCGCCCAGATCGATCTGATTGGCAGCGCTCTTGGCGCCGTAGGTATAGAGACCATTGACGCGATTAGTGCGAATCTTGTCATTGATGCCATCGACAGCAGTCGATGTCGTGCGCTCGTATTTACGCGCTTCCCCTTCAAGTTTCAGGCGATGGCGGTCGGTGAACTCCATGATGCTGTCGAGCCGCACACGTTGTGCCGTATTCGAGGCGTCCGGATGATCATGATAAATGTAGCGGGTAGGCTGCCAGATAAGTCGCGTGGCACTGTTTCGATCTTCGGCCTTGAGTTCGAAAGAGGGCGCCACCTTGGTCACCATGGAAGACTGACGTCCCCGATCCAGCTCCCGGAAGTTGTCATCGTAGCTCTCTGAAAATAACAACGTGGGTGTGAAGTCGAATCCGTAGATGTTAATGGCCTGGGGGTCGAGACTCCAGGCCGCTCCGGGATATAGAGAGATCACTATCAGTGCGAAGGGGCCATGGGTCTTAAGGGTCATATCATTGCTCCTTGGGGATGAATCCAATGACTATAGACCGGAAAAACAGGGCCGAATGTGCGCGATGTAATATCGGCTGATGTCAGTGATTGCTTCATGTGAATAGAGACCGTAAGTGTGAGTAATCACGCGCCTGGAAACAATCCATGAAATAAAAAAGGCATAAAACTTTGTTTGAGTTTAAAGTTGGGTGAGTGTGCTTAAGTTCGTTGTTGAAGCAAGTTGAATAAGAGCTTATAGAAGGAGGTGTGCTCGCTCAATATCAGTCAGTGGAATACGAACCGGCTGTTCTCTATTTAGAAAGTGAAGCAGGATCATCACTCGCTCGTCACCTAACATGGTCAGGAAAATACCTTCGAGTGTCGACAGCGGCCCTCGGGTTATTTGCAGTTTTTCGCCGGGCTTGAACGAGTGAGGTGCAAGAATTTCCGGTGGTTTATAGCACCGCTCTTGCAAGTGTTCGATGACATCGTCGGGGACCATTGCCGGTCCGTGATTAAAATCGACGATTCGGCTGACGCCACGGGTAGAGCGCAAAGGCGCCCAATTGTCGTCACGGCCTAACTGAATGAAAAGGTACCCCGGGAAGAGCGGCTCAAGGGATTGATGGGGGCTACCATGTATCCTGCGTTGGCTAACGGTTTGCGGGCAAAATATGACATAGTTTTGCCGCAATAAATTGATTTTCGCCCGTTCGTCCTGACGTGGCTTGCACTGCAAAAGATACCAGTTAGAGGCTTGGGTAGTCGTCAGCATACTGGCAAGCTCCGTAACGTTGGTTTAAGCATGCCTGTTGCGTATCAGCGATGCCGTTATCCTTCCAGTGAACGCAATGAGGTTGTGGAAGTCGCGAAAGTGTTAAGCTTCTAAAACGGTGTATCAATGATGAAGCATGTAACGCCCGGGAAACGGTAAAGTGATTTCAAAGTGATTGCAAATTGGAATGTGTAAACCTTACTTAACGCTGTGCATGATATCGCCTTCGGGCACGAAATGACGCCGGTACTTTGCGATGGCCAAAGCTACCGCACGGTCCGAACCTTCGGCCCTATAAGAATAAGTACTTTCGTTCGTAAGCCTTAATTACAATGCAGTCGACAATGGATATTCATCCACTGGATCGTCGCCTTTGTCAGGTGTCGACCCTGTTAGGTATTGATCACTCAAGGTGACCTGTCAAATGTCACTAGTCAAAAATATAGCCTTCTGTCCAATAAGTTATTAAGGTTGTCCAGCTAATTGTTTTAAAAATGTTTTATGGCAATTGGCATGATCCTGCGGCCGACGGGTTCGCGGCCAACGTGATGACCTGCGCAAGGCGCCTGGTGGCGGATTCAATGTCTTCGGCACTGAAACCGCCCAAGCCCAGAATCAATCCCGAACGGCCATTGCCACCGGCATACATCGGCGACACGGCACGTACCGATACCTGAGCTTCGGAAGCTTTGGCGGCGACCCACTGATCGTCGATAACTTCCGCCAGCCAAAGCACCAGATGCATACCCTGATCGCTCGGTTCCAGCCATGCAAGTTCGCGAGGAATCAGCCTGGCAACCGCCTCGATGATTTGCCTGTGGATGTCTGCGTATACGCCGCGAATTCGCCGGATGTGCCGATCCAGATGTCCTTCTGCGATGAATGCTGCGAGCACGTGCTGATCGGCATTGGCAGGATGTCGATCCATCAGGACCCGCGCACCGCAGAAGGCTTGCACCAGATAAGGCGGAACGATTGCGTAGCCGAGTCGTAACGAGGGGAACAGTATTTTGCTGAACGTCCCCAGGTAGATAACCCGGTCGGGGTCCAGCCCTTGCAAGGATGGAAAAGGGTGGCCGGCGTAACGCAGTTCACTGTCGTAATCGTCCTCGACGATCCAGGCATCAGACGTCCGGGCCCATGCCAGCAAGGCATCGCGCCTGGCCATGCTCATTGGCATGCCGAGTGGATATTGATGTGACGAGGTCACGAAGGCTGCTCGTGCCTGGGGGCATTGCGCTATGCCGCTTTCAACATTCAGACCCTCGGCATCAACCGGGACGCGGATCATTTGATCGCTATGGCCCGCGCTTTCCAGAATCCCGGTGATACCCCGGTACGCCGGATCCTCCACCCACGCAAAATCTCCCACATCGAGCAGCACCTGACAGGCGAGATACAGGCCCTGTTGCGTGCCGGATGTAATGATGACCTGGCTCGCTTCACAGCGCACAGAGCGTGACTTGCGCACGTAATCCGCTACCGCTTCCCGTAACTCAAGCGCACCTTGTGGATCGCCGTATCCCGAGGGCGCTCCAGCCCCTCGCGCCCTGATGCGATTGCCAAGGCGACGCCAGATATCGTCAGGCGCCGCTTTGCCAATCGGCACCGAGACCGAGAACGGAATCTGCGCAGCCGCTCTAAATTGCTGGGCCACCTGAGCGAACCGTTCGATTCGGGAAGAGGGCGTCCACGACCTGGCTTCGGTTGGCCGGCCTTGCTCCTGCCGGGTGGTTGGCGACGCGTCTGCCAGGGAGCGGGCCACCCGTGTACCTGCTCTGCCTTGGGATTCCAGGAAGCCCTCGGCAATCAACTGCTCAAAGGCCTCGATAACGGTGCCTCGGGCAATCGTCAGCGATTTGCCGAGAATGCGCGTCGATGGCAGCAGCTCACCAGGCTTGAGGTCGCCCCTGCGGATCGCGGACCTAAGCGCTTGAGCAAGTTGTCGTCCCAATTGACCGGCGGTTCGATCCAGCGTGCCCAGCGATGGAATTTCAACAACGTTGGCTTTACGTGCCATCAATTCTGGCTCAGTGATTATGTTGGATATTGGCTCTATACCATGGGCCAGTTCATCAACACAATTCACACGAAGGCCACCTCACCACTGGCGCGCTGTCCCCACCCTTGAACGATTGAAGGAGTTGATATGTACGTACCTGCCCATTTTGATGAGCCTCGCGCCGAAGCCCTTCATGAACTGATCGTCCAGCACCCACTGGGCATTTTGTTTACCAACGGTGAAAGCGGACTGGATGCCAACCACATTCCTTTCGAGTTGAAGGCTGCGCAGGGGCAATTCGGTGTTCTTCAGGCGCACGTCGCGCGCTCCAATCCGGTCTGGCAAGACGTTAAAAATGGCGACGAAGTCTTGGTGGTTTTTCGCGGCGCCGAGGCTTACATCTCGCCCACCTGGTACCCGAGCAAGCACGAAACCCATAAGCAGGTTCCGACCTGGAACTACAAGGTGGTGCACGCCCATGGGAGGATCACCCTTCACGATGATGAGCGCTATGTCCGTGGGTTGGTGGCGCTCCTGACCCGAACCCACGAGTCGTCCCAGCCCGAGCCATGGAAAATGACGGACGCCCCGAAGGACTACATCGCCTCGATGCTCAAAGCGATCGTTGGGGTAGAGATCGAGATCACTCGCCTGGTCGGTAAATTCAAGCTGGGTCAGAACAAGGAAGCGAGAGACATCCGTGGTGCAGGTCAGGCACTCAAGGACAGCGGGAAAATCGTATTGGGAGAGGCAATGCTCGCGGGTGTCGATGCCGAATCCTGAGGCACCTCCTGCACCGGCTGGTCTGCGGCGCTCGCACTCATAGCGACGCCCTGACCACCAATGGACAATCAACCGGCTGGGCTCCCTCTACCTCAAGGGCTTCGATCAGATGCCGGGCAGCCCGGCGACCGATCTCATAGTACGGCAGTTGCACCGTGGTCAGCGGCGGGATGAACAGTTCGGCGATACCGATCATGTTGTCGTAGCCGAGCACGGCGACATCGCCGGGAATTTTCAGGCCTCGGCTCAACAACAGCTGATAGGCACAAAACGCAATCCGGTCGTTGCCACAGATCAGAATGTCGAATTGTGGGCGACCCTCAACAATGTGCCGGTCGAGGATGGCTGCGGTTTCACCGTAGGCGTCATGCTCGGAAAGGTCGTATTGCAGAAGCGCGTCAGGCGCCAGCCCGAATGCCTGACAGGCGCGCAAGAGGCCTTCTTGTCGCAGCCCCCAGGCCAGGCTCTGTTTTGGCAGATTGATGCACAGCGGGCGCCGATAGCCTTGGCTCAACGCGTGATGCACGGCGCGATACTGCCCCGTTTCGTCGTCCGGTACGTAACTGACCAGGCGACTGTCATCGGCCAGGCAATTGGCGAGTACCAGCGGTTTGCTCTTCAAGCGCTCGGGAATGCTGACGTGGCGAAAGCCCATGGCGCTGAAAATCAGCCCGTCGGGGCGGTGCGACAACATCAGGTCGATGTTCTGGTCAGTGGGCGGGTTGCTCAACAGGTTAAGGATGAAGACATTCCAGCCGGCCTGTTGCGCGGTCTGTTCGATGGACAGCAGCAGTTCCACCGCGAACGGTGTGGTCGCGGTATCCAGCGCGAACACGCCGATGGTGCGCGACTGGAGGTTGTCGCCGCGCATCTTGCGCGCCGACAGGCTCGGTACGAATTGCAGTTCATCAATGGCGCGACGCACCCGCTGAAGGGTTTCGGGGCTCAGTTTTTCCGGGTTGTTGAGCGCTCGAGAAACCGTCATCAAGGACACGCCGGCCAGCTGTGCAACGTCTTTCACTGAAGTCATGCGAGGCGAGCCCGGTCAGGTTGACGCAGAATCATGACACAGGGCCCGGGTTTCTCGCGACTCGAATGACAGCGCTCATACCCAACCTGAAGCGAGAGGCCACGCCTTCGGAATCGATGCACGCCCACCACTGCCGTGGTTAAACAACTTCACGCCCAGACTGTCGGGCCGCGGATAGAGGCGACTGCTGAGGCTGAAGCGGCCGTTTTCGTCGAACACCTCGATGGACGAGCGATCGAGAAACACGCGCAGCTCCAGTCGCTCTTGTGTCGGGTCTATCGACACGCTGCGCTGGCCGCTGACTTGCGCACCCGAGCGGCTGCGGTCCAGCACCAGGCGCTGTAATGCCGCATCGTAATAGAGCAGGGTTTCTTCTAGGCCATCGTCGCTGCAGCGCAAGGCGATGCCCAGGTGGCCGTCGGTGCAGCCGCGCAAATCCAGATGCACATGGATTTCCAGCAGGTCGCCATTCACTTCCGGCACCCAACAGGTTCCCGACTCATCCCGCCAAGGCGTACCCGGCAATGGCGCCTCGCGCAGCGCGGTGAGCTCCCGTGCCGGATACACGCAAAGGCGATCGTCATGCAGTTCAAGTTCGCGCGGCAAACCGAGCATGCCGCACCAGTGATGGGCCTGGCTCGGCATCGGGCTTTCCCACATGTCGAGCCACGCCCACACCAGGCGCCGACCATCGGCGGCCACCAGCGTTTGCGCGGCATAGAAATCGTGGCCGTTATCCAGCTCGATAAAAGGCCCGCCGGTGAAGTGCCATTGGCTGTCGAGTTGGCCCACTCGATAACCGGTCTGGTATTTGTTGAGCCGTTCGTAACCGTGGGGTTGCATGCCCTGAGGGGAGTACAGCAGCACGTCGCGCCCGTTCAGGCGAAACAGATCCGGGCACTCCCACATATAGCCATCGCCCTCGCTGCCGCTGGCTACATAATCGAGGAACTCCCAGGTGTGCAGATCGGTGGAACGATACAGCGGCAGCAGCGGTTGATCGCCCAGACGTGCGCCGGCAATCAGGTACCAATAGTCGTCCGCTTGCCAGACCTTGGGGTCACGAAAATGCATGATCGAGTCTTGCGGCGCGGTCTCGATGACAGCGCCATGCTTGACGAAGCGAATGCCGTCGACACTGGTGGCCAGGCACTGGACTTGACGGATCGAGCTTTCATCACCCACGTCCTTCAGCCAGGTGTGCCCGGTGTAGATCAGCGCCAGGGTGTCTCCACACACTACCGCGCTACCGGAAAAACAACCGTCGCGGTCGAAGTCATCGCCGGGCGCCAGGGCAATGGGCAGATGCTGCCAATGGACCAGGTCGGCGCTCTTGGCATGCCCCCAATACATCGGGCCCCACTTGGCGTCAAAGGGGTGGTGTTGATAGAAAACGTGATACTCGCCACGGAAGTACACCACCCCGTTAGGGTCGTTCATCCAGCCTGTCGGGGGGGCAATGTGATAACCGGGGCGGTAATCGTGGATGACCCGAGACAGGCCGTCACTCAGCGCCTGTTGCGCAAGGTCAAGGGAGTCAGGCATTGGATCGCTCATGGTATTCAAAGACAAAGTCATAGGGCGCCTGCTCGTGCCGGGCGCAGAGGGACGGTTTCAATGGCATGTAGGTGACGCTTCAAGGCTGTGCCGTCGGCGTCGAACAGGTGCAGGTTGTCGATGTCCAGCTGCAGCTCGACCCGATCGCCCACCTGCCATCCGGCGTGGACCTCACAACGACTGATCAGTGGCTCGTCCTGACCTGTCTCGAGGTGCACATAAGTTTCACTGCCCAGGTATTCGACCGCGGTCACCACGATGCCGGCGGCTCCTTCCGCTGCCTTGAGCGACACGTGTTCCGGGCGAATGCCCAGGCTCAGCAGCGTGCCCGCCGCCAGGTTCGAACTGTCGAAGGGCAGGGACGTCATTCCCAATACGGGGCTGTCGACCAGGCTGGTTTCGCCCGGCGCCTGCAAGCGCGCCAGCAGAAAGTTCATTCTGGGTGAACCGAGAAAGCCGGCGACAAAGCGACTGGCCGGGCGCTCATAGAGTTCGCGCGGTGAGCCGACCTGTTCGACGCGACCGCCATTGAGCACGACAATTTTGTCGGCCAGGGTCATCGCTTCAACCTGATCGTGGGTGACGTAGATCATGGTCGAGCCCAGCCGGGCATGCAGCCGGGCGATTTCGTTGCGCATCTGCACCCGCAAGGACGCATCCAGGTTGGAGAGCGGCTCATCGAACAACAGAATGTCCGGTTCCCGCGCCATGGCTCTGCCCATGGCGACACGCTGACGCTGCCCGCCAGACAGCTCCTTTGGCTTGCGTTGCAGCAGCTTGTCCAATTGCAGGATTTGCGCGGTTTTCAGCACGCGTTCGCGCAGGCTGGTCTTTTCGGTCTTGGCCAGCTTCAGACCAAAGCTGATGTTATCGTAGACGCTCATGTGCGGGTACAGCGCATAAGACTGAAACACCATACCGACGCCACGCTCGCGCGGCTCCAGGTCGTTGACCCGACGCCCGTCGATCAGCAGGTCGCCGGCGCAGATCGAATCCAGTCCGGCGATCAGGCGCAGCAGGGTCGACTTTCCGCAGCCCGAAGGGCCGACGAATACCACGAACTCACCCGCCGCGATCTCCAGGTTGACGTCGCGCAGAATCCGCGCGCCGCCCAATTGTTTGTTCACGTTATCCAGTTTCAACTTGATCACGATGCTGTTCCTTGTAGTTGTCGGGCATCAACCCTTTAACGCGCCGGTAGTGAGGCCGGAAACGATTCGGCGCTGGAAGATCAGCACCAGAATCACCAGTGGGACGGTGACCAGCACCGATGCCGCCATCAACAACCCCCAAGGCAACTCATGGGGGCTGCCGCCGGAAATCAGGGCGATGGCCACTGGCACCGTGCGTTGGGTGTCGGTGAGGGTGAAAGTCAGGGCAAACAGGAACTCGTTCCACGCCGCGATGAAAGCCAGCAAGCCAGTGGTGACCAGTGCGGGCCAGAGCAACGGCAACAGCACCCGGGTCAGCGTGACCCAGGGCGAGGCGCCATCCATGATTGCCGCTTCTTCCAGCTCATGGGGCAGTTGACCCATGAACGTGGTCAGCACCCAGACGGTGAAGGGCAGGGTGAAAATCGTGTAGCTGAGAATCAACGCCCAGGACGTGTTGTACAGGCCCAAGGCACGGATCACCTCGAACAGCCCCGATAGCACCGCGACCTGGGGAAACATCGACACCCCAAGGACCATCATCAATACCGTGCCACGCCCACGGAATTTCACCCGGCCCAAGGCATAAGCGGCGGTCAGGCTGAGGAACAGCGCCAGCGTCACTACGCTAAGCGCGACCACCAGTGAATTACCGATAGCCCGCAGGAATGAGGCTTGGTTAAGCACCGCCGCGTAATTGGAGAAGTCGGGTTTTTTGATCCAGTAGCTCACCTCGAACAAGGCGCTGGACGGCTTCAGCGACGTGACGATGGCGTAGTAGAAAGGGAACACCGCATACAGCAGCAACACCCCGATCAGGCACCAGAAACCGAAGCGCAACAGTGCTTTTTTCAGTAGGCGAGGGCTCATGACCGGACCTCCAGTTGACGGCGTCCGAGGTAGAGATAAAGCATGGCGATCACTGCAACCACCAGAAACAGCAGGGTCGAGGCGGCGCTGCCGTAACCGACGTCCTGGAACTCCACCAGGTGTTGGCGGGCGTAGACCGACATGCTCATGGTGCTCGACGAGTTCGAGGTCAGCACGTAAATCACGTCGAACACCCGCAGGGAGTCGAGGATGCGGAAGATCGCCGCCACCAGCAATGCGGGCATCAGCAGTGGCAGCGTGACCCGCCAGAACACCTTCAGTGGATGAATGCCATCGACCCTGGCGGCTTCGTAGCAGTCACTCGGCAACATCTGCAAGGCGGCGAGCATCAGCAGGGTGACAAACGGCACGGTCTTCCAGACGTCAACGATAATCACCGCCCACATCGACAGATCGGCATCTGCGGTCCAGGCCAGAGGCGCGGTAATCAGGCCGAGGCTGAGCATCAGGTGATTGATGATGCCGAACTGGTCATTGAGCATCCATGACCAGATCTTCGCCGAGACAATGGTCGGAATCGCCCACGGAATCAGAATCAACGCTCGCACCAGGGAACGGCCGGCGAACTGGATGTTCAGCAGCAACGCCACCAGCAGCCCCAGCACGACTTCCAGCCCCACCGACACCACGGTGAAATGCAAGGTGTTGCGCACTGCATTCCACCATTGCGGATCGACCAGGATGCCCGACCAGCTGGAACCGTTGTGGAACAGATAATTACTCAGGCCAACGAAGGTGCCGCCAGCGGTGTCCGCCAGGTTGGCGTCGGTCAGGCTGAACCAGAATGTCCGCAGCAACGGCCAGGCCGCTACCAGGGCCAGACACAGCAACATCGGCGTCAGAAACAGCCAGGCAGCGCGCACTCGGCGGCGCTGTACCGGCGTTTCCCTGGCGAGCAGAAGCTCGTCACAGGGAGCATGGGCAGTAGAGACAGACATGGTGATTTTCTTCCTTGTGGCTTACCAGTTCCGGTGTTTGATACGCGTGAGTTCGCCTTCCAGTTCGGTCAGCGCCTGATCGACCGGCAACTCGCCGGCCAGCACGCCATGCACTTGATCGAAGAACGCATTGGTGACCCGTGGATAACGAGCGGCGGTGATTGAAGCGGGGCGCATGACGCCATCGTTGAGAATGCTGTGCAGCTGACTGTAATAAGGCATGGCCGCGAGCAGCTCGGGATCCTGGTAGAGCGACTCGATCACCGGGTTATAGGCGCCAATCAACGCACGATGTTTTTGCTGTTGAGCGCTGGTCAGGTAGCTCACCAGTTCGGCGGCAAGCTTCGGGTTGGCGCTGTAACGCGATACCGCCAAACCCCACCCGCCGAGGGTGGAGGCATGGGTGCCGGTGCTGCCGCCGCGGGGCAGGGGAGCGACCCCGACCTTGTCTTTTACCGCACTGTCCTGGCTTTGCACCAGGGCCCAGACATAAGGCCAATTACGCATGAACAACGCATTGCCCGACTGGAATACGCCGCGTCCTTCTTCCTCGGTGTAATTGAGCACGCCACGCGGGGAGATGTCGCCTACCCAGCTTTTTGCCAGGGTCAACGCCGCTCTTGAGGCCTGGCTGTTGACCACGATGTCGCCTCGTGGATTGACCAGCCCTCCGTCCGGTTGGCTGCTGATCCATTCCAGCGCATTACACGTCAGGCCTTCGTAGGCACGCCCTTGAAAGATGTACCCCCAGGCGTTAGCGTTGCCGGCATTGCGCTCGGCCTGTTGTACATCCTTGGCGGTAGCGGTCATTTCCTCCCAAGTCTGGGGGACTTGCTTGTTGTATTTCTCGAGCAAGTCCTTGCGGTAATACAGCAGGCCCGAGTCGGTGAACCACGGCATCGTCACCAGCCGTCCGTTCACCGTGGCGTTGTCCACCTGTGCCTGGAAGTAGCCTTGGGTTGCATCGGCGGGCAGCACCTCGCGCAAATCCAGCAGATGTTTGGCCAGCATCCCCGGCCACACCATGTCGATCTGAATGATGTCGATGTCGCTGGACTGCGCACTGAGGATCTGTTGATAGAACGACAACCGCTCGGTTGCCGAGTTAGGCGTGGACACCACCTCGACGTGATTGCCGGTCTGTTGAGACCACGCCTCGACGGCCTCTTTGCACAGTTGTAATTCCGCGCCCACCGCACCGCAGGAAATCGTCAGATTGGCTGCGCTGGAGAGGGATGGAAGCCCGGCGCAAAGGGCAAGCAGTGCTGCTGGAAAGAGTGATTTGAGCTGTTTCATAAAGCCCTCTTTATTTTTGTTTTTAGAAAAGTTAACGTTAACATCGCCAAATGTAGCAGCGTATTTGCGATGAGGCATCCTTTTTTTCGTAGATTTTGACAATTAACAATTCACGAAAAAAAGGCCGGTCGCAGGACAAAAAATAAAAACAAAACAGGAAATCCCCCATGCAGAAAGCATCAAGCTGGCTACTCGCAGGCGTACTCGGCACCTCGGCGGCCACCGCTCAGGCCGCGACTCTGGAAGAACGCATGGCCGCGTTTGAAGCCCGCGCCAGCGCCGCGGAAAAACGTGCAGCCGCCGCCGAACAGCAAACCCAGGCGCTCGCCAGGGAATTGCAGCAGCTCAAACAGTCCACTCCCGCCTTGCAGCCTGTTGCGTCCACTGCGACCGCCACTGCGGCGCCCACTTTGGATACGCGGTTGGCAAAACTCGAAGCCCGTCAGCAAAGCCTGGAGAAGGAGGGCAGTACCGGACACCTCACCGACGGGTTCAGCTTCAAGGGCTACGCCCGCTCCGGATTGCTGATCAACGATGGCCTGGGGGGCGGGCGGGGCGGTCCTTATACAACGCCTGCCGGTTCAGTCGGTGGTGCAGTCGGGCGACTGGGTAATGAAGACGATACTTACATGCGTATAGACCTGTCGAAAGAAGCCTATGCGCAGAACGGCACCCATTCCAAATTCACGGTTTCCATCGCCGATGGAGTGGAAAGCTCCAATGACTGGACGGCCGCCGAAAGTAACCTGAATGTGCGCCAGGTATTTACGGAACTCGATCATCTCGCCGCATTCAAGGGCAATTCGACGTTCGAGAACGCCACCCTGTGGGCAGGCAAGCGATTCGACAGGGACAACTTCGATATCCATTGGCTGGACTCGGACGTCGTCTTTCTGGCCGGCACCGGGGGTGGTATCTACGACGTGCAGATGAACAAGAACTGGCGCTCGAATTACTCGTTGATCGGGCGTAACTACGGGGATTTCAGTGAGGGCGGTGTCAATGCCGATGTGGAAAGCTACATCCTCACCTCCAACCAGTTCTTCGATAATGGTCAGTGGCAGTGGATGTTCAATGGCATTGGCTCAAAGAAAAACGACTTTAGCACTCGCACCAATGAAGCGGGCCTGAAGCCTGCGGACTCCGGCTTGCACAGCATGATCGCGAATCATCAGAAAAACTTTTTCGGCAGGGAAGGCTTCTTCAAGACGGCGCTGCTCTACGGGCAAGGGTTGGGGGCCGAGGTCAAGAACATTGGCTCGGACGGCGAACTGATCGACGACGCCCGTGCGCTGCGCATTGCGCTGTACGGCGAGACACCGATTGCACCCCACTGGCGCATCGGTCCAAGTCTGCTGGCCGAACAAAGCAAGGATCGCTACGTCAAGGGTGACGACTACCGCTGGATGACCCTGAACATGCGGTTGGCCAATGAAATCAACAGCAATTTCGAGATGGCCTACGAAATGAGCTGGCAAACCATGAACCTCGACCCCAAGGGTTACCTGCAACGTAATGCGGTGGACGGCAACTTCTGGAAATTCACCATCGCCCCGACCTTCAAACCCGACGTTGGAGACCTGCTCACACGCCCCGAGTTGCGAGTGTTCGCCAGCTTCATGAACTGGTCTTCGGACCTGGACCGATACAGCTCCACAGACAACTTCGGCAAGACCGACTTCAACGCCGGCGGTGTGTGGCAGTACGGGATACAGATGGAAACCTGGTTTTAATAGCCGGGGCTTGCTCCCACATTTATTCGATGCCGTTCACCAATACTGTGATCGATGCAAGTCCATTGTGCTGTCCGGTGGCCAACGCTCATTGAGCGGGGCCGCCGGATGAACTCGTGGTTAGCCCCTGCCAGGCATGTCGATGCCATGTTGATGCACCCGTCGATACAGCGTTGCCCGGGAGATGCCCAAAGCCTTGGCCGCGGGGGTGGGTTTCCAGCGATGACGCACGAGGGCATCGATGAGTGCCTCGCGTTCAGGACTGACGCAGCGTTCCAGGGTGTCAGCTGAAGCCGAATCATTGAGTCGACGGCCGGGCAGATGCTCAGGCAAGTCACTCAACAGAATCAATTGGGACTCGCACACGGCGCAGGCGTAACGCAATACGTGCCGCAGTTCGCGCACATTTCCCGGCCAGCGATAGCCGAGCAGGCATTCCAGTGCGGCGCTTCCCAGTTGCATCGCCATTGCGCAGGCCGATGATTCTTCTTCGAGTATCCGGTTGATCAATGCCAGTCGATCACTGCGTTCGCGCAACGGCGGCAATTGGAATCGCGCACCACTGAGGCGGAAGTACAGGTCCTCGCGAAACTCGCCAGAGGCGACCAGGGCCTCCAGATCGCGGTGGCTCGCGCAGACCACCTGAATGTCTATCGCCTTGCTTCTTGACGCTCCCAGGGGCGCCACTTCGCCCTCGGCTAAAACCCGCAGTAGCCGGGTTTGCAGGGTCAGGGGCATATCACCGATTTCATCGAGAAACAGGGTGCCGCCATCGGCCTGTTCCAGCAGGCCTTGCATACCTTTATTCGAAGCCCCGGTGAAGGCGCCGGCTGCATAACCAAACAGCTCGCTTTCGATCAGGTTTTCGGGAATCGCTGCGCAGTTCACCGCAATAAAAGGTCGATCACGGCGCAGACTGGCCTGGTGCAGCTGGCGGGCGAAGACTTCCTTGCCGGAACCGGTTTCGCCGTGGATCAGCACCGGCAGATTACGGTCTTTGACCCGAACCGCAAGGCGCAAACTTTCTTCCAGTCGCGGGTCGAGTTCGGCGGGTGACAGTACCCGCCGAGCCGGGCTGCGTTTCACTTGCCGTGGCGCGCTGAGTCGCCCATGCAAGACATGGCGGCCACCCCGGCAGTGAAACAGGCAGAGTGATTCGTCTTTGGCGCGATGCAATAACTGCTGATCGAACACTTGGCCGATGTGGTCCGGCAGTTGACCAAAACTTTGCGACAGCCACTGCCGCGCCGCGGGGTTGAGTGCCTGCAGTTGGCCGTCGTCGTCCCAGGCGAGCAGGTAATCGGGCTGGCTGTCGACGTAGCCCGGGCTGTTGTGGGCCCGCAGCACCCAGTAACCCTGGGCACTGTTCATGAAAAACGCCTGTTCTATTTCCCGTGCGCTCTGCACCACCATTTGCCGGATCAGATGCTGCGAACGACGGTCGTCCGGCGAACGCACCGCAGACACATCGAGCACCCCGAGCAGTTCCCCCCGAGGGTCGAAGACCGGAGCGGCGGAGCAGGTGAGTCCGATAAAAGCCGCGCGGAAGTGATCCCGCTTGTGCACCGTAACCGGTGTTCGTGCGGTCAGCACCGCAGCCACCCCGCAGGTGCCTTCCTCACCTTCTGACCAGCAGGTGCCCAGGTACAGGCCTGCTTTGCGGCAATCATTACGGATGGAGGTTTCCACGCGATAGTCGATGGTCTGGCCCTGGGCGTCGGTGAGCAACACGCAGTAGTCGGCATCGCGCACACGACCATGGAGCCGGGCGACTTCTTCGCTGGCGATGCGCAGGAACAGTTCGGAGCGTTCTCGACACTCTTGCAGCACGTTCTGGGACAGGATCCGCGGCCCTTGTAATGAGCCAGGGTCCAAGTGGTGTTGCTCCATGGAGCGGCGCCATGAATCCAGGATCAAGTCCGGCACGGGCAGTTGCGGCAGGTGCGCTGCGTTCTTCAAAACACGGCTGACGCAATCCACATGCGCCTTCGAGTGTGCGGAAAGCATTAGGGCCTCCGGTTCGATCTTCTTTTAGTTGTGCGGGCTATTAAGCGCCGTTCACGGACGGTCGACAAGCATCGGTTCACCCCACTGCGAAGCTGAGACGCGACGTCTCAAGGTCTGACCTCTAACCCGTGCAGGCTGACATGGGACGTCTCAAACGAGCGGGATCCCATCACTTGGAAATGTAGTCAAAACCGCTCTGGAACGGGCTTTTCGGCGATCTTTTGCGATTCTGGCACCGGCCTTGCTCTAACCCTGGCAACCAGCACGACTGGCAACCCGATAATAACAAGAGGTGCCCTATGTCCTCCTGCCGAGGCTTTTACTTTGCCGTACCCGTGGTGGCGACATGAGTCGCTTGCCCCTGACCGTCGGCATCATTGCCAATCCGGCGTCCGGCCGGGACGTAAGGCGCCTGACGGCGAATGCCGGGCTGTTTTCCAGCACCGACAAGGTCTCGGTGATCCAACGGCTGCTGGCGGCTTTTGGCGCCACCGGTGTCGAGCGCGTGCTGATGCCCACCGACATGACCGGCATCGCGGCGGCGGTGAAGAAGAACAGTCATGGCCGCCAGGCGCGTGACAGCCACTGGCCAACTCTGGAGTTCCTGGAACTGACCTTGCGCCAGAGCGTGGCGGACACTCGCCAGGCCGCGCGCTGGATGGCTGAACGCGGCGTGTCGCTGATTGCCGTGCTCGGCGGTGACGGCACCCACAAAGCGGTGGCTGCCGAAGTCGGCGACATTCCGCTGCTGACCCTGTCGACGGGGACCAACAATGCCTTCCCGGAACTGCGTGAGGCCACCAGCGCCGGGCTGGCCGGCGGGCTATTCGCCAGCGGCCGGATCCCACCCGAAATTGCCTTGCGTCGCAATAAACGCCTGCTGGTGCGGATTCCGAGCCGCGACCTGTGCGAAGTGGCGCTGGTAGACGTGGCAGTGTCCCCGCTGCCCTTCATCGGCGCCCGTGCAATCAGCCGTGGGATCGATCTGGCGGAGGTGTTCGTCACCTTCGCGGAACCTCAGTCCATTGGCATATCGGCCCTCTGCGGCTTGTGGTTTCCGGTCTCGCGCCAAGCCCCCAACGGTGCCTGGATGCGCCTTGATCCGCAATCGTCCGAAGCCTTGCTGGTGCCCCTGGCGCCCGGCCTGTTGCAAGGCTGCGGCGTACTCGCGGCCGCCAGCCTTGAACCCGGTGTTGCCCATCGCCTGTGCCTGAGCAGCGGCACCCTGGCCCTGGATGGCGAACGGGAAATCGAATTCAACGCCGATGACTTGCCCACCGTCACCCTCGATGCCGGCGGTCCGTTGAGCATCGATGTCAATGCGGCGCTGGTCTATGCCGCGCAAGAGCGGCTGCTGGCCATCGGTCGTGAACACCCGCAACACCCTTTGAACCTTGCACTTTGAAACTTGAGCCTCAAGACACCCTGGAGAATAAAAATGTCGACACAGCTGACTGCTGATCAATTGCTGCATGCCTATCGGGTGATGCGCACCATCCGCGTCTTTGAAGAGCGCCTGCATGTGGAGTTCGCCACCGGCGAGATTCCCGGTTTCGTCCATCTTTATGCCGGTGAAGAGGCCTCGGCCGCCGGTGTCATGGCTCACCTGAGGGATGACGACTGTATCGCCTCCAACCACCGTGGCCACGGTCATTGCATCGCCAAGGGCGTTGATGTGCACGGGATGATGGCCGAAATCTACGGTAAGAAAACCGGAGTCTGTCAGGGCAAGGGCGGCTCCATGCACATCGCCGATTTCGAGAAAGGCATGCTCGGTGCCAATGGCATCGTCGGTGCCGGTGCACCGCTGGTGGTAGGGGCGGCCCTGGCCGCCAGGCTCAAGGGGACCGACGGCGTCGCCGTGGCCTTCTTCGGCGACGGCGGTTCCAACGAAGGGGCCGTGTTCGAAGCGATGAATATGGCCTCGGTGTGGAACCTGCCGTGCCTGTTCATTGCCGAGAACAACGGTTACGCCGAGGCCACGGCGTCCAACTGGTCGGTGGCCTGCGATCACATCGCCGACCGCGCAGCCGGTTTCGGCATGCCTGGGGTCACCGTCGACGGCTTCGATTTTTTCGCCGTTCACGAAGCCGCCGGTGCCGCGGTGGCGCGCGCCCGAGCCGGTGAAGGACCGTCGTTGATCGAGGTCAAGCTGACCCGCTACTACGGTCACTTTGAAGGCGACGCCCAGACCTATCGGGCACCGGACGAGGTCAAGTATTTCCGCGAACACAATGACTGCCTGATGCAGTTTCGCGAGCGCACCACTCGGACCGGTTTGATCGATGCCAGCCAGTTGGACCAGATCGATGGCGAAGTGGACCTGTTGATCGAAAATGCCGTGCGCAAGGCCAAGTCCGACCCCAAGCCAAGCGCCGCCGACCTGCTCACCGACGTCTACGTTTCCTATCCCTGAACGCCCCCTATAACAAGAATCGAGACCTTTATCATGGCGAGAAAAATCAGTTATCAGCAGGCAATCAACGAAGCCCTGGCCCAGGAAATGCGTCGCGACCCCAGCGTGTTCATCATGGGGGAAGACGTCGCCGGCGGTGCCGGTGCTCCTGGTGAAAATGACGCCTGGGGCGGGGTATTGGGCGTGACCAAGGGCCTCTACCACCAATTTCCCGGCCGCGTGCTGGACACGCCGCTGTCGGAATTGGGTTATGTCGGTGCCGCGGTAGGCGCAGCGACCTGCGGCGTGCGCCCGGTGTGTGAGTTGATGTTCGTCGACTTCGCCGGTTGCTGCCTGGACCAGATCCTCAATCAGGCGGCCAAGTTTCGCTACATGTTCGGGGGCAAGGCTTCCACCCCGTTGGTGATTCGCACCATGGTCGGCGCGGGCCTGCGGGCCGCCGCCCAACACTCGCAAATGCTCACGTCGCTGTGGACCCACATCCCCGGCCTGAAAGTTGTCTGCCCGTCATCCCCTTATGACGCCAAGGGCCTGTTGATCCAGGCCATCCGCGACAACGATCCGGTCATCTTCTGCGAACACAAACTGCTCTACAGCATGCAGGGCGAGGTGCCGGAAGAGCTCTATACCATCCCGTTCGGCGAGGCCAACTTCCTGCGCGACGGCAAGGACGTGACCCTGGTTTCCTATGGGCGCACGGTCAATACGGCGATGGATGCAGCCCGCAGCCTGGCAGGGCGGGGGATTGACTGCGAGGTCATCGACCTGCGCACCACCAGCCCGCTGGACGAAGACAGCATTCTGGAAAGCGTGGAAAAGACCGGGCGCCTGGTGGTGATCGACGAAGCCAACCCGCGCTGTTCCATGGCCACCGACATCTCGGCCCTGGTGGCGCAAAAAGCGTTCGCCTCGCTCAAGGCGCCCATCGAGATGGTCACCGCGCCGCACACACCGGTGCCGTTCTCCGACTCTCTGGAAGACCTCTATATCCCCGACGCGGCGAAGATCGAAAACGCCGTGCTCAAGCTGATCGAGTGGAGCAAGCGTTCATGAGCCAGATCCATACCCTGACCATGCCCAAGTGGGGCTTGTCCATGACCGAAGGCCGGGTCGATGTCTGGCTCAAGGAGGAGGGCCAGGCGATCGCCAAGGGCGATGAAGTGCTCGACGTAGAAACCGACAAAATTTCCAGCAGTGTCGAAGCGCCGTTTTCCGGTGTGCTGCGCCGGCAGATCGCGCGCCAGGATGAAACCCTCGCGGTTGGTGCGTTGCTCGGCATCGTGGTCGACGGCGAAGCCAGCGAGGCCGAGATCGATGCGGTGATCGAGCAGTTCCAGGCCGCGTTCGTGCCAGGTGACGGTGCCGAGGAAGACAGTGGGCCGAAGCCGCAGAAGGTCGAACTGGACGGGCGACTGATCCGTTACTTCGAGCGCGGCGAAGGCGGGGTGCCGTTGGTGCTGGTGCACGGGTTCGGCGGTGACCTGAATAACTGGATGTTCAATCATGAAGCATTGGCCGCCGGGCGCCGGGTGATAGCTCTGGATCTGCCGGGCCATGGCGAGTCGGGCAAACAGTTGGAACACGGAGATCTGGATGAGTTGAGCAGGGTGCTGCTGGCTCTGCTCGATCATCTGGATGTTCCCGTGGCGCATCTGGTGGGGCATTCCATGGGCGGGGCGGTGTCGCTGAACACGGCGCGCCTGGCTCCCCAGCGGGTGCGTTCCCTGAGCTTGATCGGCAGCGCCGGCCTGGGCGCGGAAATCAACGGCGATTACCTGCAAGGTTTTGTCGAGGCAGCCAGCCGCAATGCCCTCAAACCACAATTGGTGCAACTGTTCTCCGACCCCGAACTGGTCAATCGGCAGATGCTCGAAGACATGCTCAAGTACAAGCGCCTCGAAGGGGTGGATGCGGCCCTGCGCCTGCTGGTTGCGGGGCTGTTCAAAGAAGGCCGGCAACAACTCGATCTGCGTGGCGTGGTGCAAGAAAACCGGCAACCGGTGTTGCTGATCTGGGGCAGTGACGACGCGATCATTCCTGCGACCCACAGCGCTGGCCTGGCTGCTCAGGTCGAAATCCTGCCGGGTCAGGCGCACATGGTGCAGATGGAAGCGGCCGAGCAGGTCAATCGGCTGATTCTGGACTTTGTCCAACAACACTGATGCCTCCCTTGGCGGCCGGCCATTTGCCGGGCGCCAAGGCCAACGATTTCAAGGAGATTCCAACATGAGCCTTCCAATTGATCCGACCCGCAGCATGCGTGCCGCTGTCTGGCATGGTCGTCACGATATCCGCGTCGAAGATGTGCCGTTGCCCGTCTCGCCACCGGCGGGCTGGGTGCAGATTCGCGTGCAATGGTGCGGTATTTGCGGCTCCGACTTGCATGAGTACGTGGCCGGGCCAGTGTTCATTCCGGTGGATGCGCCGCACCCGCTGACCGGCATCAAGGGGCAGTGCATTCTCGGTCATGAGTTCTGTGGCGAGATCGTCGAAATCGGCGCCGGGGTCCAGGGGTTCAGTGTGGGCGAACCGGTGGCAGCCGATGCCTGTCAGCACTGTGGCACTTGTTATTACTGCACCCATGGGCTGTACAACATTTGCGAGAACCTGGCGTTCACCGGGCGGATGAACAATGGCGCGTTCGCCGAGTTGGTCAACGTACCGGCCAACCTGCTTTACAAGTTGCCGGCCAACTTTCCCGCCGAAGCCGGGGCGTTGATCGAACCGCTGGCAGTGGGCATGCACGCGGTGAAAAAGGCCGGGAGTTTGCTGGGGAAAAATGTGGTGGTGGTTGGCGCGGGAACCATCGGCCTGTGCACCATCATGTGCGCCAAGGCGGCTGGCGCGGCCCAGGTCATTGCTCTGGAAATGTCGGGAGCGCGCAAGGCCAAGGCCCTGGAGGTGGGGGCGAGCCAGGTGCTGGACCCCAATGAGTGTGACGCGTTGGCTGAGGTGCGGCGGCTGACCGGCGGGCTGGGGGCGGATGTCAGTTTCGAATGCATCGGCAACAAACACACGGCCAAGCTCGCCATCGACCTCATCCGCAAGGCCGGCACGTGTGTATTGGTGGGCATCTTCGAGGAGCCCAGCGAGTTCAATTTCTTCGAGCTGGTCGCCACCGAAAAACAGGTGCTGGGTGCACTCGCCTATAACGGGGAGTTCGCAGACGTGATCGCCTTTATCGCCGACGGTCGGCTGGACATCACGCCGCTGATAACCGGGCGTATTCAGCTGGAACAGATTGTCGGGCAGGGCTTTGAGCAATTGGTTAACAACAAGGAACACAACGTGAAAATCATCGTGTCACCCGCTCGAATCCGAGGCACCTTACAGCGCGATTGACGCGGGCCCGGCCTGTATAAAAACACTTCTGCGAACCCTTGCTTTGATTTCCGTGGATATCATTGCAAGGATCGCTTCAGGCCAACGCTGCTTCTTGCGAGCAGCTGCACAATGTTCCCAGCGATACAGAGAACTCGGACTGAGTCCGTTCGGGCCAGTGTGATTGACATGGATCAAACAACTTCATAAACACCGGCCCAGAATCAAGCGATCTGCTGGATTGCTCAGGGGCATGGCATGTCTGTTAAAGCACCCATTCCAGATTGCACCAATGCGCCTACGCTCGAGGAGGCGCAGCATTACCGTCGCTCTACGCTCTGGATCACCTGGCTGCTGGGCGCCGCGATGCTCGCGACGGTTATTGGCGTCGCGCTGCGGCTGACCGATGTCGAATCCCTGGCGCAGCTGTTGGCTCAAGCAGAACCCATATGGCTCGTCGGTGCACTCGGTCTTCAAGCCTTGACCTATATGGCGCAGGGACAGATTTTTCGTGTGGTGCTCAAAGCCGGGGCGCAGAACCTTTCACTGTGGGAGGCGGGCAAACTCAGCCTGATGAAGCTGTTCGTCGATCAAGCCTTGCCGTCTTCCGGAATCAGTGGGGCATTCGCGGTCGTCGCGTCCTTCGTGCGCATGGGATTCGCAAAACCGGTGGTTCTGGCGTGCCTGGTGTTGGATTTGTCCGGGTACTTCCTGGCCTATGTGCTCTCGGTGGGCGTGGCATTGCCAGTGGTGATATTTCAAGGGCATGCGACGGCTGCGATCACGACCACATGCCTGGTGTTTGTTGCAGTAAGCCTGGCGTTGGCGGTATTGACGCCAAGACTGGCGGGCAACTCCCATCTGGCGACCCATGTGCCGGGACAACGTTTCTCCATGATCAACAAAGGAATTTTGTTGCTCACCGGGGCAGACAAGCAGTTGATACGCAACCGCGCCTTGCTCTGGCGCATTACCTTACTGGAGTTGGTGATCATCCTGCTGGACAGCGCAACGTTGTGGGTATTGGTACGTGCATTGGGCGTATCGGCACCACCGTTGGGTCTATTTGCCGGATTCATGCTGGCCAGCGTGTTACGCAGTATCGGCATTGTTCCGGGTGGTCTCGGCGCTTTCGAAGCGGCGGCTGTCGTGACGTTGCACTGGATCGGCGTGAACATTGCGGTGGCGCTTTCCGCCACCCTGCTGTTTCGCGGCCTGACCTTCTGGTTGCCAATGTTGCCGGGTCTTTGGCTGGCCCATCGCGAATGGCATGCCACCCCTAAAGCAACAGCGCTTTACACGAACGCTGATTATTGGAGCCCGCCGATCAGTCAGTTGTTCAGCACATTGCACAGCGCCGAAACGGGGCTGAGCAGTGTGCAGGCCAAAGCACGAATGCGCAGTGCCCGGGTTCAGGCCAAGGGCCGGCCACAGGGTTTGGCAAAATTGGTGATCGAGCAAATGCGTACACCACTGGTGCTGATTCTGATTGCCGGCGCGCTGGTGGCGCTGGTGGTGGGAGATTGGCTGGACGCCGCGATCGTCTGGTGCATCGTGTTGATCAGCGCGGTACTCAGCGCCTGGTATGAAAATCGTGCAAGCACGGCGGTGGAACAACTGCGTAGCAAGATTGCCTTGCAGGCAACGGTACGTCGGGAGGGCAAGACCCTCGATGTTGCCGCGGATCAAGTTGTGCCGGGTGACATTTTGCTGCTCAGCGCCGGTAGCCTGATCGCCGCTGACGGCCGCGTCCTACAGGCCCTCAATTGCTTTATCAGTGAAAGCCTGTTGACCGGGGAAACCTTTCCGGTGGAGAAGCTGCCAGGTGATTGTGCGCCCGACGCGACTTTGGGACAGCGCCATAATTGTGTGTTCATGGGCACTTCGGTTCGCAGCGGTACTGCCGAGGTGCTCGTGACGCGCTATGCCGAAGAAAGTGAAATCGGCCACATCGCCAAGACCTTGTCGCTACGACCACCCGAAACGGAATTCGAGCGTGGCTTGCGTCATTTCGGTGGCTTGCTGCTGCGGGTGATGCTGGTGATTACAATCGTGGTCTTCGGCATCAACATTCTGCTGCATCGTCCGACCCTCGACACACTCTTGTTCGCCATTGCCTTGTCCATCGGGCTATCGCCAGAACTGCTGCCGGCGATCCTCAGTATCACACTGGCCAAAGGTGCCCAACGCATGGCTGCCAAAGGAGTCATTGTGCGTCACCTCAATGCCATCGAAAACCTGGGCGCAATGGACATCCTGTGTACCGACAAGACCGGTACGCTGACCCGGGGTGTCGTGGTGCTGGACGGTGCCATGGATGTTGACGGGGTCGCCAACCCGCACGTCTTGCAGCTGGCCGTGTTCAATTCAAGTCTGCAAACCGGTATGCGCAACGCTATGGACGATGCCATCACCCTGGCAGGCAAAGACAAGGTTTCGTGCGCCGATGTCATCAAACGCGATGAAGTCCCTTATGACTTCATCCGCAAGCGCCTCAGCGTGGTAGTGGCCAATGCACCCGAGGTCGGCACGCTGATGATCACCAAGGGGGCGCTGGACAATGTGCTCCAGGTTTGCACTCACCTGCAACGAGGTGAACGGGTATCAGCGCTGAATGACAGTGAACTTGCGGCGATCGCTCAGCGTTTCGCCGACTGGAGTGAGCAGGGCTTTCGAGTCTTGGGCCTGGCCAGCCGCACGTTGCCGGATCAGCCGCACTATGGTCGGGACGACGAAAAAGAAATGACGTTTCGCGGCTTTCTGTTGTTTTTCGATCCTCCGGAGCCTGGGGTCAGAAACATCATAGCCACGCTCGACAAGCTCGGCGTGCAAGTGAAGATCATTAGTGGCGACAGCCATCTGGTCGCCCGCCATGTCGCCGCGGCGGTAGGCCTGCCAGTGGCGCGAATCATTACCGGCTCTGAACTGTCGCAGATGAAAGACGAAGCGCTGATGCATCTGGCTCCGCTGACGACACTGTTCGCCGAGGTCGATCCCAATCAGAAGGAACGCATCATCCGAGCCCTGCAGAAGACCGGACATGCCGTGGGATACATGGGCGATGGCATTAATGATGCGCCGGCGCTGCAGGTTGCCGATATCGGGATCTCCGTGGACAACGCCAGCGATGTGGCCAAGCAGGCCGCCGACTTCGTGCTGCTGGAGCACAATCTGGATGTACTGCGCGAGGGCATCGAAGAGGGCCGGCATACCTTTGCCAACACCCTCAAGTACATCTCCATCGTTTCCAGCGCCAACTTTGGCAATATGATCAGCATGGCACTTGCTTCTTTGGCGTTGCCATTCCTGCCGTTGTTGGCCAAACAAATCTTGCTCAACAACTTCCTGTCCGACATCCCAGCCATGGGGATTGCCAACGACAACGTGGATCGCGAGTGGGAAAAGACACCTCACCGCTGGAACATCACCGAGATCCGTAACTTCATGGTGGTATTCGGGCTGGTGAGCTCGTTCTTCGACATGCTGACGTTCATTGCCCTGTACCTGCTGGCGGAGATGGTGCCCGAGGTATTTCGCAGTGGCTGGTTCATCGAATCGCTGCTGACCCAACTGCTGACAATATTTATTGTGCGGACCTACAAGCCGTTTTATCGAAGCCGCCCGGCGAAACTGCTGATGATCAGTGCGCTGGGCATTGGCCTGCTGGCAATCGGGTTACCTTACAGTCCGGCAGCATCCTGGTTCGGGTTGGTGCCTCTGCCGTTCCACATTCTGGGGATGGTGTTGACGATCAGCCTGTTGTACATGGTGTCAGCCGAATGCGTGAAGCACGTTTTCTATCGTCATCAACGATTGCAGCGTCATCGGTTATCCCATCGTCATGCGTGACCTGAACATTCCTGCCAAATTCGGGGCAGGTAATGTTCAGGCAACGTGTGGCCCACCTTTTCAGAGCTGCACCCGCCGCAGCCTGCCGCTCAACGGGACGACGGTGTTGTCTGGCATGGGCAGTGGCCGGCCGGTCAAACCCATGCCTTCGCTCACCAGTACCGCATCCTCCAGCAGACACAGGTTGGAAGGGGTATCCAGGTCGCGGGCGAGCACGGCGACCTGGGCGGTATGCAAGTTGCAGCTCAGCAGTCGCCCGGTAAAACGGGTAAAGCCGCCATGCAGCGGTTCGCCGTTCCAGTCGGGTGGCAAGGGTTGCTGCAGGCGGTCGCAGAGCTCCAGCACCAACACGTTGCCCTTCGGACACAGCGCCAGTCCGGTCGGCAGTTGCAGGCCACGAATCAGGAGCTCGACTTGCCCACTGTCAGGCCAGACCCGAATCACCTGGCCGGCCTTCTCGGCGAAGTCGATGCCCTTGCGCGTCGGGTCGCCCTGCAACTCTCCGGAAAACAGACTGATCAGCACTGCGTCGGTCGCCGGTTCGTACACCAGGGTCACCGGGACGGCTTCCTGGCCCTGGTCCAGTTCGGGCAACCGGACCAGCACGCGTTCGTCCTGTCCGCTGGCGAATTCCACCAACTGATTGGTATCGGGTTTGACCGCCAGCCAACTGCGGCGGGTCGGGTGGTAGCACAGCGCATTCAGATTGCCACGGCTGTGAAACACCGGTTCGGGCGGTGTGAATTGCAGGTCCAGCAGTTTGGAACCCTCGACGTAATCGGTCTGGCTGACCAGACAGCGCCCGTCACCGCAGGCGATGTCCGACAGCCCCATGATTTCATCGCGCAGCATGCGAGCCTGCATGTTCATGGCGCGAAAACCTTGCGCCAGTATCTCGCCGGGCAGATAGGCGCCGGGCTTGTGCGGATCCGGTCGCAGTCGACTGATACGACCGCTGAAGGGCTGTTCCGGCAGGCCCGAGCCGGCTTCGGTCAGCAGCAGGCTGCCATCGGCCTGCACGCAAATGCCCCGAGGGTTCAGCAGGCCTTCGGCGATGATGGTGCTCGGGCACAGGGTTTCGCTGGGCCGCGCAGGGATATTAATGGGAATGGGCATAGGGCTCTCTCCATGAATAACGGATGGATGCGGTTACTGCGGCGGTTGCCACGGTTCACCGGTGAGATAAGCCCGGAGCAGCGCCCGCTGGCAGGGCGACATCGAGCGCACCACAGGCATGAACAGCGTGGTGCCTTTGTACGCATCCGAAGTTCGGGCGAGAATGGGGTTCTTGGCGCCCATGACCGCGTCGGGCTGATTGAGCGGGATGTAGCGCGACATGGCGGGGAAGGCCAGGTAGTGAAAGCGCAGGACGTTCGGGTACATCAGCTCCCAGGTGATGTGGGTGCCCGCGGGGATGCCGAAGTCGGTCTGTGCGTATTTGCGGAAGCTGGTGAAGTAGCCACTGCTTGGAAGGCCATTGGCCGTGCAGGTCAAGGCGACAAAGCCCGCCTGGGCGGCAGAACCCGCTTTGACGGTGACCGGGAAACTGATCGCGAGCTGGCCAGGGTTAACGGTCAGCGATGCAGGAAAATCGAGGAAATCCCAGTATTGCGGTTCATCGTAAACAGCAGGAGCAGCAGCCTGCAGGTCGATTTCGGTGGCTTTGGGGACCGGACCGCCCAAGTACCTGACCTGCAAGGTGATTGACAGGCCATTGGGGTAGTCCTCCAGGTAGACGTTGCGCTGATCGGCATACACCCGATAGGTCGATTCGGTGGCTTGCAACGTGGTACCGGCGACCTTGCCGGGCGCGTTGATCGCCAGGGCGGCGGTCTGCACTGCCTGTAGCTGGTTGGCGGTCAGGGGCAGGTCGACGATGCCGCCATACACGTAGTAGTCGAATAGAAAGCGGTTGGTCGGGTCCAGGGTGGCCAGTTCAGTGGTGCCTGCGGTGATGGTGACGGGGCCGTAGTTCGCGTTCGGTCCGATAGGGCTGGTGATATCGTCCCTGACGGCCCTGAAGGTTTGCTTCGGAATGACGTTCACCATGTCGATGCTCAGGTAACCGTTGCCGCCCAGGTCGGCATAGCCGGCATTCCCCGTACTCTGGTTGACCAGTTGCCGGCCCGGCTGGCAGTTCAGCGGCTCGTCGGCGAAGGCCGGGGCCAGTGTACCGATGACCCTGCCGATGCTCGGGTTGGGGGTGTATCGGCCGGCGGCATAATCGGCGTCCAGTTGTTCCGTGGTCATCGTGGGGCACATTTCGAACATGACGAAACGCAGGACAATGCCGGTCGCACCCGGTGCCTGGATGATCGAGCGCAGGCCACTGCTGTTCTGGTTCCAGCTGACGATGCTGCTCAAAGGGAAGGTCAGTTGAAACGTACCGCTGGCGTGGAAAGATCCCGGCGCATCCATTTTCGCGGGCAACAGCACACGTCCCGCCACGTCGAAACTGCTGCACACGGTATTACTGCGAATCAGCAACTGGATGTCGCTGTTACCACCAATCTGCAGGCCGCCGACGAATATCTGGGTGGTCGTTGAGGAGGTGGGGTCCAGGTCCACCATCATCGGGCCGGAGACGGGGCCTTGTCCGGTCACCGGATCCACCGAGCCGAGCAGATAAACCGGCTGGCCCACCATGTCGCCGGTGGTGCTGATGCTGCCCGGATTGCCCTGGGAACTGATCAAGGCGTTCTGCATGTCGACGACATGCTGCCCATAGTGATTCCAGCCGCCAGCGGTGTAGTAGTCGCCGTCGGGCGCGTTGATCATGTTGTTCAGCTGATCGTCGGTATAAGACTGAGCAGTCGGCGCCAGGGTCGAGGTGGTCAGGTCGAAGAGCGGCCATTCCTCATTGCCGTCGTAAGGAATGGTGGGGGAGTTGTTTGGCAGGCTGACGTCCGTGCGGATGCCGCCCCAGAAATTCAGGCGTGGTCCATTGAGAATGCTCATGATCTATTCCTCGTCCTTGGTGGTTTTGCCGACAGGCGCGTTGGCGAATTTGAACATGTAGGAGAAATCGGCCTTGTAGGGACTTTTGACCGGTGTCGCCATGGAGTGGCAATTCATGCAGCTGCTGTTGGGCTGGATGTAGCTCTCCATGGTGACGTTGGCCGAGAGCGACGGGGTCGGCTGGCCCAGTGGATTGCTGGGGTTGTCCGGCATCAACGGACGCTGGGTGGTGATGAGCTGGTAGTACTTCAACACGCTTTTTTGCACGTCCGGGTTGGTGCGGTAATTGGTGTTTACCCCGTTGGTGATCTCGGCAATCGGGGTGACCCGGTTCAGCGGGTTCGGGGTCTGGAACGTGGTGCCGGGTTTGGGCACGCAGGCCAGTTGTCCGCCCTGAGTCTGCCAGTCGCAGGGTGACTGGTTGAGGCTGACGAGGGGCGCGGTGGGGTTGAAGTAGGAATAGGTTGTGCCGGGTGTCGGCTGATCGACCCACTCACCGTGTACCAGTTCCTTGGGCGGAACGTTGTCGATCTGCTCGAAGGTCGACCAGATCCACTGTGGATAGCCATTGACCTTGGTGATGATGTGCAGGCCCACCAGGCCCAGGTAGGCCTCGGTGACACCGCTGCGCTGGCCCTGGTCGTTGAACGTGGCCACGCGCGCCAGCATGGTCAGGTAGTGGCTGGCATTGTCGTTGGGGGTGAGGATGCGCCAGCTCGACTTGACCTCGATGACCCCATTGGGGAAGTTGATGTTATTGGCTTTGGAAACGACGTCGGCGTTATAGAAGTTGTTGTTGACGATGTAGTCGTAGGACGTCTCGTTGGCCGAGATGTCGTAGTAGGTCGGGTTACCTGCCTGGTCGATCAGCCAGCCGCCGACGGCCTGGTCGACGGCATTCACCTGGGTGCTGTTCTTCAGCGCGGCGATGTTGATGATGCCCAGGCTTTTGGCGGTCTGCGGGGTATTCCACGGGCCAGGATTGGCACCCCTCGGCAGAAAGATTTCCTCCACGGTCTTGTAGGTTTGCCAAACGGTGTAGCCGGGATCCCCAAGCTGTTTGGCGCAGTCGGGATCACCTCGTTGCCCATCCTGTGCGGGCCAGTTCAAAGCGATGAACATCTGCCAGCTGTATTGATCGAACTGGTCCTGACTGGCGGTGGCGACCGGCGCGGTGCTGGGGGGTTGGCAACTCAGGTTACTGGCCTGCGTCGACGGCATGGCCTGTTCTCGGGCCAGGGCCTGCTCCAGGATCAAGGCCGGCAGACTGGCCAGGCCCACTAACATCACGCAGAAACGGAATGTGGTTTTCATGGCGATCCTTCGTCGTTATTCAGGGTTTGCGTTGCATGAGCTTGTTCCACTGCGCCTTTTGGCCGTTGCTCTGTGACGCCGGTGGCTCGAACAATTGGCAGGGCGGCGGATTCGCCGGGCACATGGCGGCCACTTGCGCCCAGGTCTGGGCCGGGTCCGGTTTGGCGATGCGGAAGTTGGTGTAGTTCTGGCTGACGATGGGGGCGTTGGCGACGCTGGCATCACCGGAGAAATAGAACGATTGCGGATGCCGGTAGGGCGGTTGTCCCGTGACGTTCTTGTAGAAGGCGTAGCCGAACAGGATCGGGCCTTGTGGCGAGTCGACATCCAGGGCATAGGCTTGCACGCTGCCATTGAGGTTCTGGCTGCGCGCGGCACTGTAGGGCAGGTGCTTGATGAAATCCTGCCGTGGTGGGTGGTTCATCGGCGAGAACATGCAGCAGGCCGGCATGTCCTTGGGACGGTCCTGGGGATAGGTCAGGAAGTAGGCCTTGTTGCCCAGCGACACGAAGGAGCAGGTGTAGTTGTTGTTCTTGATCGGGAAGATCGGCAGGCAGTATTTCTCGTAGTGTTCCATCATCGCGCCGAAGCCGTCGCCATCCGGCGGGATGTAGGCGGTGTCGTAGTAACTGGTGCCGCGAGAGACGGTGTAGTCCGCCGGGGTCAGGGTGGTGGGTGGATTGCTGTAGGGCGGCGGGTTTTTCTCGTAGTTGTGCATCACCCGGTACATGGTCCAGTCGCTGATCCAGTAGGCCGGGAAAAACGGATCGGAAGGCTCGCCCGGTGCTCGTGTTGCGATGCAATTACCGTTCTGTTCATTGCACCCCTCGGTGTTGTGCACCCCCATGGTGAAGTACACGGCACCGCTGTCCTGGGCGAAAACAGGCGGGCTGAGCAGCAGGATCAACAGCAACAACCGGTCCAAGATGATTTTCATAGGACACCTCCTGTGAAGTACCGGGTGACGGACTCGCCACCCGGTAATCCGGCGTGAAACGTCAAAGGTTGTTGTAGTCGCTCATGGAGAGCGTCTTGGGTGGAAAGTTGAGCTTCACCAGACGTTTGGCCCACAGCTGCAGTATGGCGCGGCGGCTTTGCGACAGGTCTCGGGTGATGGGCATGGCCAGGGTGCTTTCGTCCTGGTTCTCCTTGTTGATCAATATGAGTAACTGGTCGACGGCGCCCTCCACCCGCGTGCGTGAATCAAGGGGCATGTACTTGTTCATGATGGGGTAGAGGTAATAGAACGACTGCAGGACCTTTGGAAAGATGAACGTGTTCCATATTTCTTCCGGGGCTTGCGTGGAGGTGCATATGCCGTTCCAGGTGTCGATGAACTCCTGTTGCAACTTCATGTCCAGCGGCAGGACCCGCAGCGGAGCAAGGAAGTCGACGTAGGCCTCGCCGAGCGGGAAGCTGAAGGGGATGGCCGGGTCGTCGCTGTTTTCCTTCACGAAGAAGCGCAGGGTGGGGAAGCCTGGCGCCATGCCTGTGTAGCCCAGCTCGGCGATGCCTTGGTCATTGGTGGTGATGACGGTATAGGAGCAAACCACCTTCGTTCTCTGGTCGTCGTTCAGCGTGCCGGTGACTGTTTTGGCATTGTCCAGGGACAGGCAGGGGCGCAGGTTGACTGCGATCGGTTTGCCGGAAACGAGGAAATCTTGATAGCCGATCGGGTTGCCGCTGGGTTTGGGCACGTCCTCCAAGGCGGTCAGTCGTCGGCCGCTGCCGGTGCTGCGGTAGTGGATGACCGGGGCAGCGTCGATGAACTGGGGCAGGTTGGCCGTGTTCTTTGCGCGGTCCGTCGGGTTGTCATAGAACAGGGTGAAGTTGGCCGCGTTGCTGAACGCCAGATAGTAGTCGCTGCTGGTCACCATGTAGGGGTTGCCATATTCGGCCACCCACAGTGTGGTGTTGGCGGCCGGCTTGCCATCGTTCTGCACCATGATGTGCAGCGTCTTGTGGTCACCAACGTCAACGAAGCTGCCGCTTTCGATCACCTCGGCGGTCCATGTCTGCTGGATGGCGGCGCGGGTGGGGGGAGCGCCGTTCTTGCCCAGCTGACGTAGAATCAGGGGACCGGATTGCAATACACCCTTGGTATAGTCATTGAGGGAGATATCGAGAATACCCGAGCGCTGGTTGAAGGCTGCTTGCCGGTAGTCCACGTAGTTCAAGATGACCGCCGGCTTGAATGTTCCATCCACCTCGGCGCCCAAATGGTAGGTACCGGCGTTGAATTTTTCCGGGACGGGGATATCGACCATGGCGTCCAGGGGATAGCTCGGAAAGGTGTTGCCCAGGTCAAGTGACAAGGTATCACCGGTAATCTGCGCCGAGATCACGCCCAACTTGGCTTGTTTTACATCCTGGATATGGAAACTCATTCGGTTCATCGACACCGGTTGATCGGCCACCAGTCGCCGTCCGGCGGGCGCGGTGGGGTATTCATCGGCGAACCACAAGCCCAGGACCGCTGAAGTACGGCTGTAGGCAGGGTTGAAGAAAATCTCGTTGACGTTGTGCAAGCCCTTTCTGTAAAGGTCGCGCACATCCGCCATGATGTTCGGGTCGTTGGAACGGGTGTTGGGGCGCTGCGGGTAGTCGTTGAATATGCCGTTCTTGTCATAGCAGGTCAGGTACACGGAAAACCGGAACATCAGGCCCTGCGCCCGTTGCTCCTCCATCTGCTGCTTCAGGCTGGTCAACAGGGCGGAGTTGCCGGTCGCCCATTCCAGATTTTCCTTGGGGAAGCAGGTCTGCCAGGTGGTGCTGACGTTCATCAGGCCATTACCCAGGCCTGCCCAACTGAAGTTCAGGAAACGGTCCATCATCCGGTACTTGCGGTTGAGGGTCAGGCCGCAGTTCGAGTCCCCCAGCACCAATTTGTCGAAGTACAGCGCCGTGAACGTGTTTTGCCATGGGCTGATGTCCACGAAGCGCGCCGGGGTCGGGGTATTGCTGCCCAGGGGGCTGCCGAGCAACTGGTATTGTTTGCCGACCAGCGGGTCCTGGCTGATGTAGTTATTGATCTTCAATTCGCCGCCGATGACGGTCGAAGTGGTTTTCCCGTAGTTCACCAGGCCGCAACCGTTGTCGCCGAACAGATCCCATTCGGCGGGCATGTACGGGTCATGGTTCGTATTGATATTGTTTGGCACCTGCTGTACGTAGGTCGGCATGTTAGCCATGTACTGCGTCGAGATGGTCCATGGCATCAGTCTGTCTGGGGCGTTGTGCTGGTCGACGCCGAAGTGCTTCACGAACGGCCAGTTGATGTCCATGTTCACTGCGTCATACAGCGGGAACATGTCGTTGTTGTTGGCCGTCGGCGGGTTCCAGAACATCTCGCCGTTGAGGTAGATGCGGGGAAAGTTCAGTACGCTCATGTCGTGCTCTCCTTAGCGTTGCCACTGGGCATGTTTCAGCGACCAGACAAAATCCAGTTTCTGATAACCGGTGAAGGCCGTGTCCGGCAGCGGTGTGGTGGGGTAGGTAAGGCCGCCGCCGCTCGGTATGGCGAAATTGAAATAACCATCCTGCTTCGAGTAGGCGGCGGTGCCGTGGCAGGCCAGGCAGGACGAATTGGCCTGGAATGCCGATTCCAACTGCGAGTTCGCCAGGACCTGGGTCTTGGGTTGGTATTCCACGCCGATCAACTCGTATTTCGACAGCTTTGGGTTATTGGCCTGGAACTGCGTATTGACCGGTATGGCAGCCGATGTCGGTCCGGTGCTGTTTTTCATCGGCGCGGACGGTTGGCCCTTGGTCACGGTGTACTTGCTGTTGTTGACGTTCTCGAAGGTGGTCCAGACCCAGCTGGAATCCAGTTTGTTGACCACATGCAAGCCGCTCAGCGCCGCGTAGCCAACCTTGTACCCGGTGCCTATCGAGTAATAGGCCTGGGCAACGTAGTAGCCGTCGGCTTCCAGCTTCTTCTTGTAAGCCATGTCCGCGCCGATCCACAGCCAGGAGGCTTTCAACTCCCAGGCCGTGGCCGGAAAGTTCAGATTGCTCGTCAGGGCGTCCTGACCATTCATGTTGTAGACGTTTTTGCTGACGATGTAGTCGTAAGTGTCCTTGGACATCAGCAGTTGAAAGCGCACGACGAGGCCTTGCTGTGCGGCTGGCACGGCGCCGCCCATTTCCAGGCTCAGCCCGTCGACCTGCTGGGTGGCATTGAGGTTGTGCAGGAGACGGTTCGAGTCCAGCCCCAGGGCCTTGGCTTGTCTGAGCACCTCGCCCGGCAGCTTCATGCGGCTGTCATACGAGCCAGGGTTGACGCCATTGGCCAGGTAGACCTGGTCGGAAGGCTTGAACGACTCCCACACGCGGTTGTAACCCTGGGCGTCGGGCTGGTTCAGGCAGACGAACCAGTTCCAGGCCATGGTCTCGGGGTGCTTGTTGAACGCCGTACGGGTCTGGTCGGCACTGATTCCAAATTGCAGGAAGTTGCTGCAGTTGAAGTTGTTGGTGTCCTGTGCCTGAGCCAAACCGGCCAAGGCACTCAGAACTGTTATAGAAATGGCTCGCCGCATGGAAGCTCCTTGGCATTGGCCGGGTCGGTGTGTGAATGCCCCAGGAAGTGTTCCAGGAGCAGTTGCTTCACTGCCGTGGCCGCAAGGCGCTGGGGCAACGGCAGATCGCAATTGGTGATGAGCAGCGGGCCGGTGTTCTCGCTGTCGGGCAGGCGACCATGGCTGCCACGGACCAGGCGGGTGTCCAGCGGAATCAGGTCCATGTAGTAGCGAAAGCCGAGCTTTTTCTGCAGCAGGCGGCGCGCCACTTTCAATTTGGGGAAGCGAATGGCCGGGTCGATGAACAGTTCCAGCGGGTCGTAGCCGGGCTTGCGATGGATGTCCACGGTGCGGGCAAAGTCGGGTGCCTTGTGATCGTCGAACCAGTAGTAGTAATCGAACCAGTAACCCGGCGCGGCCACGGTCACCAGCTCGCCGCTGCGCGGATGATCCAGTTGCCAGGCCCGTTGTTCGGCTTTATCCAGCACCTGCTCGATGCCGGGCTGGCGCTGCAGCAGCGCTTTGACGCGAGGAATGTCTTGCGCCTGCCTCACGTAGATGTGCGCGACCTGATGATCGGCCACGGCAAAGGCCGCGCTGGCGCCAGGGTCGAGCAACTCCCAGGTCAGCGATTGGCGCACCTGCAACAAGCCTTCCGAGCGCAACAGCCGGTTAATTGATATGGATTGCTGTACCGCTTCGATCCCATATTCGGACAACAGCATCACCGCCGCGCCTTGCTCCTGGGCAAAGGCCAGCAGGCGACCCACTTCACTGTCGATGGCCCGCACCTCGTCGGCAATCGACGGATGATCAGGGCCCAGTCGCTGCAGGCAATAGTCGAGATGCGGCAGGTAGACCAACTGCAGGTCCGGTCGATCGAGCTGGAATTCGGCGATGGCGCAGTCGACGATCCAGCGGCTCGATGCGATGCCGGCCGCCGGCCCCCAGAAACCCGGAAACGGAAATTCACCGATCTGCTGCTCGATACGCTCATGCAACGAGGCCGGTGACGAATACAGGCCGAACATCTTGCGGCCATCGGCCGGGTAGTGCGGGCGTGGGGTGATGGCCGCATCCACGTCCGCATACATGTTGTACCACCAGAACAACTGGCTGCAGCGAAAACCCGGGAGTTCGCGCTTGAGCGTCTGCCAGACCTTTTCTCCCTGGATCAGTGCGTTGGGTTGCAGCCAGAAACGCACTTCAGCCTGGTCACGAAAATACCAGCCATTGCCGACGATGCCGTGTTCCGACGGCGACGCGCCGGTGAGGATCGAGGCCTGCACTGTAGAAGTGACCGCCGGAAACACCGGTTGCAGGCTGGCCATTTTCGCCGTTTTCAACAGGGCATTGATGTGCGGTGTCGCCGGCCCCAGCAGCGCCGGGGTCAGCCCGACCACGTTGATCAGCAGCAGCGGTTGACGCGGGTGATCAGAGGGCATCGGCGTACGCCTCCCGCACTTGGGGTTGCAGCAATTGACGCTGGCGCAGTTGTTCTTCGACCCAGTGCAGTTCTGCGGCGATTCCCTGCAGTTGGGCGTGCTCGGTGTTGGGCCGCAGTTGCGCGGGCAGGACGCCCCAGCTGTAGGTTTCCACTTCCAGCACGGGACGAAAATCCCCATGGTCTGCGAGAAAGTCGAAAGTCTGCGACAGCGCGATCTGGCTGCCGCTGAGCTCACGCAGCAGCAAGTGTTCGCTGAACAGCGGGATGTGGAAATGAATCCGCAGTTCGGGGTACTGCCCCAGGTTATTGGCGCAATCGTCGAGGGCGGCGGGCAGGTCGGCCCAGCCCGATAACCGCGCCTGCGCATCTCGGGCTTTGACTTGATGCAGGTAGGTGGTTTCGGCGAAGTCGCTCAAGGTCTTGAGCACGTGTTCGCGCCGGTTGTGGTCTTCAGCGGGCAGGTGACAAATCAGCGCGTTGGACAGCTGGATCTTGCCGACAGGCACTCGGGCCTGGCGCAGCTTTTCCAGCGACTGATAGCAGTGTTCGAAAACCACGGCCTGGTGGCAGACATCAAAACACAGCGCCAGATAGTCATGGTGCGGATCGCTGGCTTGGTAGCGGTGGAAGAAGGCGATGGCCTGGTCGGTGTTTTCCAGCACGCAGTCCGGCTCCATCTCCAGGCAGAACACGATCTTCTTGCCCGTCTCCCGATGCAGCCTGGCCAGTGAAGCCGTGAGTTGGCGCAGCAGGTGTTCGGCACGCTGCTGTCGCCGCGGGTTCCAGTCGGCGGCATAGCCCAGCGGTACGGTGGAAATCACGCCTTGGGGGCAATCCGACGGCAGGGCGTGCGCCAGGATTCGGGCCAGATTCAGGCTGTACGCCAGCCGTTTCGGATCAGTCCAGTTGGGCAAATAGACGTCGGCTTTCACCGCGCCCTGATGAAATTGGCCATAGGGAAAGCCGTTAAGTGAAGTCAGCCGCAGCCCGCTGCGTTGCAGCAGGCTGAGGAAGTCCGCGCGAGCTGACGCCTGCTGTAGTTCGGCCGCGGCGAGGGCGCTGATCCACAGCCCACTGTCTTGCTCGTTCAGGCCGCGCAGGGTGCGCACACCCCGGAAATGCCATTCGATGGATGACCGTAGTCCCGCCAGGTCACGGGTCGGGTGCACATTGCTGCAATAACCGACCTGCGCGGCAGCCCAACCCGTGCCGGCACTCATTTGATCACCGGTTCCTGGCCACGCAGGGCAGAGTTCTCCTGCCACTGCCGACGCTGGTCGATGGGCAGCGGGGTGCTGACCAGGGTCTTGTCCAGTTGGCCGCTTTGGGCAAAAAAGTCCACGGGGTTGTGGAACAGCACCTGTTCGACCTGGCTTTCGCTGAAGCCGGCAGCCAGCATCGCTTCGCCTGTTTTCGGCACCTTGAGCGGATCGCTGATGCCCCAGTCGGCGGCGCTGTTGACCACCATTTTCTCGGTGCCGTACTGCTGCAACAGGGCGACCATGCGCTGTTCCGACATCTTGGTGTTGGGGTAGATCGAATGGCCGCGCCAGCAGTCGCTGTCCAGCACCAGCGGCAGGGTCAGTTCGTTGAGGTGGTCGATGATCACCAGGTGCTCGGCAATCCCGACTTCGCGAATCACCGCCAGGGTGCGTTTGGTGCCACCGATCTTGTCGCGGTGCGGGGTGTGCACCAGCACCGGCAAATTGAATTGTCTGGCCAGCTCCAGCTGAGCGGCGAGGAAGCGATCTTCCTCCGGGGTGATGTCGTCGTAGCCGATTTCGCCGACCGCCACGACACCGTCTTTCACCAAGTAGCGCGGCAGAATCTCCAGCACTTCATTGGCCACCGACAGGTCATTGGCCTCCTTTGGGTTGAGGCCGATGGTGCAGAAATGATGAATGCCGAACATGCTGGCGCGAAAGCGCTCCCAGCCCAACAGGGTGTCGAAATAGTCGATGAAACTGCCGACGCTGGTCCTGGCCTGACCCTGCCAGAAGGCCGGTTCGATCACCCCGGTGATGCCGGCGGCGGCCATGTTCTGGTAGTCATCGGTGGTGCGGCTGACCATATGAATATGCGGGTCGAAGTACTTGAGCATGGTAAATCCTCGTCAAGGAAAAGGAGTCGTTGAGTGTCAGTTCTGTGAGGTGCCGGCCAAGTACTCATGCCACTCAGGCGGCAAGCGTTGCTGCTGACTCAGGCCGGCCAGGCGCTGGTGTTGCGCCGGGCTGAGCAGGTCGAAGGCAATCACTCGGGGCAGCCCGGCGGACACCGTTCGTTCGGCGGCGAGCTGTTCGTCCAGCAGGTCGAGGGCCAGCTGGTTGAGGGCGACGCTGTGTCGTTGCGTCAGGCCGATCAGGCGTCGTATATCGAGCCCCATGCCCAGCGCCTTCAGCACCAATTGATGGAAGGCCCGTTCGCTGTAATGGCGCGATGGGTAAAGGGTGTCGAGCGCGAGGGCGGCGAACACCTGGCTGTTACTGGTACGCCCGGCCTGCAGCGCCAGTTCCACGCAAAGCCCGCGACTGTCGAGCCAGTCGAGGGCCTTCAGGGTGGCGATTTTTTCTTGATCGTCACCCCACAGGAACAGTTGGCGCAGCAACGGCAGTTGCCCTGCGAGGGGCTGTTGCTCCAGGACCTGAGCCAGCAACAATGCCCGCGCCAGTTGGACACTGCTCCAGTCGGGACTGTGGGGCAGCGATTGCTCCTTGAGGTTGCGCTTGCACTGGCTGCTCAACAGCGCCGCGGTATTGCCGTCCGGGCGTTGGGCAAGCTGCTCCTGGGCCTGGCGCCACCACTGCAGCTCGGTGTCATCGAGCTGTTGGGTGAGGGCCTGGTGTTGTTCGGCGAGGCAGTCGTGGCGTATTTCGAGAGCCGCCGATGGCGATGCAGTGACGTCCATGTTCATGTCGGTTTGATCCAGCGCTGGAAGTGTGGAAGCAGGAAAAACACCAGAACGCATAACAGGCTGCCCAGCGGCTGGTTGGCCACAGCCAGCACCAGGGCATCAAACAGTGGCAGAGCCGCCAGGCCAGCGCCGATAAAGGCACGGACTTGCCGTTGCTGCGGGTTGGCCAAGTGGTGCCAGTAATGCCAGCCCAGCCAGCCAAGCCAGAGCAGTAGCACCGGCCAGAACCAGACGTTGTCGGAATAGATCGCCAGCGCCAGCGGGCTCAACATCAGCAGTAGCGGCAGGCGGCTGAGCAACTGGTTGTTGTGCTCCTGACGAGCCAGGTAGGTCAGGCCGCTGATGTAGACGCCAAGCAACATGGCGCACAGCCAGATCGGCTCCGGCGGCACCGCCAGGCTGGCCGCCGCCGTCAGGTAGAGGGCCGAGCGGCAGGCGCCCATCAGCCAGACGCTGTGGGCGTATTTCTTGTGCAGCACGTTGTAGCCGAGGATGCAGCCCACCAGCAGGGTGGCGCTACCCAGCAACCAGTGCGGTTGATCGATCAACCGGCTCAGGCCCAATACCGAGGCCGCAGCCAGTATCAGCAACAGCGCAGTAGCCAGCCCCACTTGCTGGCGGCTGACCAGACCCAACGTGATAGGGCGGGGATTGTGGTGCTGTTGGTCCCAGTCGGCGTCCAGCAGGTCGTTCAATAACATGCCGGCCAGATACAGCAACGACAGCGCGGCCAACAGCAGGATCCACACCAGCGACGACGGCGGCGCCAGGGCACCAGCGCTGCTGGCGAGCAGGGCGGCGGCCAAGGTGTTGGTCCACACGGTGGGCAGGTTGGATACCCGACCGAGGGTCATCCAGGTTTTCAGGTTCAGTGGTGTCTGGCTCATTGCGCGCAGCCCTCGCTGAGGGTGAGCGCCGGATCGATGCGGGTCGACAGCCGTTGCAGCGCCTGTTCCATCCGCGCGGCATCGATCTCGTGCAGGTCCACCGACTCGCCGATCCGGCTGAGCATGGGGATGGAGAGTTGCCCGCCCAGGTGCTGGCGGAATTCCTCCAGACCGAGCAGAACCAGCGAGCGTCCCTGTGCATCTTTCAAGGTCAGTTCCGGCGGGCTCAGGCTGAAGCCGAGCTTGAGCAACAGGTTCAGCAGCCGTTCGGTGTCGGCATCGCTCAACAACCCCAGGGCATTGGCATAGAGCCCATCCAGGGCCATGCCCACCGCCACGGCTTCACCATGGCGTAGTCGGTGCTGGCTGAGGTTTTCCAGTTTGTGCGCGGCCCAATGCCCGTAATCCAGTGGCCGTCCGTTACCGCGCTCGAAGGGGTCGCCGGCACCGGTGATGTGCGCCAGGTGCAGTTCGGCGCAGCGGCGAATGGCATAGCGGCTGGCCGAGTGATCGAAGTGGGCGAGGGCGTCGGCCTGTTGTTCCATCCATTGGAAGAAGGCCTGGTCTTTGATCAGCGCCACTTTTACCGCCTCGGCCAGCCCGGCGATCTGGTCGCGGCGGGTCAGGCTGGTCAGCAGCTGGAAGTCGTTGATTACCGCGGTGGCGGGGTAGAAGGCGCCCAGCAGGTTCTTCTGGCCGAAGGCATTGATGCCGTTTTTCACCCCGATGCCGGCGTCGTTCTGCGCCAGCACGGTGCTCGGGATGCGGATCAGGCGAATGCCACGGTGGAAGGTGGCGCAGGCGTAGCCCACCGCATCCAGCACCGCACCGCCGCCCAGGGCCAGCACATAGCAATGCCGGTCCAGCCCATGCTGCAGCATATCGGTGTAAAGCTGCTGCAACACCTGTGAATCCTTGCTCAGTTCGCCGGCCGGCACTGCAATCGGCGCGGCCTGCAAATGCAGGTCCGCCGCATGGGCGGCAAAGTAGGCGTCGATCTGTTCCAGCAGGTGCGGGGCGCTTTGCAGCAGTTGTTCATCGGCGAACACCAGCACCGTCACCGGGCCCCGGTGCTGTGGGGTGAGTCGTGCGGTGAGCTGGTGATGCAGACACGGATTGGACGGCTCGAACAGGTGATCGGTGAACACCACCGGGTAGTCGTAACGGACCTCGAAACGCCCGTGCAGGGAATGCTCGGCGTTTTGCTTGCGCAAGGTTTTGAACAGGCTGTACCCGGCGATAAACAGCCCGGGCAACACCATGCTGGCGAGCAGGGTCACCAGCAGCGCGTTCTGCTCGACGAGGTAGATGCCGATGGCGCTGTAGGCCAGTGCCAGACCGGCATTGGCCAGGGTGGTCACTAACACGAACGCGGGCAGCGGATAACGTTGCATCCCGGCGGCCACCACCGAGGTTTCGGCCAATACCGGCACGCCGCGCAGGCAGATCAACGACAGCGTGCCCAGCTTGTACGCCAGTTGCCCCGGCTGGCGCTGATGCAGGCCCAGGCGGCCGGACAGCAGCCGAAAATAGCCCGCCCCCAGCGCATACCCCAGTCCGGCCCCCAGGCACAGCCCCACGAAAATCACCAGGTAGCCGCCAACAGCGCCGAGCATGGCCACGGCCAGCAGCGCGACCATGCTCGAAGGCACCGGCAGCACCACGTCCAGCGCGAGCAGGGCGATCAGCAGCAGGGCCAGGTTGAGTTTTTGGGTGGGAGTGGAAGGCTGGTACAAGTTGAGATGGGTCAGGAAGTCCTGGATCTGTTGTTCGAACAACAGAAAGCTGGCGATCACCAAGCCTGAGAAGCAAAGCAATGAAATCCAGAAATGACCGGCAGGCCCCCGTTGCGAGAACGCACGATACCCATGGCTGCGCTTCATCAAGCATCCCTCTTTATTTTTATGACTGATTCCGTGTCAGTAATTAAAAGCAGCGTCTGGTTGGTTTTAGATCAATAGATTCTCTCGCCTGAGGGGCTGGTTTATGTACGGTTTGGTTACGCCTGTAGAGATAGTTCTGAACTTAGACGGTCGTGGTGTTTTTGCAAGGCGGCCTGATGGCGATCTGACTTTTTTCACCTGCGTGAACGCGACCCGTAGCAGCTGTCGAGCCTGCGAGGCTGCGTTCGGCGGCGCAGCCGTCGTGAATCCGGCTGACGTGGTTTGCCTGATGCACCGCGAGTTCTGGTTTTACGACTGCTGCGCAGCCGAACGCAGCCTCGCGAGCTCGACAGCTGCTACAAAAAAGCGCGTCGCGGCTATCGATGCACCTGAGTAGATGTTAAAAAATGTTATTTTAAAAAAATACTTCACATAATCTGTTCATTGATGGATTATCTGCTCAACCAGTGCCAAGCGATCGTAGCTGCCACTGTGTTGGGCGATCCGCTGGCCATGCCGCCGGTGCCCATCTCTACATCGCGGCCCGCCGCCTGCGCTTTACCGGCGTGGAACAGGCCGTTGCTTCCCTCAGGAGTACCCCATGAATAACAAGAATGTCGGTGTTGTCGGTCTGGGCGCGATGGGGTTGGGCATTGCCCGCTCACTGTTGCGCAGTGGTTTCAATGTGCATGCCTGTGATGTGCGTGCGCAGGTGACTGAACAGTTTGCCGGGGAGGGCGGCGTGGCGTGCTCTTCGCCCGCGCAGATGGCCGCGGCGTGCGACGTGATCATTACCGTGGTGGTGAACGCCGAGCAGACCGAAACCGTATTGTTTGGCGAGGGTGGCGCCGTCGCTGCGTTGCGCCCGGGCAGCCTGGTGATCGGTTGTGCCACCGTGGCCCCGATCTACGCTGTCGACCTGGGCCAGCGCCTGACCGCCCAGGGCTTGCTGTATCTGGATGCCCCGATCTCCGGTGGCGCAGCCAAGGCGGCTGCCGGTGAAATGACCATGATGACGTCCGGCCCGGCCGACGCTTACGCCAAGGCCGAAGCCGTCCTGGCAGGCATGGCCGGCAAGGTTTATCGCCTGGGCGACAGCCATGGCCTGGGTTCGAAGGTCAAGATCATCAACCAGTTGCTCGCCGGTGTGCACATCGCGGCCTCTGCCGAAGCCATGGCGCTGGGCCTGCGTGAAGGGGTCGATGCCGAGGCGCTTTACGAAGTGATCACCCACAGCGCCGGTAATTCCTGGATGTTCGAAAACCGCGTGCCGCACATTCTCAAGGCTGATTACACGCCATTGTCCGCGGTGGATATTTTCGTCAAGGACCTGGGCCTGGTGCTGGATACCGCACGGGCCAGCAAATTCCCGCTGCCGCTGTCGGCCACCGCCCACCAGATGTTCATGCAGGCTTCCAGTGCCGGCTTCGGGCGTGAGGACGACTCGGCAGTAATCAAGATTTTCCCCGGCATCGAGTTGCCGACTGCCAAGACCGAGCCGGTTTGAGGAACACCCAATGAACACTACCCCTGCACGCCCATTGCTGGGCTGCATCGCCGACGATTTCACCGGTGCCACGGACCTGGCCAACATGCTGGTGCGCGGCGGTATGCGCACCGTGCAAAGCATTGGCATTCCGAGCAGCGAAGTGGCGGCCGGGCTCGATGCCGATGCGATCGTCATCGCCCTCAAGTCACGCACCATTCCAGTCGCCGAAGCGGTCGAGCAATCCCTTGCCGCGCTGGCCTGGTTGCGTGAGCAAGGCTGCGAGCAGATTTTCTTCAAGTACTGCTCGACGTTCGATTCCACCGCGGCCGGCAATATCGGCCAGGTCAGTGAAGCACTGCTGGCGGCGCTGGGCAGCGACTTCACCCTGGCGTGCCCGGCGTTCCCGGAGAATGGCCGGACGATCTTTCGCGGTCACTTGTTCGTCCAGGATCAACTGCTCAGCGAGTCGGGCATGCAGCATCACCCGCTGACGCCGATGACCGATGCCAACCTGGTGCGGGTGCTGCAGTCGCAGACCCGTCTGAACGTCGGCCTGTTGCGCTACGACACCATTGCCCAAGGCGCCGAAAAGGTACGCGGACGCATCGCCGAACTGCGGGCTCAAGGTATCGGTATGGCGATTGCCGATGCCTTGTCGGACCAGGATCTGTACACCCTCGGCACCGCCTGTGCCGACTTGCCGTTGTTGACTGGCGGCTCGGGGCTGGCCCTGGGCTTGCCAGAAAACTTCCGTCGCGCCGGTAAATTGCGCGACCTCGATGCCTCGAAACTCCCGGCGGTGGCTGGCGGTGAAGTGGTGTTGGCCGGTAGCGCTTCGGTCGCCACCAATGGCCAAGTCGCGGCCTGGCTCGAAGCCGGTCGACCCGCGTTGCGGATTGATCCGTTGGCCCTGGCGGCTGGCGAACCGGTGGTGGCCCAGGCCCTGGCCTTCGCCAAGAACAATGAACAACCCGTATTGATCTACGCCACCAGCGCACCGGACGAGGTCAAGGCAGTGCAACAGCAGCTCGGCGTCGAACAGGCCGGCAGTCTGGTGGAAAACGCCTTTGGCGAAATTGCTCAAGGCTTGCGTCAGAGCGGCGTGCGGCGCTTCGTGATCGCCGGCGGTGAAACGTCGGGCGCGGTGGTTCAGGCGCTGGGCGTACAACTGCTGCAAATTGGCGCGCAGATTGATCCGGGTGTGCCGGCAACCGTCAGCAGCACCGATGAGCCTCTGGCCCTGGCGCTCAAATCGGGCAACTTCGGTGGTCGGGATTTCTTCAGCAAAGCGCTGAAGCAACTGGCCCAGACCGGAGGTGCGCAATGAGTAATGAAAACGCCCTGCGCGAAGAAATCTGCGACGTTGGCCGCAGCCTGTATGAGCGCGGTTACACCGTCGGCAGCGCCGGCAATATCAGCGCACGGCTGGACGATGGCTGGCTGATCACGCCGACCGATGTCTGCCTCGGCCGCCTCGATCCGGCGACCATCGCCAAGGTCAATCTGGCTGGCGAATGGGTGTCTGGCGACAAGCCGTCGAAGACATTGGCGTTGCATCGCCAGGTCTACGACCGCAACCCGAGTGTCGGTGGTGTGGTGCATACCCATTCCACTCATCTGGTGGCGTTGACGTTGGCAGGTGTCTGGCAGCCGAACGACATCCTGCCGCCATTGACGCCCTATCAGGTGATGAAAGTCGGGCATATCCCGTTGATCAGCTACCAGCGTCCCGGCTCGCCAAAGGTGGCCGAACAGGTCGCACAACTGGCCAACAGTGTTCGCGGCGTGATGCTCGAACGGCTGGGGCCGGTGGTCTGGGAGAGTTCGGTGTCCAGAGCCAGCTACGCCCTGGAGGAGCTCGAAGAAACCGCGCGGTTGTGGCTGATGAGCAATCCCAAGCCCGAACCGCTCGATCAGGCAGCACTGGACGAGCTGCGAGCGGCTTTCGGTGTGCACTGGTAGGGCGCTGACTTTTCTTCAAACGATAGAACACGAAAGACCGATAAAGCAGGCCCCGTTCGGGAGACGCGCAGCGACTCCCACGACCCCGGCTTGCCTGAAAAATACAATAACAAGAGGACATCCAGGCATGACTCACCTTCACTGCGGCATTTTCAGACCCGGTTGCAGCACCCTTGTGTTCGCCCGGCGCGGAGGGCTTGTGAAATGAGCCCGTTAATCCTGATGGTTACCGCGGGGCTAGGGATCGCTCTGTTGTTGTTTTTGGTGCTCAAGTACAAGTTCCAGCCTTTCGTGGCGTTGATGCTGGTGAGCATTCTGGTGGCGCTGGTGGCCGGGGTGAAACCGGCCGACCTGGTCGCCACCATCGAAGGCGGCATGGGCAAGACCCTGGGCCACATCGCGATCATCATTGCCCTGGGCGCGATGATCGGGCGGATCATCGAACTCTCCGGCGGCGCCGAGGCGCTGGCCAAGACGCTGATCAGCCGTTTCGGCAATCGACGCACGCCGCTGGCGCTGACGATTGCCGGGTTCATGGTCGGGGTGCCGGTGTTCTTCGAGGTCGGTGTGATCATCCTGATGCCGCTGGCCTATGGCGTTGCCCGCAGTGCACGCAAGCCACTGTTGGTGTTTGCGTTGCCGATGTGTGCTGCGTTGCTGACCGTACACGCCTTCCTGCCGCCACACCCCGGCGCGGTGGCCGCTGCCAGTCAGTTGGGTGCCGACCTCGGTCGCGTGCTGATGTTCGGTCTGCCGATCACCGCGTTCCTCTGCTATGTCGGTTACCGCGTGGCCGGGCGCATGACCCGTCGGGTGTACCCGATGACCGACGATATCCGCGCCGAAGTCTATGGCCCGCATGTCACCAACGAAGACCTGGTCGCCTGGGCCAATGGCAACGGCAAGAGCGCTGAACGAGCTGCCGTGGCCGCGTCGCACATGGGCCTGGAAGAGTCCACTAGCGCTATCGTTTCCAAGTTGCCGCCGGCACCCGCACCGGGTTTTGGCATGATCGTCAGCCTGATAGCGCTACCGATCATTCTGATTCTGCTGGGAACACTGTCCAACTCGTTGCTGCCTGCCGACTCGGTCCTGCGCGGCATCATGACCGTGCTCGGTGCGCCATTGGTGGCGCTGCTGATCGACACCTTGCTGTGTGCCTGGTTGTTGGGTTCGCGTCGGGGCTGGAGTCGTACCCAGGTGTCTGACGTGATCGGTTCGGCCTTGCCAGGTGTGGCCATGGTGATTCTGATTGCCGGTGCCGGCGGTGTGTTCGGCAAGGTGCTGGTGGATACCGGCATCGGCGCGGTGGTCTCCGATTTGTTGCGCACCACCGGTCTGCCGGTGCTCGCGCTGGGCTTTCTGCTGACCATGCTGTTGCGTGCGGTCCAGGGCTCGACCACGGTGGCGCTGGTGACCACCGCCGGCATCATCAGCCCGCTGATCGCGACCCTCAACCTCACCGCGAATCACATGGCGCTGCTGTGCCTGGCCATGGGCGGTGGCGGGTTGGCCATGTCCCATATCAACGACGCCGGTTACTGGATCTTCACCAAGCTGTCCGGGTTGAACGTGGCCGACGGCCTGCGTACCTGGACCGTGCTGACCACCTTGCTCGGCACGCTGGGTTTCGGTATTACCTTGCTGATCTGGCCGTTTGTCTAACGAACTGTCGACTTGTAGGAGCCAGGCTTGCCGGCGAAGGCGTCTTTAAGAGCGCCTTCGCCGGCAAGCCTGGCTCCTACAAAAAACATACATAGGAGCTACCATGCCTCGTTTTGCTGCCAACCTCAGCATGCTCTACCCGGAACATGAGTTTCTGGATCGCTTCGCCGCCGCGGCCGCCGATGGTTTTGAAGCGGTGGAATACCTGTTCCCCTACGACTACAGCGCCCAGGAACTCAAACAGCGCTTGAGCGATAACGGCTTGGTGCAGGCGCTGTTCAACGCACCGCCCGGCGATTGGGCGGCAGGCGAGCGGGGCACGGTATCGTTGCCGGGCCGGGAGAGTGAATTTCGCAGCGGTTTCGATCGCGCACTGGAATACGCCGCCGTCCTGGGCAACTCACGCATCCATGTGATGGCCGGGCTGCTGCCGTCGGAAAACGATCGACCACGGCATCACGGCGCGTACCTGGAGAACCTGGCCTACGCCACCGCGCAGGCCGCCAAGGTCGGTGTCACCGTGCTGCTGGAACCGATCAACACGCGCGACATGCCGGGCTTTTTCCTCAACCGCCAGGATCAGGCCCAGGCCATCTGCAAGGAAGTGGGCGCCAGTAACCTGAAGGTTCAGTTCGATTGCTACCACTGCCAGATCGTCGAAGGTGACCTGGCCACTAAACTGCGTCGGGATTTCGCCGGCATCGGTCATATCCAGATCGCCGGCGTACCGGATCGACATGAGCCGGACCTGGGCGAAGTCAACTATCCCTATCTGTTCGAGTTGATCGACCAGTTGGGTTATGACGGCTGGGTAGGGTGCGAATACCGGCCCCGTGGCAACACGTCGGCCGGCTTGCAGTGGCTGCGGGACTGGAAGGCGCGCTAACGCCTTACAGGTTGTTATCGGAAGGCAACAGCAGTTCGACACCCTGCTTGCGGATGCTATCGGCCGCGGCAGGGGTCAGTGCGTCGTCGCTGAGGATGATGTCGAACTGCTCGAGCCCGGCGATCCGGTACATGCTGAACGTGCCGTACTTCGAACTGCTGGCCACCAGCACCACTTGCGAGGCCGATTGCATCGCGACTTGCTTGACCTCCACCTTCAGCGCCGACGGCGTGGTGAGGCCGCGACGCAAATCCCAGGAGCTGGTGGAAATGAAAGCGATATCGGTGACGATCTGACGCAAGGTGGCCACCGCCAGACCGCCCACGCACGATTGATTCGAATGATCCAGTTGCCCGCCGGTGTGAATCACCGTGACATGGGGCGCATCGATCAGCGCTTGGACAATCCCGAAGTCGTTGGTCACCACGGTCATTCCCGACAGCGCCTTGATGTACGGGACGATTTCCAGTGTGCTGGTCCCCGCATCCAGATAAACCGTCATATCGGCATGCAGTAGCCGCGCGGCCAGCTTGGCCATCGCCTGCTTCTGCGGCAACTCGACCACCGCCTTGAACTGATGACTGGGCTCGCTGTGGAGCTGGCTGGCAATTCGCACGCCGCCAGTGACCGAGTAAGCACGGCCTTCCTGTTCAAGCAGCGCGATATCGCGGCGGATGGTCATGTGCGAGCAGTCGAACATTTCCATCAACTGATGAACGCTCAGCACCTGATGCTTGCGCAATTGGCGCAGCATCAATTCACGGCGCTGTTCAGGAATCATCGGTGCGCCGCTTTCGGCGGCGATGTCCTTTTGACTAGGCATTCGGGCTCCAGAGTGAAGAAATCCGCCGACAAGGAAAGCGGTGCAAACATAGTAGCGAATCTACGGTAAAGGAACGAGCTGTTGCGGATCTCTGTTCTGGTGGCGGCAGCCTCAATCCAGATCCCGGCGAATGGCGTCCAGGCGTTCGTCGAGCAATGGGGTGAGGAGGGCATAGCACTGCGCCGGGGTGATGGACACGGTGGTTGTCCCGATCAGGCAGCGTTGCAGTTGTTCGAGCGCAGTGTGCAGCGAATGGGGAGCGTGCTTGAGCAAGCGTTCGTGCAGGTACTGCAATTGAATCAGCATTTCCAATGGGCAACTTCGATGGGCGGCGGCGCGTACCGACAGCCCGCGCAGTCGTCCCAGCTCTTCAAGTTCCCAGCAGCGCGCGGCGATGCTCGGGCGCGCCAGGCTGAGCGCACAGCGTTGCAGTTCGAGGTGCTGGATGGCGCCGAGCAGGTCCTGCAGCAATCGGCAATGGCCATCGAAATCCGCCGGGTCGCGACGTAACGCGCCCCAGGCCTGGCACTGTGCGGAATACGGCCACTCCCTCCAGCGTTGGTCGAGCGCGTGCCCCAATGCCTGGCAACGTTGTTGCGCCTCGCGGGTGACTTGTCCGCCGAGACCGCGATGCTGCTGTAGTCCTTGCAGCAGGTCGAGACCGAGCAACAGCGCCTGCCTTAGTCCCGTATCACCCTGTGGCAGACGGACTTGGCGGGACGGCCCATCGTCGAATGCTGTGGCGAATGCTGGATTCATGGGCGGCTTCCGACGGTGACCTGGTTGAGATAACGGGTCAGGTCGTGCAGCACATTGGTTTGCGTGCTCTGTTCCTGCACCGCGCCATTGACCTGTTGCAACTGTTCGCTGAGGGCATGATTGGCTAGCTGATACTCGCTGAGCGCCTGTTGCATGGCGCCGAGCTGTTGCAGATTGGTCTGGCTATGTTGCGCCAGGTCGTCGAGGTTGGCGGCGAGCTGCTCGCTCTGTTCACTCCCGGCTGCCAGCAGATCGCGGTGTTCCTTGACCTCGCCATCCACCTGGCGCACGGCCAGGGCAATCGCCGTCGCGGCGCTGGTGATTTCGTGGGTCGCCCGGTCGGTGGCCTGGGCCAGGCTGCGGACCTCATCGGCGACCACGGCGAAACCGCGCCCGTGCTCGCCGGCGCGGGCCGCCTCGATGGAGGCATTGAGCGCCAGCAACTGGGTCTGTTTGGCCAATGCCTGAATGCTGTTGACCGTGCTTTCCACGGCGGTCGTGCGCTGCAGCAACGCTTCCACGGCGTGTGCGGTATTGCCCAGGCGGTGCTGAATGACGCGCATGCTGTCACCCACTGAGCGCGCCTCCAGGCAACCGGTTTCGCTCTGGGTGTGAGCGTTGGCGAAGGCTGCCAGCGCGCCCTTGGCCAAGGCATCGATGCTGTGCAGGGTCTGATCGATCTGTTCGCTGGCGGCGGCGATCATGGCGATGCGTTGGCTCTGTTCCGCACCTTGATCGCGGGCCTGTTGGGCCATCTGCTCCAGGGCACGGCTGGCGAACTGCACTTCGCTGCGCAAGCGTTCGTTGTTGCGCAGTTGCAGGCTGGCGGCCACCAGCAGTGTCGCAGGGTCGGTATCCCGGGAGCTGCGCAGCAGTTGTGCCAGTTCCGTGTCCCAGAATGTCTGTAGCTGGCGTTGATGACGCTCGCGCAGCTGCCAGGCGCATCCCAGGTACAGCACGCCAGGTATCAGGGCCAATGCGCTTGCGGGCTGTTCGGCCAGTGCGAGACCACAGGCGCCGAGGGCCAAACCGAGCGGTAGCCAGAAGCCGATCCTGCTGCGTTCGAGCAGGGCTCTGCCAGGTTCGAACAAGGCTTTGGCGAATGATGTGCCGGCCGGGTGCGATGTGCCGCCATCGCTGCGCAGATGAACGATGGCGTGACCCGGTGGGTGCATTCCTTGAGCGGACATGAGGATTTCCTTCTGATGCCGGGATGAAAGCAAAAACGGCGCACGCTCTCCTGCCGCAATGGGCAGGGGAGCGGACGCCGTTGTCCGAGATGTTTGCCAAACCATCGGTGTTGATGGCTCAAGCCTGATCAAAAGCCTAAGCAAGTTGTTTGCCAGCCTTTGCGTTCGACAACGGATCAGCCTGTCACCCCGCGGTGGAAGGAGAATTGCATCTGATGGCTACAGGGCTGTGAAGGCCGCACAGGCGAGCAACGCACCAGTCGCGGGAATGGCAGAGCCGCCGTGCTCTGTTCTGGTTCGTGCCCATCCGCACCGGGCGCACACTTGGTAGCAGCTGCCGAGCCTGCGAGGCTGCGTTCGGCTGCGAAGCAGTCGTAAAACCAGAGCTCGCGATGTGTCAGGCAGACCACATCAGCCGGACTCACGACTGCTTCGCAGCCGAACGCAGCCTCGCAAGCTCGACAGCTGCTACAGCGAGCGCAGGTTCGACAGCTGCTACGGATCGCATTGCGGCTTACACAACGCGAGAAAATCCGGCATCGTTAGTTCATGAATTTCTGAACTAACTATTTGCTGCAGCCTATTCAATCGCTTGTCGCCCTAGCCTTAGGATTCGTCACACGGGACCGCAGCCATCAGAGCCGCGGCCCGCAGCAACTTCTTTCGACTGCCCAGTAACGCCAGCCCAATAGCGGGTGGCCTGACGCAGCCGAGAGGAATGCATGAAGCTAGAAATTTTCCGCACGTTATGGGGCTATACCGCCAGCAAGGCGCAGGCCCTGGATGAACTGCTCGCCGCCGGCTTCGATGGCCTCGAAGCGCGCCTGCCACTGCAGGCCGATGAGCGTGGCGAGTTCGGCGCTTTCCTGCGCAGTAATCAAGTTCCCTACATCTGCACACTGTTCAGTGCCTACGATGTATTGCCCGACCAGAACGCCACGCCCACCCAACACTTGGCCGACATTGATCGCAAACTGGGCTGGGCCTCGGAGCTGACCCCACGTTTCGTCAATCTGCTGGCAGGCAACGACCGCTGGCCGCAGGCATTGCAGGTCGAATTTTTCGGCCAGGCCATGGAACTGGCCGCCAGGCATGGCGTGTTCTGCAGTTTCGAGACGCATCGCGCCCGTTCCCTTTACAGCCCTTGGGTGACCCTGGAGCTGATCCGCCAACTGCCGGACCTGCGTTTCACCAGTGACATCAGCCACTGGGTGGTGTGCTGTGAGCGACTGCTGGACGATCCGGCCGACGATCTTTCGGCTTTCGTCGAACGCGTGCATCACATCCAGGCGCGGGTCGGCTACGACCAAGGCCCGCAAGTCCCTCATCCCGCCGCACCGGAATATGCCCGTTAACTGGCGTTCCATCAGCGCCACTGGGAGGCCGTCTGGACCGCTCAGCGCGAACGTGGCTACCCGGTCAGCACCTTGACCCCGGAGTTCGGTGCCGACGGTTATCTGCATCACTTGCCCTTCACCAACATGCCGGTGGCCGACCTCTGGACCTTGAACCAGTGGATGGCCCGGACCGAGCGCGAACACTTCGACCGTTTCACCCGTGAAGGAGCCCGCCATGCGTAACACCTCGCCAACCCAAGCCAACTTCAACAGCATTCCGGTGGTGAACATCGCCGGGCTCTTCAGTATCGAACTGGAGCACCGCCTGGCCGTGGCCGAGCAACTGGGCCGCGCCGCCAGCGATGTGGGCTTTCTGTACATCACCGGGCACGGCATCGATCCGGCGCTGATCGAGGGCCTGCGCCAGGCGGCCAGGGATTATTTTGCGCAACCGCTGGACGCCAAGATGCGCCACTACATCGGCGCCTCGGAAAGCCACAAGGGCTTCGTGCCCGAAGGCGAGGAGGTGTATTCCAAGGGCAAGCCGGATCACAAAGAAGCGTTCGATATCGGCTTCGAAGTGCCAGCGGATGACCCGCTGTTCCTCAACCGTACACCGCTGCTGGGGCCGAACCACTGGCCCGACGTGCCGGGTTTCCAGAGCGCGGTACAGAACTACTATCAGGCGGTGTTCGCGCTAGGCCGCCGGATGTTCGATGGCTTCGCCTTGGCCCTGGGGCTGGAGGAGGGGTACTTCGACGCGCTGGTGACTCGCCCGCCCTCCAAATTGCGGCTGATCCATTACCCCTTCGACGCCGATGTCGTCGACGCTCCGGGCATCGGCGCGCATACCGACTACGAGTGCTTCACCATCCTGCACGCCGATCAACCGGGGCTGGAGGTGCTCAATGATCAGGGGCAGTGGATTGACGCGCCGCCACTACCCGACGCGTTCGTGGTGAACATCGGCGACATGCTGGAAGTCATGACCGCGGGTGCCTTTGTGGCCACTGCCCACCGGGTGCGCAAGGTCGCGCAGGAGCGCTACAGCTTCCCGCTGTTCTACGCCTGCGACTATCACACGCTGATCAAGCCGCTGCCGGCCTTCGCCAGGGATGACCGGGAGTACGAGGCGCTGGCGATTGGCGAACACATGTGGAGCCAGGCCTTACAGACCTACCAGTACCTGCGCAAACGCGTGGAGAACGGCGAGCTTGAGTTGCCGTCCCGGGCCCGAAAGCCATCGAGTTTCGGCCACCTGAAGAACACCACCTCTCATTCCTAAAAAACAACCCACGGAGCTTCCCACCATGAAAATCCATTGCGCCTCGACCCGACTGAGCCTGCTCGCCGCCAGCCTGTTCTGCGCCAGCACCGCCTTCGCCAGCACCGCGACCCCCGGTGTGTTGAAAGTCGGTATGGAAATCACTTACCCGCCGTTCGAGTCCTACGACGCTGACAAGAATGTGGTCGGCTCTGATCCTGAGTTGGCCCACTCCCTGGCCAAGGCGATGAGCGTCAAGGCCAACTTCGTCGACACCAAGTTCCCCAATCTGATCAACGGCCTCAACGCCGGGCATTACGACGCGATCATTTCCGGCATGTACATCACCCCCGAGCGCCAGCTCCAGGCCCGCACTATCGCCTACGCCAATACCGGCGCGGCGATCATGGTGCCCAAGGGCAGTGAGTTGAGCCCGCAGGTTCCCGAGGACTTGTGCGGCCTGAAGATCGGCCTGGAGCAGGGCACCACCTGGGTCGCCAAGTTCAACCAGTTGTCCAGCGACTACTGCGTTCCGAACAACAAAGGCGCGATCACCGTCAACGAATACCCCTCGGCTCCCGAAGTGACGCAGGCGCTGCTGTCGAAGAACATCCAGGCCCAGGTGGAAATCGCCGGTGCCGCGCACATGATCGCCCAGCGCACCAACGGGCGGGTCGTGGTCAGCTCGCAGAAACTGGTTTACCCGCAGACCTTGGGCATCTACGTGAAGAAAGACGCCGAGGCAACCTATCAGGCGCTGGTCAAGGCCCTGGCTGACAGCAAAGCCAACGGCGAGTACGCCGCCATTCTCAAAAAATACGATCTGGAACCGGTCTCCGAGTAATGGCTGAAGCCGCGCCCTCGGTCGAGGGCGCGGCGTGCACGAGGTGTCTATGCAATTCGACTGGTCTTACTTTATTTCGCTGTTCTCCAAGACTGACTTCTGGGCGGCGAGCCTGACCGTCATCGAACTGAGCGCCCTGGCCTGGTTCCTGGGGATGTTGCTGGGCTTCATCCTGGCGTCAGCCAAGTTGTCCGGCTCGCCCTGGCTGCGCCTGCCGGCGTCACTCTACATCTGGTTCTTTCGCAGCATTCCGCTGCTGGTGCTGGTGGTCTTCATCTACAACCTGCCGCAGTTGCTGCCCGGTGCCGGGCCGGTGCTGTCGGTACCGTTCTATTCCGGCCTGTTGGCGCTGGTGGTCACTGAGGCCGCCTACATGGCCGAAATTCATCGTGGCGGGCTGATCTCGGTCGCCAAGGGCCAGAAGGAAGCCGGCCGCGCCCTGGGTATCGGCCTGCTCGGCCTGCAACGGCTGATTGTGATTCCCCAGGCCTTTCGTATCTCACTGCCGACCTTGATCAACGAATACATCACGGTGGTCAAACTGACGTCGTTGATCTCGGTGATTTCATTGACCGAACTGTTGACCGTCGGCCAGCGCCTGTATGCGCAGAACTTCCTGGTGATGGAAACCCTGGCGGCGGTGGGTGTGTACTACGTGCTGATCGTCACGCTGTTCGGCTTTGCCCTGCAGCGTCTGGAACACTACCTGGACCTCAACCTGCGGACGCCGCAAACCCTCGACAGCGCCTCGACACAAGCGCTGCGTGACAGTCTGGCGCCTGTTCTATCGAGCAAGCTCAAGCCGCCATCCAAAGGCGCCGCCCCGGCCCTGCAACTGCAGGGCGTGCACAAACGCTACGGCGATCATCATGTGCTCAAGGGCATCGACCTGAAGGTACAAAGTGGCCAGGTGATTTCGATCATCGGCCCGTCCGGCTCCGGCAAGACATCGCTGATTCGTACGGTCAATGGCCTGGAACGCATCGATCAGGGCGAAATCCTGTTGTTCGGCGAGGGCTTCATCAATGCCTGGGACAAACCGGATAGCCGTCGGATTCGTCAGGGCGTACGGCGCATCGGCATGGTGTTCCAGAGCTTCAACCTGTTCCCGCACCGCACACTGCTGGACAACATCAGCCTCGCTCCCCGTTATCACGGTGTCGGTCGTGTGTTGAGCGAGCAACGCGCCTGCCAGTTACTCGACAAGGTCGGCCTGTTGGCACATGTCCACAAATATCCGCATCAACTGTCCGGCGGCCAGCAACAACGCGTGGCGATTGCCCGGGCCATGGCCATGGACCCGGATATCCTGCTGTTCGACGAACCGACCTCGGCGCTGGATCCGGAGCTGGTCGGCGAAGTACTCGCGGTCATCAGCCACCTGGCCCGCGAAGGCATGACCCTGCTGATTGTCACCCACGAGATGGATTTTGCCCTGTCGATTTCCGACCGGGTGATCTTCATGGAAAACGGCCACATTCAGCTGGATGCCTCGCCACAGGCGATCCGCGAGCAGCCCGAGGCTCATAGAGTGCGGCGGTTCATGGGATTGCAGGTGCCAGAGGAGGAGGGATGCCTGCCTTGAATGGGTTTAGCCGTGTGCCCTCAGAATTCCTATGGCGACAAATAGCGCTTTTGTATGCGCGCCAGGGTGCCGTCATCGCGAAGCGTTTCAACCGCCGCGCGCAAGTCTTGCACCAGTTGGGCGGAGCACTGCTTCGAGCAAGCCAGGTAGAGGTCCACACTGCTCATGACGGGGCTCATGTGCAGTGTATGTTCAGACACTTTCGGCCAGATGTATCGACTCTCCGGGACACCGTTGAACCAGGCATCGATGCGACCTTTCAAGAGCATCTGCGCGGGGTTGTCGCCAATGGTCAGGGGGTGGATCTGCTCGTCGCTGAAGCCTTGTTCACGGAGGATTTCCTCCTGCGCACTGCCCAGGCCGACGCCGATCCCCCGGTAGGTTTGTTTCGCTTGCTCGAAGCTGCTCACCGGCCGGTCAAGGCTGAAAAAAGCACGCTCCATGGGCATGATCGGCGCGATCCAGGTGAAGCGATCTTCACGTTCCTGCGTGCGTGACAAAGGGGCGATCAGGATGTCCTGAGTCTCGCTGACATGTTTCTGCGATCTGGCCCAGGGAAGCACATGGACATGCGCGACATAGCCGGCGTTGGCAATGGCGGTCATCACGGCCTCGCCGACCATGCCGTGGCCTTTGGAGCCATCGACGAACGTCAGGGGTGGAGCGTCCGGGATATACAGTTCGAGCGGCAAGGGCGCGCCACTCGCGTGACAGGCAATCAGCAGCGAGATCGACAGGCACAACCTGCAAAGCGTCTTTGTACGGGCAGTTGAGATCCGTGAACTCCCGCTCATGGTTGATCATTCAGGCATTGAAAGTAGGGGGGAGCCACAATTCACCGGTGGTATTGATCACAGGGATGATGAGTCTGTTTTTGTATTGGATTCGGCATCGACGCCGTATTTTACGCAGACTTTGTGGCGGGACACATCTACCTCCCAAGTGAATGTGTTTTGCGGGGCCAGTACCTGTTGTGCACCCGCATCACAATGGGCGAGCAGCAGGTGGCGTCAGGATCGGGCCTGGGTATCGCGGAACAGCTTGGGCGATATGCCGAATGCCGATTTGAACTGTCTGCTGAAATGAGCACTGCTGCCATAGCCCCAGGCAAAGGCGATGTCGGTGAGTGAGCGATGGGCATGTTCCCGGCTGCGCAGATCTTCGGCGCAGCGCGACAGGCGCCGTTGCCAGATGTATTCGCTGATACTGCAGCCGAGCTCCTCCTGAAAGGCGCGGTGCAAACTGCGCACCGAGCATTGCTCGACGCTGGCGATGCGCTCGATGGTCAGGTCGCGGTCGGCCAGGTGGCGCTCGATATACGCCTTGAGGCGGTTTTGCTTGAAGAAGCGGAAATCGTGTTCGAGTTGTTTTTCTTCCTGTTTGTTCTTCAGGGCGTTATCCAGAAGCCCCACGATGCTGTTGCCGATCAGTTCGGCCGAATGATTGTTGAGCAGTGGGTACTGGCTGTACGCATCACTGATCAGATGCATCAACATGCGGCCCAATCCATTGCGCCCGTTCAGGTGAACATCGCCCGCTTGCGGTGGCTGTCGGGCCGGCCCCTTGAAGAGCAGGATAAAATGTTCGCAACCTTGAGTGCTGGTGACGCTGAAGGGCTGGCCGCTGTCGACCAACAGCATCTCGTCAGGCGCTAATGCGCTGCAGTGCCGACCTTGTTCGAAATGACTGACGCCGGCGATCTGCAGAATCAGCATGCGCGGCGTATCGGGTGAGTCGACCGCTTTGCTCAGATGGCGTGAGTAGCGATGGGCACTGGCGGTCATGCGGCAGAAGCCGAGCTGACCCAGATCACCATATTCCAGCCGGCCTTGAAAGTTGCTGTTATGCAACGGGTCGATGAATGTCGATTCCAGACGCTTGATGTAGTCCGGCGTGCGCCCCAAGTGATCGCTCATGAACTCTTTCCACTTCATCAGCCGGTCGGAGCGAACAACCTGATCGGTGGACACACAGGCTAAATGACTCATTTTTTCGCCTCTTTTCTTATTGTTTTTGTAGATTGGGCAAATGGGTCAACACTTGCCCAATTTTAGTCCGGTCAGTATCGATCAAGAATCAGAAAGGGTAGTGGTGGCTCCCCGGTTGCCAGGTGACCCAATGGGCGCGGGTGAATTCATCCAGGGCGTAGTGACCATTGAAACGCCCGAGGCCGGAGTTCTTTTCGCCGCCGAAGGGCGCATTGGGCTGGTCGTCGACGGTGATGTCGTTGATATGGGTCATCCCGGCCACGATGCCACGGGCGAAGTTCAAGCCTCGGGCCATGTCCCGGGTGAATACCGCGCTGGACAGGCCATATTCGCTGGCGTTGGCCAACTCCAACGCATGCGCTTCGTTTTCTGCGATCAGCAGCGGCAGCAACGGCCCGAAGGTTTCATCACGTGCCAGTTCCTGATCGACCCCGACTTCACCGAAGACATGCGCAGGCAACACCAACCCGGACGCTGGGCCGCCACACAACCGCTTGAGGCCCGCATTCTCGGCGGCATCGATTTTACGCAACAGGCCATCGAGCTGGTTCTGATTGACCACCGGCCCGATCACGGTGTCTGCGTGGGCCGGGTCGCCGGTCTTGAGCTTGCGCACTCGCTCCACCACCAGCGCGGTGAAGTCCGCATACAGCGAGCGGTTGACGATCACCCGGTTGACGCTCATGCAGATCTGGCCCTGATGCAGGAAACGCCCGACCACTGCTGCGTGCGCGGCTATATCAATATCCGCGTCATCCAGGACCACCAGTGGAGCATTGCCGCCCAACTCCAGCGCAACGCGCTTGATGTGTTTGCCGCCAGTCGCAATCCGGCCGACATTGCGACCGACATCGGTTGAGCCGGTGAAGGAAATCAGGCTTGGCACCGGGTGTTCGACGAAGGCATCGCCAATCTCCGAACCTGCACCGACCACGACATTGAGCGAACCCTCCGGGAAGCCTGCGTCTTCGAACAAATGAGCAATCAGCAGGCCGCCTGTTACGGCCGTGTCGCTGGCGGGTTTAAGCACCACTGTGTTGCCAAGCGCGAGTGCCGGGACCACCGAACGCATGCTCAGGTACAACGGAAAATTCCATGGGCTGATCACCCCGACAACACCCAGCGGTTCACGGAAGACAAAGCTCTGTTCACCGGGCTTGTAGCTCGTCAGGATCCGTCCTTCAACCTGCATCGGCAACGTTGCGCACTCACGCACCAGGTTCAGGGTGAACTGCCATTCCATGCTCGCCTTGATGCGCGTGCTGCCGGACTCACGAATCAGCCAGTCGATGATTTCATCGCGGCGGTTCAGGATGACATGAGCGAGTTTCTCCAGTTGCGCGCTGCGCTGCGTCGGATGCAGCTGTGCCCACGCTGTTTGCGCACGATGTGCAGCCTGATAGGCATCGTCGAGATCGGCAATCGAGGCCAGTGGCATTTCCAGCAGTTGCTCGCCATTGAAGGGGTTACGGTCATCCAGGCGCCGCGAGGAACGACCTGTACGCCAGGTGCCATTGATGTATTGGTCGCCGTTGATGGCGTAGAGGGGCAAATGTTGAGTCGTCATAGTCTTACCTTTGGAGGCAGGTGGCCGCGTCGATTAAGGACATGGATGATGCAAAACCTTGTCTGTAGAAACTGCTCAGCTCCTGATCCAGGCGCGTCCCCAGGAATTGAGCGTGTATTCCTCTTGAGGCCAGACACCGGGTTGGCGGGCGGCATCGGTCATTTCGAGTTCGGCGGAAAACTCCAGGCGGTTGCGATCGGCATCGACGACCATAAAGAACAGATTGTTGCCCGGCCCATGCCGGCCGGGGCCGAAGAAAATGGTGATGCGTTCCTTGGCGAAGCGATCACCCCAGTCGCGGATGTCATTCCATTCATTGGTTTCGTAGCAGTGGTGATCCCATTCGTTTTTCGAACCGCGGAAAAATGCCAGCGAATGATGTTCATCGTCCGAGCGCAGGAAGCACACCATGAGCTGGCCGGTCTGCTCGTCGACGACATTGTCCGATACCGTAAACCCGACCTTATTGACGTAGAAATCGATCATGGCTTCCAGTTCAGTGGTCTGGAATACCACGTGCTGCAAGCGGCCCGGCATGCCTTGACGGTCGACACCGGGATCAATGCGGGACACGCCAAATATCGTTTGTCGGCCTTGAGGGTCACGAAGCACAAAGGCATCCGGTTCGAGCAACGGCGAGTCGATGTCTTCGACAGCACAGCCGTTCTCGTTCAGGCGGGCGCGCAGTTCTCCCAGCCGAGCCTGATCGCCCAGGGCATAGGCCGCCGCAAGCAGGCCGCTGTGATCGGCGGGCGACACGAGCATGGCGCGTTGCGGGCCACTGAGTATCCAGCTGCCATCGGGCTGTGCCAGGCCTTCCATGTCCAGCATGCGCCGGTAGAAATCGATTTGTCGTTGCGGCTCTTTGCTCGCCAGATGCAGGTAGCACAGGCGTGCAGGGGTGCAGGTCTGTAGGGTTTGCATAAACACCTCCGTGGCTTTAAGAATTCAGGGAAAGACTGGCGCGATGCTTGATTCGGCTTTTTGGTTTCGCGCCTGTGCGATGCCGAACAGCAACTGCAAAGATTCGGCAGCCTTTGTTTCGCCGGCCTTATCGAAAATGGCGGCGATATAGCGATCCGGGCGCAGCAGCAAGAACGTGTTTGAATCGCCCAGTATTTCTTTGAGCAAACCCTGGCGGTCATGAAGCACCATGCAGCCAGGCATCGAAGGCATGTTTTTGACAGGCTCGGGAAGGATCAGAATGCGCTTGGCTTCGAGGTGGAACCACAAGCCATGCTGGAGTTCGTCGATGCGTTGGCGGCTGTAATCGCCGTACTGAATCAAGGCGAAGCCGGCACCGATCGAGTCATCGAGCAGAATTTCCTGGCCTTGAGCATCGGTGAGCATCGGTTGAGGGAACATGTGTCCGCAGGACAGTTTCCCGGCTTTACCTTCGGTCAGCACCAGCCCTTTGGTGAATCGGGGTTTAGGCTTGAAGCGCATTTGCAGGAAATAGTCCCGCAACGGCGGCAGCAGGCCGATCAAAGCAAATGCACCGCTGATCAAATGAGCGCGCAAGACAGTTGCCGGCGCCATGACCACGCCGAGGTTCAAGGCCAGTCTGATCAATGCCCAGGCGTGATCGCGACGCTCGCTTTCGTAAGACAGTAGAGCCGTTTCAGCCATTTTGCCCTTCAGCACGCCGATCAGTTTCCAGGCCAGGTTATGGGCATCGCGAACACCGCTGTTCATGCCCTGTCCGGCATAAGGCGGAGTCAGATGCGCGGCATCGCCGGCGAGAAACACGCGGTTCACTTGCCACCGTTCGGCAACCCGGGCGTGGAAGGTATAAACGGTCTTGCGCACGATGGACGCCGGGGTGTTGCCCTTGAAGGGATAAAGTAACGCTTGCAGGCGAGCATCGCCGAGTACCTGCTCATCGGTTTCGTCCGGCTTGAGCAGAAACTCGAAGCGGCGTGTGCGGTGGGGGCCGGGTACTTCAACGACGGGACGGCGTGCATCGCAGTACACACGTGTTTGCCAGAACGGATCGTCATCCTGATCAGTGTCGACCACCAGCCAGCGCGAGGAGAAGCTCGAGCCAACCATCTCGATTCCGAGTTGCTTGCGCACCGGGCTACGACCACCGTCGCAGGCGACCAGATAGGCCGCATGGACTTCGACAGTTTCGCCGTCTGCGTCACGGATCAGTGCGCGCACGCCATGCTTATCCTGACTGAATTCCAGCAGCTCATGGCTGAACCGTGCCTTCAGGTTGGCAAAGCGCTCGAGGCCCATTTTCAGGGTGTGTTCAAACAGTGGCTGGCGAAATGCATTGCGCTTGGGGAACCCATACAACTTGCCGGTGGGCTCGACTTTGCCGAAGCAGCGGCCACCGGGCCGAGTGAAGTAGTGCACGCCATAGCCCGGCACTACATCTCGCAACACGGCTTCATCCAGTCCGACGGCCTGCATGGTGCGCAAGGATTCGTCATCGATCGAAACGGCCCGCGGCTCGGTCACGGTGTCCGGCTTGCGATCAATGATCAAGGTGTCCACATCGGCTTGGCCAAGCAAGTTGGCCAGGGTCAGCCCGGTGGGCCCGGCGCCGATGATCAAGACGTGTGTACTGATTTTTTTGAGGGGTGTCATTGTTGTTGTTCCCTTCCGGATGGCTCAGTCCAATGGCTTGGGGCGGTTGGCGAGTGCAGCCATGAGTTGCGACAGGTTTTGCGCCAGGGCGAGGACCTGCTGTCCTTGCTGTTCTTCCTGAGTGCTGTCACGTTCCTGAATCGGGCGCACGCAGCTGATGCTGCCGACGACTTTGCCATCGCCATCGAAGATCGGAGCGGCGAGGCCATAGACGCCAGCGTCGACTTCGCCGGCGCTGGCCACATAGCCCTGATGACGAAGACGCTGCAGCGAGCGGCGGAACTGTTCCCAGGTCTGACCAAGGTTGCTGGCGCGCACCTCATCGGGGTTTTCCAGGAAGAGTTGGCTGTGTTGACGCGAGGTCATGTTGGCGAGGATGGCCTTGGAGGTCGCCCCCAGGAACAACGGCCTCGGTGAGCCGCGTGAGTAGCTGACCTCGCTGAACAAATCGCCGTATTGATGAATGCAGACCACCTGGTCCTTGAACAGGCGGCAGATCAGCCAGATCTGCTGCTCGCTCCAGCGTGGGAGGCTTGGCTCCAATGATTGTGCGGCGCGCACCAAAGGGTCGCTCAGTCGCAACTGACGGTCCCAGGTAATGATTCTCGCGCCCAGGGCGTAACGTCCGGCCCCGACCTGGAACAACAAGTTGGCCTCGGCCAGTTCGCGCACATAGCGGTAGATGGTTGAACGGGTAAACCCCAATGCACCGCCCATGTCATCGACAGCCCAGATCGGACTCTCTTCGGTAAACAGATCGAGTACCCGCAGCATGCGCTCCAGGCTAGAACCTTTACTGTCGATATCCTGCACCGGCAATTGTTCCGATTCGCGTAGTGTGGCCATGGCTTACTGCTCGTCGACGATGCTGTTGCGCAGGATGCCGATTCGCGAAATTTCGATCTCGACTTCATCGCCCGGTTTCATCCATACCGGCGGTTCACGGAACGCGCCGACGCCGCCGGTGGTGCCGCTGACAATCACATCGCCGGGGGCCAGTTCGGTGAAGGTGGAGCAATATTCGATCAGTGCGCGGACATCGAAAATCATGTCGCTGGTGCTGGTGTGCTGCATGACTTCGCCATTGAGGCGGGTAGTCAGTTCCAGGTCCTGCGGATCGCCGATCTCGTCGCGGGTGACCAGCCAAGGTCCAAAGCCGCCGGTGTTCGGGAAGTTCTTGCCCGGAACGAATTGAATGGTGTGTTTCTGCCAGTCGCGGACACTGCCGTCGTTGTAGCAGGTGTAACCGGCGACATAGTCCAGCGCGTCGGCTTGCTTGACGTGACGCGCCGGTTTGCCGATCACCACCGCCAGCTCGCCTTCAAAATCAAGCTTGTGCGAGGCCTTCGGGCGAACGATGGGTTGCAGGTGGGCAGTCTGGCTGTCAGCGAAACGAGTGAAAATCATCGGGTAGGTCGGCATCTCACGACCGGTTTCACGTACGTGTGTGGCGTAGTTGATGCCAATGCACAGCACTTTGCCCGGGTTCGGGATGACGGGGAGAAAAGTTACTTCAGCCAATGGGATACGAGGCAGGCTCGCGAGGACCTCGTGGCTCAGTTCGGCCAGGCGATTGTTGGCGATAGCCTGCTTGAGATCGGTGCCGAAGGTTTGCTTGACCGACTCCAGATCGATGACATGCTCGCCATCGACGACGCCGTAGGTGCTACGGCCTTGAACAATAAAGCTCGCGAGTTTCATTGAGTGCTCCTTGATAGAGGATCAGCGCATGCGCAGGGAGCAAAGAAGCTCGGCACTGCTCATGTAGCTATGGCGGCAGGTAAGCCGCGGCGGTTGAGGTTCAATCTAGTTGTGGAGATTAATCCTGTAAAGCGAGATTTATTAAAAATCCCAAAATGCAGGAATTATGTTTTTTTGTGTATTTTTGGCAGCATTTTGCCGACCCTCCGGAACAGGCAATACGAGACAGTGACGTGTTTGGAAGGTCAGGGCAGGAGCCGTATCCCGGCCTGGTGAATCACAGGCTTCCTGTCATTTCAGTGGGTCGCCGATGGGTTCATTGTTTGCTCGGCACCCAGCAACCATGCAGCGACATGCGCATCCGGAACGGCACTTTGATTCGTGCAATGGGGCCATTCTCCATGTCACGAGAATCCAGAACTACAAGCTCGCTGCGACCGTCCGCGATGTGATTGAGAACGGAAACGACGTAGCCATCCGCCTCCTGCGCATCAGGGGAGCGCGGAATGAAAATGGGCTCCTGGAAGCATCCGCTGTCACCGGGAAACCAGGCATCGGTGGTGCCTGTTTTCAGGTTCACATGGGCCAGCAGATTGAAGAATTGAAACGGAATCGGCCCATTCGCGGGGTTGTACGGGCGCTCTGGATCGAACGCGAGCACAAAGCCGTGCTCATATTTTCGACCGATGTAGCGGTCATCGCACCTTGGGAATTCGCAGGGGTAATCCGTCAATGGCTGCGGTTGAATGTCCTCCTGCGTGCTGGTCAGGTCGAAGGTCCAGCGCATCAAGCTGGCCGCCAGTGTTTCGGGTGGCGGGACATGACCGTCGGCCTGGGGAAAGAAGTAAAAGATATTCCCGCCGGTGACCGGCATGTCTACGTAAACCTTGTCGCCCTCATCGAACGCGTTGAGCGTATGGCCCTGGAAACCGTCCTTGGGGCCCTTGAACCATCGAACGTCCTCCGCGCGCCCATTGCGTGGTACGACGGCGAAGAGCTGAGGCAGATCGGGTTGCCATTGGAAATGCTGGCCACCTTTCTTCATACGCTCGAGGTCGGTCGTCAACGGAATCAGCGGGAACACCACGTAGTGTTCAGTCACCGCGAAATCATGAACCATGGCCGCGTACGGCGCCTGGAACCAGATTTGGTGCAACAGCTTTCCGTCGGGCGACAGTTCGAAATAGGCCAGGTCAGGTGTGCCGTCGCCTTTGGCTTCGTAGCTGAAGGCCAAGAGGTTTCCTGTTACCGGGTCGAGCTTGGGGTGGGCGGTGAACGTCGCTGATTCGATCTGCCCGTCAAAATGCCACTCGCCGAGGGTTTCAAGTGTTTCAAGATCCATTGCCCAGGGCATGGCATCTTCTTTGAGTGCAAGCAGCACACCGTTATGAGCGACAACGCTGGTATTGGCGGTGGTGTTGTTCTTCGCCGCCAGTGGATCATTGGTGTAGACGTTGCGATAGATTCCATTGAGCGAGCGACCTTCGCGGCGCTGAGCCATCAACCGGTCGGTTATTACGTAGCGACGTCGTATCGACACCTTGCCATCGGCAAAGTAGAACGCGCTGACCATTCCGTCGCCATTGAAGAAAATATCCGAGCCCAGCATCGGCGGGTATTGCGGGTCTGGCGCAACCTGATAAAAAGCGCCACGGATCGAAGCGGGAAGGGTGCCTTCAATCTCCAGGTCGAACACCTCGGCTTCTATCCGACTGGGTGCATAGAGCGCGCCGGAAAATTCAGGGGTTTGGGGAAACGGGGTGGTCATCGGCATAACCTCTGAAGATGGGTATCGATTGTTCATTGACGGGGTTCCTGTTTGATATCAGGTCAGGTCGACTGAGGCGACAGTGCTGTTGCGCAAGGCTTCGCGTCACGACGAAAACGTGCAACGAGCAGACACGAGATAAGCAGGGCTGTCAGGTAGGCCGAGGCCGCCAGCCATCCGACGGCGCGGAACTGTCCTTCGCCTACCACGAGTGCCGCGCCAAACGGGCCGAGCCCCTGACCAACGAAAATCGCGGCGTTACCCAGCCCGGCCAGTCGGCCGGAAGGGTCCAGCTCGGCCGCCATGGACAGTAAGTAAGGCAGACTGAAAAACCATACTGCATGGATCAGGCAGGCAGTGACCGCAAATGCGACAGGGGTATTGCCATAGACCATGACCAGAGTCGCAATCAGCGCCGTGCCGAAGCTCAGTAGTTGCGGAAACAGCAACCCAAGGCGTCTGCCGATAAGTCCGGCCAGTGCCGCTCCAAGGGCACCGGCAAGGATGCTGCCCCCCAGTATTCCACCGATCTGTTGCGGTTCCAGGCCAATGCTTTTACCGATGCGCTCTTGGTAAACCCACAGTGCGGAATGGCCAAAAAACAGCAGCGTAAAAAGCATCAGCAGTAAGATCGATGTGAGCCCGAAAGGCGGGACCGAGCCGCTCGCTGCCCGATGTGCCTCGGGATAGCTCCTCGGCACTCTCCAGCTACCAACCATCGCCAGGGCACTGGCGATGGCCAAGAGATAAAACGCCCCGGCCACGCCGAATGATTTCAGAATCACCGGCATGGAACTCACGAGCAGCATCCCCCAGAGCAGGTTGCCGATGTTTATCACCGCGAACGTCGAATCCTTGGATGTGCGCAGGGCTGCGGTGGCATAGACAACGGCCATGACCGCGCCACCGCTTGCGCCGCATATCATTCGGCAGATCAGTAACAACCCCTGGCTATGCAGTTGAGCACTGGCCAGATTGCCGAGTACCAGCATCAGCAAGGCAATCAGGGCAAAGCGGCGCCGGTCGACGCTGGCCATCAACATGGCGCAAACGCCGCAGGCGACGGCCATTGCAATCAGTTCTGCCGCAAAAATGGCGCCGATGGCATTCAGTGGCAAACCGAGTTGGTCGATAAAGGCTCCGCCCAGAATAGGCTGGATTTGCAACGTCCCTAAGGAAATGACCATCATCAGGCAGATAGCGGCCAATGATTTTTTACTGTCAATGGAGTCGAGCGCGTTCATGAAACATCACCTCGGGTAAAAGGGCCCGCTCATGCACGAGTGGGCGCACATCGGTCAGAATGTGTGGGCGTATCGGATCTGGACGGCGTAATCCGTTTGCGCGCGGTTCTCGACGCCGGTCTCTTTATAGGTGTTCAACCAGAAGCCCTGGCCATCGCTGATTTTCCAGAACAGGCCCGGGCCAATGCCCAACACCTTTTCCCGAGAGTTGCTCAGCCGACCTCCGTTAACCTCGTCATCTGATATTTGCCTGAAGTAGTACCCGTTGATCCCGACGGATACGTTGGGGACCACTTCATACGAGGCCGTGAAGTTGGCCCACGCCGATTGTCCTGCCCGGGTGTCGCGCACAGGCTGGCCCTCGAAAAGTTGCGTCGAACTGCTCGCCGGATCGTTGTTCTTGAAGTTGTACAGGTAGTGCAGCCTCCAGCTCACTTCCCAACGAGGCGCCGGCATCCAGGTCGCGGCCCAGTAGGGGTTCAGAGAGAAGTAGTTGGAGCCTGGGTTCAGGTCTTTATGTTTATCGTATTTGCCGGTTGGAAGGATGGTGTCGAAAGCCAGACGCTGCACAAACACGGGCCTGCCGTGGGCGTCGACGATCGGGTCGAACTGGATCTGCGGCCCTACCGTGACATCACCAAGCCCTGTGCCGTTATCCTGGAGCTTGGCACCGTTGTCGCCAAAGTCACCGTCCAGGGAGATGATGGGCACCAATAAGCTCCAGCCCAGGTGTGCACCACCGCCGATGGTGTCGGGTGAGTAATAGCTCAGTTGGTTGATCAGCGAGATGACGTTGATCTTCGGATTATCGAAGGCGCCATTATCCTTGCCTGCATTGTCCCTGATGCTGCGTGCGGTGCTGAATTTCAGATAGGTCAGGTGGGACAGACCGGGCGGCCCCGCGAAACCGTCGTAGAAACTGGTGCCGCCCAGATTGATACCGCTGGGCTCACTCACCGACGGTGGTGGAGGCCCCTCTGCTGCTGGTACGGCAAGCGATGCGAAGCTGAGTGCCAGGCATACTGGCAGGGATTTTTTCAGGCTCATCGAAGTGGCTCTATTCTTGGAATTGTGAGCCGGGGTAGCTCCCCTGGCACTTCGACTTTAATTCCCGAACGTTCGTGATGCTTGAGCACAACGGCCAGAGTTGACTGAGAGCGCCATGATGCAGGGGGGGGCAGCGCGAAACCTGTGGGGGCGGGCTTGTCCCACATTCTGCACATCGTGTCAGTGCACCAACGAAGTGGAATGCTTGCGGACTCACCGGTTCAAAAAGTCTGCCCCATGGAGAACTGGAACACTTGCGTATCAGCGTTCTCAGGCTTTTTGACCGGGAAGGCCAGGTTGAAACTCAACGGTCCCATCGGGCTGTACCACGTGACGCCGACCCCCACGGAACTGGCCAGTTGACCGAGGTCGACACCGTCGCAACCCTGGGTGGTGCTCAGGTAGCACTTGTTGGAGTAGACGCTGCCGACGTCCCAGAAAACCGAAGTGCGCAGGGACTTGTTGTCTTTGATGAAGGGCATCGGGAACAGGTATTCGACCCCGCCGGTAATGAGGATATTGCCGCCCAATGCGTCGGTGTCCCGATCCGAATAATACGCCTGGCCGGCACTGGCATAGGTGCCTGTGGCCGGGGTGTTGCGCGGGCCGAGGGTGCCGCTTTCAAAGCCGCGCACCGAACCTTCGCCACCGGCCGTGTAGTTTTCATAGAAGGGCAGGCCGTCGGTCGAGCCGTAGCTGTTGCCATAACCGAGCTTGGTGTGGAAACGCAGCGAAGTGGCGTTGCTCAGTGGCAGGAAGGTCTGCCCGGTGTAATCGATCTTGTAGAAACTCAGATCACTGCCGGGCACTGTCACCGTCAGGTTGAGGTTCTGCGAATGTCCACGGGTGGCCAGCACGCCCTTGTTCAGGGTCGATTCCGACCAGCCGAGGTTGGCCTTGAAGTTGTTGAACTCCTTGCCCTCGCGTGCAATGAAATCGTAGATCTCATCAGCACTGTAGGTGCCTGGCTCGATGTTGTCGTGTTGCACGGTCAGGCCGAAACTCAGCCGTGAGGTTTCATTGATCGGGTAGCCAAGTGAAGTGCCGGCGCCATAACTGTTGATGGAGTAGTACGAAACGCCGTCACTGTAATAATCGCTGTAGTCGGTGGCGTTGTAGAACAGGTTGTAGCCCAGGCTCACCCCGTCCGGCGTGAAGTAGGGGTTGGTAAAACCGAAGTTGTACTTGCTTTGGTAGTCCGAGCGGGTCAGGCCCAGGCTGGCGTAGTTGCCCGTGCCCAGGAAGTTGTTCTGAGTGATCGAACCTCCGAGGATCAGGCCGGAACTCTGAGAGAAACCGACGCTAGCGCTAATCGAACCGGAGGCCTGCTCTTCGACGCTGTAGTTCACGTCAACCTGGTCGTCGACGCCCGCTACAGCCGGCGTCTCGACGTTGACTTCCTTGAAGAAGCCCAGTCGTTCCAGACGGGTCTTGGATTGGTCGATCAGGTAGGTCGATGCCCAGCCACCTTCCATCTGACGCATTTCGCGACGCAGCACTTTGTCGTCGGTCTTGGTGTTGCCACGGAAGTTGATGCGGTTGATGTAGGCCCGCTTGCCCGGGTCGACCACGAAGGTGATATCGACGGTATGGTCGTCATTATTTGGGTTGGGGACCGCATTGACGTTGGTAAAGGTGTAACCCTCGTTGCCCAGGCGACGGGTGATCAAGTCCGAGCTGGTGGTCATCAGCTTGCGGGAAAACACCTGGCCTTTCTGAACCAGCAGTAGCGATCTGATCTGGTCTTCAGGCACTTTCAGGTCACCGCTGAGCTTGACGTCACGAACGGTGTACTTCGCGCCTTCGTTGATGTTGACGGTGATATAGACGTGTTTCTTGTCCGGGGTGATCGACACCTGGGTCGAGGTGATGTCCATGTTGATATAGCCGCGATCCAGGTAATAGGAGCGCAGGCGCTCCAGATCACCGGAGAGTTTTTCGCGGGCGTACTTGTCGTCGTTCTTGAAGAACGACAGCCAGTTGCTGGTCTTGAGCTCGAACAGGTTGATCAGGTCTTCATCAGCAAAGACCGTGTTGCCCACCACGTTGATGTGTTGGATCGCCGCGACAGAGCCTTCGTCGATCTTGATTTTCAGACCCACGCGGTTACGCGGTTGTGGGATCACTTCGGCATCGACCGACGCCGAGTAGCGGCCCTGAGCGACGTATTGGCGCTGCAGCTCGTTGCGCACGCCTTCGAGGGTGGCGCGCTGGAAGATCTCGCCTTCGGCCAGACCGGATTGCTTGAGGCCCTTCATCAGGTCTTCAGTGGAGATCGCCTTGTTGCCTTCGATCTCGATACTGGCGACCGAGGGGCGCTCGACCACCGTGATGATCAGCACGTCACCGTCGTGCCCCAGCTGGATATCCTGAAAGAAACCGGTCTTGAACAACGCACGGGTGGACTCCACCAAACGACGATCATCCGCTTCATCACCGACGTTCAACGGCAATGCACCGAACACGCTGCCGGCGGAAACCCGTTGCAGGCCATTAATGCGAATATCGGAAATTTTGAAGCCTTGGGCGTGCGCAAATGTGGCGTTGAGCAATAGTGCAGCCGAGCAGAGCAGGCGCGAAAAATTCATCAAGATCTTATCCAGAACACATCGACAAGCAGCGTAGGCGGGCGCGGATATCTCACAGCAAGACGAGTTACCGCGAAGCGAGCAGGCTGGTGGAGGTGAAGCATAAAAGCTCGGTGCGTTTGGTGCGGTTAACCAAGTGTCAAGTTAGGTAAAGGTTTGCCCGGGGCGATGACGCTGTGCAGCGCAAGGGCGATAATGCGCGGCCCCCACTCAAGAGCCCGCCATGATCTCTGTATTGCTCGTCGACGATGACCAGGAACTGACTGGAATGCTCAGCCAATATCTGGAGCATGAAGGCTTCGAGGCGACCGCCGTGCACACGGGCGAGGAGGGCGAGATTCAAGCACTGTCCGGGCGCTACAGCATTGTGGTGCTGGACGTGATGCTGCCACGCCTGTCGGGTATCGAGGTGCTCAGGCGCATTCGCGCCGTGAGCCAGGTGCCGGTGGTATTGCTCACGGCCCGTGGCGATAACATCGACAAGATCACCGGCCTGGAACTGGGGGCCGATGACTACGTGCCCAAACCCAGTTCACCGGGGGAACTGGTGGCGCGTTTGCGGGCAATCATGCGCCGGGTGCAACCGGCGGATCAGCCCACCACCGAAGTGATCAGGACCGGCCCGCTGGTCTTGTGGCCCGGCAAGCGCCAGGCCCAGTGGCAGGGGCGCGAGCTGGGGGTGACCAGTACCGAGTTCAGCCTGCTCGAAGAACTGGCCCGCTGTGCCGGGCAGGTGGTGAGCAAACAGGACCTGTCGCTCAATGCCTTGGGCTGTCCCTTGACCCGCTACGACCGGCGCATCGACGTGCATATCAGCAGCATTCGCCAGAAGCTCGGTCCGCGCCCTGACGCCAAGGCCTGGATTCAGAGCGTGCGTGGCCTCGGTTATCTGTTGATCGCCGAATGATGAAACCCAGTCGGCTGTTCTGGAAACTGTTCCTGGCGTTTTGGCTCGCCACGAGCCTGACGTTTCTGGTCGGGGTGGGCATTCTGGTACTGGGTAATCACGGGCCTGGCGATCCTCATTTGGAGGCCATCCTGGCCAGCGAGGAACAGCTGCTGCGACAATTCGGCGTCGAGTCGGGAAGGCAATTGCTGACAGTGTGGCGGCACCCCGGTGACGAAACCATTGGTGTCTATGACAGTGCCGGTCAACTGCTGGCTGGGTCGCCGGTTCCGCGGCCAGCGTTTGAGCGAACGGTCATCAGCAAGGACGGTCTGGCCCTCTCGCTCAGATCCTCACAGCCCCTTGGCAAAGAAGGTGAGCAAGGGCCGGGGCGTTCGATCCCGCTGATCATCGGCACGGTGATGAGTGCGCTGTTCAGCGGGTATATGGCGTATTACCTGGCGTGGCCGTTGGCCTATCTCCGGCGGGCGATGAGCGATGTGGCCAAGGGGCGCTTCGAAACCCGGGTCAAACCGATGATGGGCGGGCGCCGCGATGAAATCGTCGATCTGGCCGGGGACTGTGACCGAATGGCCAACCAGCTGAAACTGCTGGTGGAGGCCCAGCAACACCTGTTGCATGACATCTCTCACGAACTTCGCTCACCGTTGACGCGCATGCAAGCTGCCATCGGGCTGTTGCAGCAAGAACCGGCCCGCCAGGAAATGGTGGAGCGCATCCAGCGCGAATCGGTGCGAATGGATACGTTGATCGAGGCGTTGTTGACCCTGGCGCGCATGCAGGGCCGGCCCGAGAGTATCGACCGCGAGCCACTCGACATCATCGAGTTGCTGGCGGTGATCGTCGAGGACGCTCAATTCGAGGCGGGAATGAAAGGTTGCCGGGTCAGTCTGCAGGCGTGCCCGGCCTTTGTCAGTCGGGTCAGCGGCGAGTTGCTGTATCGGTGTTTCGAGAACGTCATTCGCAACGCGGTGCGCCATACCAGACCGATGACGGCGGTTGTTGTGTCGGCTGAGGTCAATCTCGAAGCAGACTGCCTGACGGTGCGGATTACCGATCAGGGGGCGGGTGTTGAAAACGAGCGGCTGCTGAGCATTTTCCACCCGTTCGAGCGTGGCTTGAGCGAGGCCAGTGCCGGTTTCGGCCTGGGCCTGGCGATCGCCTCAAGGGCCGTGGAAATGCACGGCGGCACGATTGTGGCGCGCAACGAGCCGTCCGCTGGGCTGACCGTGGAAATCAGCTTGCCCCGTCAGGCGTGATCTTTACACGATATTACATTGGCTTGACGGCTCTGTACGCCTCGCCTCAGTAGACTTCCCGCTCAAACTTACGCAGCGTTTGCTGATGTTTCAGCGTGGAGGTGGGCATGTTTCTGGTTCATAAAAAGGGCTTCGTTTCCGGCAAGAAAATGGTCGACGGGCTGGTGCCCTATGACTTCTTTTGTGAAGACAATCCGGCCATCAATCTGTTTGTGTTTACGGGTTCTACCGCGCAGGGCAAAACAGTCGAGGAGCAGACGCTCTGGGGCTTTACCCGGCTGGAGCGTTTCGAGGCGCTGACCAGCACCCTGGTATCGAACAAAAAAAATGATGGCTGGTTTCAAACGGTCAATGTGCTCACCGGGCCTGCCCAGAACGGCACCCAAAGCGTGAAATTTCAGCGGGTGCTGAAGATCATCAAGCATGCCGCTGTATCGAGCCGTGTCACCAGCAAGGTGCAATACGAGATCCTTACGGATGACGGCGACACTTATTTCACCCGTCCGCCCGCGACAGCAGACAGCGCGCAAACCATCATCTATGCGGCAGAGCAATAACTCGTTAGTTAATAACCGCGAAGGTGTTTACTGGAAATACATCGCACCATACAATGAGAATCATTACTACTAACTCATTGAGTGCAACGTCTTGAGCCATCCCCACCTCTTTGCCCGCCGCAAGGTTTTCATCAAACACGCGCTGCCGACACTGTCCTGCGTGATGTTCGCCGGTCCTTTGTGGGCACAGGAACTGATTGAACTGCCGACCACGGATATTCAGGCGAGCCGCGTCAGTCAAGACACCAGCTACACCACCTCTCAAGCCAGCACCGCGAGCAAAAGCGATGTGCCGATCAAGGAGGAGGCGCAATCGGTCAATGTCGTCACCCGGCAAACCCTGGCCGACTATCAGGTACGCTCGCTGGACGACGCGATGAAGTTCGTCAGCGGCGTCAGCCAGGGCAACACCCTGGGCGGTTCCCGGGACTCGTTGGTCAAGCGCGGTTTCGGCACCAACGATGACGGCTCGATCCTGCGCGATGGCGTGCGTTCCAACCTGGGGAAAAATTTCAGCGCCACGACGGATCGCATCGAAGTGCTCAAAGGGCCTGCGTCGATGCTGTACGGCGCGCTGGAACCCGGCGGGTTGATCAACGTGATCAGCAAGAAGCCTGAATACACCCAGAGCACGACCCTGAGTGGCTCGGCCTACAGCGAAGGCGGCGGCACCATGGCCGTGGACACCACCGGGCCGCTGGGCGATACCGGCCTGGCTTATCGCCTGATTGCCGAACGCGGCCACGAGGATTACTGGCGCAATTACGGCGTGAATGAAAGCACCCTGGTTGCACCCTCGCTGACCTGGACGGGCGAGCGTGCCAGCCTGACCCTCAGCTACGAATACAACGATTACTCCAAACCCTTCGACCGTGGCACGGTGTTCACCAATGGTCATCCGGCGGACATCGACTACGACAAGCGCCTCGACGAAAAATGGGCCAAAAGCGTCGGTATCCGTGAATTGGCTACCGCGCGTTTCGAGTATCAGCTGAGTGACGACTGGAAGACCCGCGTTACCTACGGCTGGAACAACGACCGCTACAGCCTCTCGATTGCCCAGCCGAGTTCGTTGACCGGCAACAACCTGCGACGTGCTGCCAACGGCGCTCACTACGACGATGAAACCCGTTATGCCAGCTGGGATTTCATCGGCCAGCAGGAGCTGTTCGGCCAGCGCCATGACTTGCTGATCGGCGCGGACACCGAAGCGTCCGACCAATTCCGTGGCAAAACCTACCGTAATACCGCGCAGTCAGGCTTCGACATCACCTCGCCGGTTTATGGTCGTCTGGCCGAGCCGAGCCTTGTCAGTGCCAGCCAAAGTGACCTGAGCAACCAGTTGAACTCCAGCTCCGTGTACTTCAAGGATAACTGGCACCTCGATGACCGCTGGATCCTGGTTCTCGGCGGTCGCCAGCAGCATTTCGATCAGTACAGCGATCAGGGCCGCGGCAGCAGCTACACCGTCAACCGCGACAATAACGGTGATGCTTTCGTACCGTTCGTGGGGCTGGTCTACAAAGCCACCGATAGCTTGTCGCTGTACGGTAACTACAGTCGTTCGTTCAAGCCCAATACCCAAGTCGACGATGCCGGCCATACCTTCGATCCGGAGGAGGGCCGCAGTTATGAGGTCGGCGCCAAGTACGATCCGCTGCCGGGGCTGAACATCAACCTGGCGCTGTTCGACATCGAGAAGAAAAACGTCGTGACCACCCAGACGGTCGGTGGCGTCAGCCTCTCGGAGGCGGCGGGCAAAGTCGGCTCACAGGGCCTGGAACTGGACATCACCGGGCGTGTGGCCGAGCGCTGGGACCTGATCGGCACCTACGCTTACACTCACACGGAAATCCTCGACGATCCGGATGACGAAGGTCACCGCCTCGCCGATGCGCCGAAGCACACCGCAAGCCTGTACCTTACCCATCACCTGAATGTGCCTACGGAGTTCGGGGCCTGGCATGCGGGCGGCGGTGCGCGTTATGTCGGCGAGCGTGCGGCCAACAATGCCAACGATTTCTGGCTGAGCAGCTACACCGTCGCCGATGCCTTCGTGCGCTGGGAGGCGCCGATGTTCGGGTACAAGACTTCGCTGCAGTTCAACGTCGACAACCTGTTCGACAAACAGTACTACCCGTCCTCCACCGGCAGCCAACTGGCGGTCAATGTCGGCGAGCCGCGCACGGCACGCCTCAGCGCCAGCGTGACGTTCTGATCGCACTGTCTTGATGTGCCGCCCCGTTCTGCCCGTGGAACGGGGCGGTAGTCTTCCTTCAACTCGACGACGCTTCAGGCGTCGGCGAGCTGAAACCGATAACCCACCCCGTACAACGATTCAATCGGATGCTCCCCCGGGCAGGCTTGTTCGAGCTTGCGCCGCAGATTGCGGATATGACTGTCGACCGTGCGGTCGGTGACCACCCGGTGATCGGAGTAGATCCGGTCGAGCAACTGATCCCGGGAAAACACCCGTCCCGGCGAGCGGGCGAGGGTGCTTAGCAGGCGCAATTCCAGTGGTGTCAGGTCCAGCGTTATGCCGTCGAGGGAGGCCAGGTACTGTTCTTCATCAATCTGTAGACGCGGTGGTGCGGACGTCAAAAGCTGCGGGCTGCGTCGCAGGATGGCTTTGACCCTGGCTACCACTTCACGCGGGCTGAAGGGTTTGCAGATGTAGTCGTCGGCGCCCAGGTCCAGTCCGAGCAGGCGATCCACTTCCTCGACGCGGGCGGTGATCATGATGATCGGTACGGCACTGAAGCTGCGCAGTTCCTTGCACACTTGCAGACCATCGCGTCCAGGCAGCATCAGGTCGAGCAGGATCAGCCGTGGCTCGCGGGCACGGACCGCCGGTACCACCTCCAGCCCGTTGTCCAGGCATTGGGTCGCATACCCAGCGGCGATCAGGTAGTCACGCATCAACGCGGCCAGTTTGGGCTCGTCTTCGACGATCAGGATTGGGTTGTCGTTGACCATGGTTCAGGCATTCCTGGCAGGCGCAGGGTCAGCCAAAGGCCACCCAACGGGGAGTGATCGGCACTGAGGCTGCCGCCATGAGCCAGGGCGATGCTGTGACAGATCGCCAGCCCCAGACCGGCGCCACCACTGGCACGGTTGCGTGAGGTTTCGCCACGGTAGAAACGCTCGAACAGACGCGGCAACTGATCCGCGTCGACCCCGGGGCCGGAATCCAGGAAATCGATGCGTACGTCGTCGCCATCGCTGGCCGCACGAATACGCAGCACACCGCCTTCATCGGTATAGCGCACGGCGTTTTCCAGCAGATTGCCGAACAGTTGCTGCAAGCGCTTGGGGTCGGCTTCCACTCTTAGGGGGGGTGTCGGCAGCTCCAGCTCCAAGCGCAAGTGCCGGGCATTGCAGCGTTCCTGGAACATCGCTGCGCAACTGTCCAGCAGCTCGTTGAGATCACATTCGCTCTTGCGGTAGGTCAGCGCACCCACATCGGCCAGGGACAGTTCATACAGGTCATCCACCAGTTTACTGAGCATGCCGACTTCGCCTTGCAGCGATTTCATCGACGACTGATCGAGCGTGCGCACACCATCCTCGATGGCCTCCAGCTCACCGCGCAACACTGACAGCGGGGTGCGCAGTTCATGGGACACATCGGCCATGAACTCCCGGCGCATTTTTTCGTTGCGCTCCAGCGTATACGCAAGTTGATTGAAGTCGCGGGCCAACTGACCGACTTCGTCATTGGAGGACACCGCCACCCGGTTGCTGTACTCGCCTGCGGCCAATCGATGCGTGGCCGCGGCTACTCGCTTGACGGGGTCAAGCAAAGTGCGGGCGATCCACCAGGCGATCAGCATTGCCAGCAGCAACGAGAACACGCCCACGGCCAGACTGGTGCGCAACAGGTACAGGCGAAAGCGTTCACCGCCGGCTTCGGTCACGTTCTGGAACGGCGTTACCGCCAGCCAGCCGACGGTTTTACCGGCCACCTCGATCGGGCGCATCAGGGCGTCGTCGGCAATCGCCGAGTAGCCCATGACCAACTGCTTTTGCTGGTCCAACAGAGCGATGCGAAACACCGCGCCGGTCAGGTCAGACGTGGGCAGGGTCGGCTGCTGCGGGTTGGTGAAGTCTACGCCCGGCTCCGGTCGCATGAGTTCGAACCAGCGATCCGGCTGGTTGCGCAGAAATTCCCAACTGCCTTCGCGCTCATAGGCGCTGGCCAGGCGCGGCAGCACTGGGGTCATGCGCAACAGAGCCTGTTCGTTGAGGTAATCGAGAAAGCCTTTGCCGAAGCTCCAGCCGTTGGCCAGCCCCATGCTCAGGATGACAAACAGCACACTGGCCAGTACCGCGATAAACAGTTTGGTGGAGATACTCAGTTTCATGGGCTCGGGCAGGTCGGTGAATGGCCCGCCCATTTAGGCCCTGGCGCGACGAAGATTCAAGGGCGGCAGGCAATCTTCAATTTTCCTGCACATTTGCCTCGCAGTATGGCGTCTGGCTTCAGCCACCCCGTCTTGCAGAGGCATTTATGTCGACCAAAATTCTCGCCAAATCCCTGGTAACCGCCGCGGTTTTACTGTCCTTGATCATTCTGGTGGTGTTGAGCGGTTGCTCCCCCGGCGCATCCGCGCCCGTGGTCGAACCGGCAAAAGTGTCAGTGATCACGGTGCAACCTCAAAGCCAGGCGCTGACCACGGAGCTGGCCGGGCGCACTCAGGCGTTCATGATCGCCGAGATTCGCCCGCAGGTCGGCGGTATCGTCCAGCAACGGCTGTTTGTCGAAGGCGCCGAGGTCAAGGCCGGGCAGGCGCTGTATCAGCTGGACGCGTCCTCATACAAGGCTGCATTGGCTGAAGCACAGGCGACCCTGGCCAAGGCGCGCGCCACGTTGAAGTCGGCCCAGGCCACGGCCAAGCGTGATGCCCAGTTGGCGAAAATCGATGCCATCAGCCAGCAGGACAACGAGGATGCCCAGGCCAGTCTGCTGACCGCCGAGGCTGAACTGCAAGTGGCCCAGGCCGGCGTGGATACCGCGCGCATCAACCTGGCCTATACCCGCATCAGCTCGCCCGTCAGCGGGCGCATCGAAACTTCGACGGTCACCCCCGGCGCATTGGTGGTGGCCAATCAGGACAGCGCACTGACCACGGTGCAGCAACTGGACCCGATCTACGTGGATATCACGCAATCGACCACCGAGCTATTGCGCCTCAAGCGCGACCTCGCCAGCGGTGTGCTGCAAAGCAACGGCGAGGGCGAAGCGCGGATCAGTCTCAAACTCGACGACGGCAGCACCTACGCCCATGAGGGCCGCTTGAAATTCAGCGGGGTCAGCGTCAATGAGGGCACCGGCACCGTGACCCTGCGGGCGGAAATCGCCAACCCGGACCGGCTGTTGCTGCCGGGCATGTATGTACGGGCGGTGCTGGAGCAGGCCCGGGACGATCAAGCGATCCTGATTCCGCAGCAAGCCGTGACCCGCAGCGCCAGTGGCGTGACGTCGGTGTTGCTGGTGGTCAATGGCAAGGTCGAACAGCGCGTGCTGACCATCGATCGCGCCGTGGGCAACCAATGGTGGGTCACCTCGGGCCTGACGGCGGGTGACCAGGTGATTGTCGAGGGCGGGCAGAAAGTCCGGGTCGGCGCCCCGGTGCTGGCGCAAAACCCGGGCACTCGCAGCCGCACGCGGCAATCGGCGCCGACTGCCATTGCGCAGGAGGGTTGAGCATGGCGCGGTTCTTTATCGATCGACCGATTTTTGCCTGGGTCATCGCCATTGTCATCATGCTCGCCGGCGCCTTGTCGATCAGCCAACTGCCGCTGGAACAGTACCCGGACATCGCGCCGCCAACGGTACGGATCTCCGCCACCTACTCCGGCGCCTCGGCCGAGACCGTGGAAAACTCGGTGACGCAGGTCATCGAACAGCAGATGAAAGGGCTGGATAACCTGACCTACATGTCGGCCTCCAGCAGTTCGGCGGGCAGCGCCAGCATCAGCCTGACCTTTGCCGCCGGCACTAACCCGGATGTGGCGCAGATGCAGGTGCAGAACAAACTGCAACAGGCTGAATCGCGACTGCCGCAATCGGTGCAGAGCGAAGGCCTGACCGTGACCAAGGGCGGTTCGGACTTTCTGATGATTGCCGCCCTGGCCTCCGACAACCCAAGCGTCACCGGCACCCAGATCGGCGACTACATTTCCAGCACCTTGCTCGACCAGATCAGTCGAATCGATGGCGTCGGCGACGTGCAGACCCTCGGTTCGGGTTATGCCATGCGCATCTGGCTGGATCCGGCACTGCTGGAAAAGTATGCGTTGATGCCCTCGGACATCAGCAGCGCCCTGGAAGCACAGAACACCGAGGTGTCCGCCGGCCAGCTCGGTGCCTTGCCAGCGGTGGCCGGGCAACAGTTGAACGCCACTATCAGTGCCCGCAGCAAGCTGCAAACCGCCGAAGAATTTCGCAACGTGGTGGTCAAGTCCACCAGCAATGGGGCGGTGGTGCTGTTGGGGGATGTGGCGCGGGTCGAACTGGGCAGCGAAAGCTACGACGTGAGTTCTGCCCTCAACGGCAAACCTGCCGCCGCCATGGGCGTGCAGCTCGCCGCCGGGGCCAATGCCCTGAGCGTGGGTGAGGCCGTGAAGGCCAAACTCAAGGAACTGGAGCCTTTCTACCCTGCGCAAATGCAGCTCAAGAACGTGATCGCTTACGACACGACCCCCTTTGTCAGCCTGTCCATCGAAGAGGTGGTCAAGTCTCTGGGCGAGGCCATCGTGCTGGTGGTGCTGATCATGTTCCTGTTCCTGCAGAATCTGCGGGCCACGCTGATCCCGGCGATCACCGTGCCGGTGGTATTGCTGGGCACCTTCGGCGTGCTCGCGCTGTTCGGCTATTCAATCAATACCCTGACCATGTTCGCCATGGTCCTGGCTATCGGACTGCTGGTGGACGATGCCATCGTGGTGGTGGAGAACGTCGAGCGGGTGATGAGTGAGAAGGGACTTTCGGCGCTGGCGGCGACTCGCCAGTCCATGGCGGAAATCACCAGCGCGCTGATCGGCATCGCTCTGGTGCTCAGCGCCGTGTTTATTCCCATGGCATTTTTTGGCGGTTCCACCGGGATTATCTATCGGCAGTTTTCGGTGACCATCGTCTCGGCCATGCTCCTGTCGGTGTTGGTGGCGATGACCCTGACACCGGCCTTGTGTGCGACCTTGCTCAAGCCGTCCGATGCCCAGGGCCATGGTGCGCAAAGCGGCTTCTTCGGCTGGTTCAACCGCAGCTTCGAACGCAGCGCCTTGCGCTATCAACAATGGGTCGGCGGCATTCTGCAGCGTGGGCGTCGGAGCCTGCTGGTGTACGGGGTGATTTTGCTGGCGATGGGCGCTGGTTACGCCAGCCTGCCGACTTCGTTCTTGCCGGATGAAGACCAAGGCATCCTCATGGCGCAGATCCAGTTGCCGGTGGGCGCCACCGATAGCCGCACTCAGGCAGTAATGAAGCAGTTCGAGAGCTACATGCTCGAACAATCGGAAGTCGAGGCGCTGATCAGCATCAGCGGTTTGGGCATGGGTGGCAACAGCCAGAATACCGGCCGGGCTTTCATCAAACTCAAGGACTGGAGCGAGCGATCGGGGAAAGGGCAGGACGCGGCTTCTATTGCCCAACGTGCAACCCTGGCGTTGGCGAGCATTAGCGATGCCAACGTGTTTGTCATGCAGCCGCCCGCTGTACGTGGCCTGGGGCAAAGTTCGGGTTTCGACCTGCAACTCAAAGACCTTGGCGGACTGGGGCATGACGCCCTGGTCGCCGCGCGGGAGCAGTTCATCGAGTTGGCGAAGAAAGACCCGCGGCTGCTGGGAGTACGCAGCAATGGCCTGGACGATACACCGCAGCTCAAAGTCAGCATCGACGATCGCAAGGCCGGCGCCTTGAGTCTGAGCACCAGCGACATTAACAGCACCTTGTCCACCGCGTTGGGCGGCACTTACGTCAACGACTTCCTCAACCAGGGGCGGGTGAAGAAGGTCTACGTGCAGGGCGAGGCGTCGGCGCGGATGCAGGCGGCCGACCTGGAGCACTGGTTCGTGCGCAACAGCAAAGGCGAGATGGTGCCGTTTTCCTCGTTCGCCAGCAGCGCGTGGAGCTATGGCTCGCCGTTGCTGGAACGCTACAACGGCAACGCCTCGCTGGAGGTGGTCGGTGATCCGGCACCGGGGGTGAGCGCCGGGGTTGCGATGGATGCGGTGGAAGCGATCATCAAACAACTGCCCGAAGGCATCGGCTACGAGTGGACCGGGCAGTCATATCAACTGCGCTTGTCCGGCTCCCAGGCGCCGCTGCTGTACGGGATCTCGGTGTTGTTTGTGTTCCTCTGCCTGGCGGCGTTGTACGAGAGTTGGTCGGTGCCGTTTTCGGTGATGCTGGTGGTGCCGCTGGGGGTGGTCGGCGCGGTGCTGGCGACCCGCTTCAGTGGTTTGAGCAACGACGTGTACTTCCAGGTCGGGCTGTTGACCACGGTGGGACTGGCGGCGAAGAACGCGATCCTGATCGTTGGGTTTGCCAAGCACCTGCAAGAGCAGGGCAACAGCCTGCGGGACGCGACACTGACTGCCGTGCGCCAACGCCTGCGACCGATCCTGATGACGTCTTTGGCCTTCATGTTCGGCGTGTTGCCACTGGCATTGAGCTCCGGCGCCGGTTCTGCCGGGCGCCAGGCCATCGGCACTGGCGTGCTGGGGGGCATGTTCAGCGCCACCGTGCTGGGGATCTTCTTTGTGCCGCTGTTTTTCGTGCTGATCCGTCGTCGTTTCGGTCGCGTATCCACCGCAACAACCGCCAACCCAACCGCGCAGAAAGGTGATGCATGATCAAGTTTCATTGGCCCTTGTTGGCTGCTCTGGTGTTGCTCAGTGGTTGTGTCAATCTGGCGCCGCAGTATCAGCGCCCCGAAGCGCCGGTCGCCGGGCAATGGTTGCCGTCGACCAGCGTGGCCTCAGGCGATTCGGCGGCGGATATTCACTGGCAGCAGTTTTTTACCGACAGTCGCCTGGCGCGCTTACAGACCCTGGCGCTGACCAACAACCGTGATTTGCGTCTGGCCAGCCTGAACATCGAAAAGGCCCAGGCTCAATATCGCATTCAACGGGCGGCGGCGTTTCCCACCATCGATGCCGGAGTCAGCGGCACACATAGCCGCACGTCCAGCAGCGGCACGGCGAGCACCAGTCATGAGTACAGTGCGCAACTGGGGCTGAGCAGCTATGAACTGGATGTGTTCGGGCGAGTACAGAACCTTCAGGACGAAGCGCTGGAAGACTATCTGGCACTGACCGAAACCCGGCGTAGCACCCAGATCAGCCTGGTGGCTGAAGTGGCCACGGCCTGGCTGACGCTGGCGGCGGACAATGAGCGTTTGCAACTGGCCCAGGAAACCCTGCGCAGCCAACAGGCAACCTACGAACTGAACCAACGCAGCCATGCCTTGGGCGGTTCTTCCGGCTTGGCCCTGGCCCAGGCGCAAACCACTGTGGAGTCGGCCCGAGGCGATGTGGCGGTCTACGCCAGTCAGATTCTCCAGGACCACAATGCCTTGCGCTTGCTGGTCGGCAGCGATATTCCCGATGAACTGCTGCCCGGCGCGAGCCTGCAATCGGTCGCGCTGCTGGTTCAGGTGCCGGATGAGTTACCGTCCAGTCTTTTGCGACGGCGCCCGGATGTGCTGGCCGCCGAGCACACCCTCAAGTCGGCCAACATGGATATCGGCGCGGCGCGGGCGGCGTTCTTTCCGAGCATCAGCCTGACCGCCAATGCCGGTTCTGCAAGTTCGGCCTTGTCCGGCCTGTTCAAGTCCGGCAGCGGCGCCTGGACCTTCGCCCCGAGCGTCAGCCTGCCGATCTTCGATGCCGGCAGCAATCGCGCGACACTGGATGCGGCCAAGGTCGAGCGTGAAATTCAGGTGCAGACCTACCAGCAAACCTTGCAGACCGCCTTCAAGGAAGTGGCCGATGCCCTGGCGGTGCGCAGCACCCTGGACCAACGTCTGACGGCCCAGCAAGCCTTGACCGACGCCAGCCGTAAAAGCTTTGAACTGGCCGACGCGCTCTATCGCGGCGGCTCGCAAAGCTACCTCGAAGCGCTGGACGCCCAGCGTTCGTTGTACAGCGCCCAACAGGACCTGATCACCCTGCGTCTGGCCGAGCAGAGCAACCGGGTGACGTTGTACAAGGTAATGGGGGGCGGCTGGAATTAATGTTCGCGATCAGGCCCGCCCCCCTGGATCAGTGCCCGCCCACCACCATATGGCTAAACGGCGCCACATACGCCTGCAACGTCACCAGCCCGCCGACCAGAATCGCCAGCACCACGGAGTGGAAAAACACGTAGCGCAGGATTTCCCCTTCATGGCCGTACCAGCGGGTGGCGGTGGACGCGACCACGATCGACTGGGCGTCGACCATCTTGCCCATGACCCCGCCAGAACTGTTCGCGGCGGCCATCAGCACCGGGCTCAGGCCCAGTTGCTCGGAGGTCACCCGTTGCAAGCCGCCGAACAGCACGTTGGAGGCCGTGTCCGAGCCGGTCAGGGCCACGCCGAGCCAGCCGAGCAGGGTGCCGAACATCGGGTAGAAAATGCCCGTTGCGGCGAAGGCCAGGCCCATGGTGGCATCGAGGCCCGAGTAGCGGGTGAGAAAACCCAGGGCGAGCATCGCCACAATGGTGGTGAGCGAATAGCGCACTACCCACAGCGTTCGCAGGTAATGGTGCAGCAGTTGCGGGATTGAGTACCCCATCAGCAGCCCGCCGAGGATCGCCGCGAGCAAGATGCCGCTACCGGTGCTGGTGAACCAGGTGAACTTGTAGATCGCGTCCTCGGCTTTCGGTGCGGGCACCACCGGCGGGACCTTCTCGATCTGTTGATGAATCGTGGTGAAGGTCACGCTCGGGGCAAAGATCGGGTTGGCCTCGCGCATCGGTTTGCCCTGCGGATCAAGCTTGGCCGAGTGGGTTTGCGGATCCATGGCCGGGCGGGTATCGAACAAGTTTTTGAAGCCCTGGGTGCCCCAGGCGAAAACGAACACCGTGAGGATGATCCACGGCATCCAGGCGCGCATAACCGCGGGTTTTGCATCGCTGGCAAAGGTCGCGCTGGCGACGGGTTTCTGGTCATGCTCCTCGGCTATTTTGGAGTTGTCGACTCGCCCTGACAGGGCGGCCGAGGTATGCACGGTGGCCGGTTTCCAGATCTTGAGAAAACCGGTCAGGCAGGCCATGGAAATCAGCGCTGCGATCACATCCACCAGCATCGGCCCGTGGTAGTTGGAGACGAGGAATTGCGGTATGGCGAAGCTGACGCCGGCAACCAGAATCGGCGGCCAGATTTCCAGCATCTTGCGCCATCCGGCGAAGGCCCAGATCAGCCAGAACGGCACGATCACCGAGAAGAACGGCAACTGCCGACCGACCATCATCGACAACTCCATTTCATCCAGCCCGGTCACTTTGGCCAGGGTGATGACGGGCGTGCCCAGAGCACCGAACGCCACGGGCGCGGTATTGGCAATCAACGCCAGGCCAGACGCGGCCAGGGGCGAGAAACCCAGCCCGATCAGAATGGCCCCGGTTACCGCCACGGGAGTGCCGAAACCGGCGGCCCCTTCGAAGAAGGCACCGAAGCAGAAGGCAATCAGCAGCAATTGCAGACGTCGGTCGTCGGTGATGCGCGCCAGGGAGTCTTGCAGCACTTTGAACGAGCCGTTCTCGGTGGTTAGCCGATGCAGGAAAATAATGTTGAGCACGATCCAGCCAATCGGCAACAGACCGTTGGCGGCGCCGAACAGTGCGGCCGAGCCCGCCATGTTCGCGGGCATGCCGAAGGCGAAAATCGCGATCAGCAAGGCCGAACCCAGGGCCAACAACGCCGCCAGATGCGCCTTGATGTGGAAAAACGCCAGGGAAACCAGCATCACCACCACCGGCGTCGCCGCCATGAGGGTTGATAGCACCGGGTTACCGAAGGGGTCGTAGATTTGCTGCCAGACCATTTTCCACCTCTGCTTTTTATTGTGGGTAGCGCGGGGAAGGTGGCTTGAGTATAGGTGGCAATACGCTGCTGTCCTGGCGGGTGCTTGCCAGCCCTATGATGCGCGTTAGGTTTCTAGACCCTCCTGAAGCGTGCGCTCCTTTCGACCATCGCCACGATCGTTTCGAAGAGTTCGTCCTGTGCCTGCTCCGCGGTGATTTCTCCGGTCGCGGCGGCATGGGACAGCGCCTCGGCGGCACCGAGCATCGCCCGAAGACTCGCTGGCGCGATATCACTGGTTCCGGCGAAAGGGAGCAGGGCGTTGCGGCACTTGCCCATGAAGATCGCTTCGTACTCGCGCTTGATCTTTTCCAGCTCGGGCGAGCTCGTCAGCGCCGCGATCACACCCGGGATCTCGCGGCCCTGAAGCAGAACGCAGTCGACATAAGACGAGGCGATGACCATTGCCTTACTGGGCAGTGTCGGTTCACTGGCTTCAAGCGCGGTATCCATGAGCGCGGTCTGACGTGCGTCGAACTCCTGATAGAGCACCGCCAGCAACCCGGGGCGGGTGGTGAAGTGATCGTAAACCACCGGTTTTGTGACCCCCGCCTGTTCGGCGAGCCGGCCAAGCGTCAACGCGTCCGTACCTTCCTCTCGAACGAGTTGCCAGGCGACATCCAGCAACTGGCGCAGGCGCTCCTCCCGCGACATCCGCCGGCGCGGTTGCGGATTGGAATCTTGCTCGGGTGTTTCGGTGCTTGACATGGCTATATACCAAAAGTAGCTTACTGAACGTAACTTACCAAGAGTATATAAGGCTCGTCTTTCACCCTCAATCACTCATTCCGTAGCAGGAGATTTTGTTATGCACGCGCTCATCGTTGTGGCTCACCATGACCCCCAATCGCTTACCCATAGCCTCGCGAGACACGTCGCTGAAGGAGTATCCGAGGCGGATGCCGACCACTCTTTCGAAATTGCGGACCTCTGGGCGCAAGGGTTCGATCCGAGATTCGGCGCGGCCGATCTCGCCGTCCATCACCGTGAAGCACCGCCGCCCGCCGATGTGGCCGCCGAGCAGGCGCGAATCGATCGCGCCGATGCACTGGTGCTGGTTTATCCGGTTTATTGGTGGTCGATGCCGGCGCTGCTCAAAGGCTGGATCGACCGTGTGTTCGCCAATGGCTGGGCGTTCGATTTCGCGGCGGATGCCAGGTTGGAGAAGAAGCTTCGCCATCTGCGGGTTCATCTGGTGGGTGTTGGCGGTGCCGACGCAGGAACCTATGCGCGTCACGGTTATGCCGACGCCATGAAGACGCAGATCGACCATGGGATCTTCGATTATTGCGGTGCTTGCGTGGTGACGTCCGAGTTGCTGCTCGAATCGGAAATCCAGGAACCGACGGTTCATCTGCAGGCTGCGCGCGCGATCGGTCGTGAGCTTTTCGCTGCCTCCGGACGCTGCGACGCGGAGCAGGATGTTCAGCGTTGCCGAGCGGTCAGCGCCGAGGCTTTTTGACAGGCAAAAAAAGAGCCTCAAAGCTCTTTGATGGGGAGGAAGTAGAGCCGAGAGGCTCAAGATGCGCATGAAACAAGGGGTGGGCTTATTGGGGTTCAGTTCACCCACCACTTACGCAACGGCTTAAACCTCCAACCGCTGCGTACCACTATCGTAGGAAGCCGTGGTTTAGCACTCAAGTACCATTAGTCTGCTGCCCCTGGCCAACCAGCCCGGCGCAACGCCTTGAGCAAGGTGTCGGCGTCCAGACCGGGCACTGTATGACCGTTGCCTTCGGTGGTATTGGCAGCCAGCAGGGCATTGATGATCGCTTCTTCCACGGCTTCGGTAGCGGCGAGGAACAGTTCGCTGATGTGGTCGTTGTTGACCATGCTCAGGTGGTCGCAGGTGGGTGCGCCTTTGCCTTGATAAGCGGCCGGCGGCACGTGTTGATTACCGGTGGCGAAGGCCACGAATATGTCGCCGCTGTGGTCTTCGTTGCCGCCGCCGGTGCGAGCCAGGCCGAGGCTGGCGCGTTGCGCGAGTCGGGTGCATTGGTGCGGCAAAAGAGGCGCATCGGTGGCCAGGCAGACGACGATCGAGCCCATGCCCGGATGCGGCAGGGAAGCTTTGAGGAAAGGCGAATCGGCCTGTTCCATATAACGTCCCACCGGGTAACCATCGACGCGCAACTCGTTGCGAATGCCGTGGTTGGCCTGGACGATCGCACCGACGGTCCAGCCTCCCTGCGCTGCATTCAGCCGCCGCGATGCGGTGCCGATCCCGCCCTTGAATTCATGACAGATCATCCCGCTGCCGCCGCCCACGGCGCCTTCGATGACCGGGCCGCCGACCGCTGTACGCAACGCTTCGGCCACATGTTCAGGACGTACATGAAAGCCGTTGATGTCGCTGAGCAAACCGTCGAATGTTTCCAGCACCACCGGCATGTTCCAGTAAAGACGCCCGTCGTCGGGCTGGTCCTGACGATCCAGCGCAATCAGCGCATCACGCACCACGCCCAGGCTGTGGGTGTTGGTGAAGGCGATCGGGCTGGTCAGCAGGCCGGCCTCACGAATCCACTCTAGCCCCGTGGCATCGCCATTGCCGTTGAGCACATGGACGCCGGCGAAGCACGGCTGTTGATTGGTGGAGCCGGCACGGGGCTCGATCAGGGTGACGCCGGTGTGAATGTCGCGGCCGTCAGCGGTTTGTCCTCGCACATTGCTGTGACCGACCCGTACGCCGGGCACATCGGTGATGGCATTGAGGGGGCCGGGTTGCAGTTGGCCAAACTGAATGTTCAGGTTGCGGGCACGTGGTTTCATTATTTCTCTCATCTTCAATTCGTTCAAAAAATGGGGCTTATCGACCGTTCCAGTAGCAGCCGCCGAACGCCGCGTTCGGCCGTAGCAGCTGTCGAGCCTGCGAGGTTGCGTTCGGCGGCGAAGCCGTCGTGAATCCGGCTGACGCGGTCGGCCTGACGCACCGCGAGTTCTGGTTTTACGACGGCTGCGCCGCCGAACGCAGCCTCGCGCTGCTCGACAGCTGCTACAAAAAATGCGTTGCGGCTTGGATCGCGAGGTTTACTGGCCGTTCTTCACCATGCTCCAGACGCGCGTGCGTACGCGCTCGGTCGCCTTCGGCAAGGGTTCCAGGGTGAACAGCTTGTCCATGGCCTCGGCCGGTGGGTAAACAGCAGGGTTGTTGCGGGTCGCCTCGGTCACCAGGCTGGTCGCGCTACGGTTGCCGTTGGGGTAGGACAGGTGGTCGCTGACCGGCGCGATGACGTCGGGGCGCATCAAATAGTCGATGAATGCCACGCCTTGCTGCGGATGTGGGGCGTCCTTGAGCAGCACCAAAGTGTCGAACCACACCGGTGCGCCTTCCTTCGGCAGGCTGTAGGCGATCTTCACGCCATTACCCGCCTGTTCGGCGTTGGCCTTGGCTTCCAGAATCGCGCCAGACCAGCCCACCGCCACGCAGATGTTGCCGTTGGCCAGGTCGCTGATGAATTTGGAGGAGTTGAAGTAGGCGATGTGCGGGCGCAATTTGAGCAGCAGCGCCTGGACTTTCTTGTAGTCCTCGGGGTCGGTGCTGTTGGGCGGCAGGCCCAGGTAATGCAGCGCGACCGGCAGCATCTCCGAAGGCGAGTCGAGCATGGCTACGCCGCAGTCGCCAAGCTTGGCCAGGTTCGCTTCGTTGAACACCAGTTCCCAGGAGTTCACTGGCGCCTTGTCGCCCAGCGCGGCACGGACCTTGTCGACGTTGTAGCCGATACCGTTCGTACCCCACAGATACGGCACAGCGTACTGGTTACCCGGATCGTTGTTGGCCAGTTTCGCCAACAGGTCGGTGTCCATGTTTTTGAAGCCGGGCATTTGCGCGCGAGGCAGTGGCGCCAGCGCACCGGCCTTGATCAGCGTCGGCAGGCTGAAGTTGCTGGCCACCACCACGTCATAACCGCTGCGGCTGGTCAGCAGTTTGCCTTCCAGGACTTCGGCGCTGTCGAAGGTGTCGTAAACCGGCTGGATCCCCGTGTCGCGCTTGAAGTCCTGCAAGGTGGTGGGGCCGATGTAGTCGTACCAGTTGTAGACGTGCACGGTGGGGTTGTCGGCGGCGACTGCCGACAGCGAAGCGCACAAGCAGGCGCTCAGTCCCAGGTTGATATGCGAACGATGACAACTCATGATGCGGCACTCCTGGCCTGCTGCAGGCCGGTGATGATCAGGTGCTTGCAGCGTATCGGCAGGCGAGGTACTCACCCATTCCCATCATGGGTTACTCAAAAGGGGTAGGGCGTGGACGCGTTGCTCAAAGAATTACCGATGCACCAGGGACTGGCGCGGGTGTTTGGCGCATTGGGGCAGGAAGGTTTCTGGCGAGCGCTGGTGGACACCTTGCGGCTACTGGTACCACTGGATAACGCGTTGGTCGCGGTGATGCGGTCAGGGCGGGTGCCGCGACTACTGATCGATTTCGATTCCAAGGGCGGCGCCGACGAGCATGAGGAATTGGCGGACTACAGCGCCGGTATGTATTTGCTCGATCCGTTTTATCAGGCCGCGTGCGCTGGTATTGCCGATGGCTTGCACAGCCTGGCGTCGGTGGCCCCCGACCAGTTTCAGCAGAGCGAGTATTACCTGAGCTACTTTCGCTCGGTGGTGGGCAGCGACGAATTGCAGTTCATGGTCAACGTTGACGGAGCGGTGCTCGGTTTATCCTTGGGGCGCACGACGGCGTTCACCCTTGAGGAACAGGGCCGTCTGCTGTGCGTGCGCGATTGGGTGCTGGCGGCCATGCGCCGTCACCTGCAACTGCTGCCCCCGGAAGGGCCGACCGCCGAGGCGGTGGCGGGAGATCTGGCGACCCTGCTGGATCGCTTCGATGCGCGTTTGTCGGGGCGCGAAATCGAGACGGCGCGGTTGATTCTCCAGGGCTTCTCCAGCAAAGCCATCGCCCAGCAACTGGGTATTTCCCCGGAAACGGTGAAGGTGCATCGGCGCAATCTTTACCACAAACTCAACGTCAACGGGCATGGCGAGTTGTTTGCGCTGGTGTTGCAGCCGCGTTGACCTTTGGATCTTCAATTACCCCTGCCTGAACACCAACGCCTTCAACCCACACTCAACATCGGCATCGGGAAACTCCGGCGGATTCTCCAACCGTTGCTCAAACCGCAGGCTCGGTGCTTCGCGGGTGACGCCGTCGATGAGGAAGTCCGCGCCAAAAGCCGGGTCGTTCATGCAGGCCAAAACCGTGCCCTGGGGGCTGAGCAGTTCCGGGAGACGGCGCAACACGCGCTGATAATCCTTGGTCAGCAGGAAACTGCCTTTCTGAAAGGACGGTGGGTCGATGATCACCAGATCATAAGGGCCGCTATTGATCACTTTGCCCCAGGACTTGAACAGGTCGTGGCCGAGAAAGCTCACCTTGCTCAAGTCATGGCCGTTGAGCCGGTGATTGTCGCGACCACGGCTCAGGGCCGCGCGGGACATGTCCAGGTTGACCACATGGGTAGCGCCTCCCGCGATGGCGGCCACTGAAAACCCGCAGGTATAGGCAAACAGGTTCAGCACCCGCTTGCCGTCAGCATTGGCCCGCACCCAATCGCGGCCGTAGCGCATGTCGAGAAACAGGCCGGTGTTCTGTTTGCGGCCCAGGTCCACGCGATACTGCAGGCCGCCCTCGGTGATCGTCATTTCCTCGATCGGCTCCCCGATCAGCCATTCGGTGGTGCTTTCCTGCAAATAGCGATGTTGCAGCAGCAAGGTATGCGCGCCTGAGGCTTTCCACGCAGGCGCCTGCGTGATCGCCATCAGTCGCTGCTTCAAATCATCCAGTTGCGACGCTTGCGGCTCCTTGAATACGCAGACCAGCACCACGCCCTGGAGCCAGTCGACGGTCAATTGCTCCAACCCCGGCCAGCAGCGCCCACGGCCGTGAAACAGCCGACGGGTTTCTGCGGGGGCGGCCGCAAGTGCTGTCAGCAAATGGTCGTGGAGGATGGAGAGGGCGTCTGGATTCATCGGGCAAGGTCGGCAATGTAGAAGGGGGCGGCATTTTAACCACAATTACGCGCTGACAAACGGTCGTGTATGTCGGCTTGAACAGAGAATCTCCAGGACAACCGCATCAAAAATGAATTTTCCGCGAAGTCCGCTGCTCATACCTGAATAGGAGGCGGATTTGAGCCCGCGCAACCAATGAAACAATCAGGGAGTGGCACAGTGATGAGTCCAGTATCGACGGCGGGCGCGCATTTGTCTGACGGTTTGATTCTTGTGGTTGAGGACGACCCGTTGATCCTCGAGTTTCTTTGCGAAATTCTTCAGGAGGAAGGTTTTGCGGTGAAACCACAGATCAGCGCGGATGCGGCTTCGCAGTTTCTGGAGCAGCACGCGCCGGAGGTGGGGCTGTTGCTGACGGACATCACCATGCCGGGCAAACTCAATGGCGCGGACCTGGCCAATCAGTTTGGCGACCGTTGGCCAGACAAACCGATCATGATCATGTCTGGCTTCGAAACCCCGAAAAGCTCCGGAGTCAAGCATCCGGTTTCGTTCATCAAGAAACCCTGGGCGGTGGGGCAGTTGCTCGATTGTGTGCAACGCGCCTTGCAGTCGACCCGAACCCTGTAGGCGCTGGTGTACATTAGCTGACAACATTTGCCTGGCTCTTGCAAAAGGACGTCGCCCTTTGTCTGTCAAAACATCCCTGCTCAACAGGTCATTCCGTGGCTTGCTGTTCGATATGGACGGCACCGTCCTCAACTCCATCGCCGCCGCCGAGAGGATCTGGACTACCTGGGCCGTGCGCCACGGCGTCGATGTCGAAACCTTTCTGCCGACCATCCATGGCGTTCGCGCCATCGACACCATCAATCGCCTGGCGTTGCCCGGGGTAGATGCCGAAGCTGAAGCGGCGTGGATCACCGAGGCGGAAATCGATGATGTGGAGGGGATTGTCGAGGTGTCCGGCGCGGCGAATTTCCTCAAGTCGCTGCCCGCCCACCAATGGGCCATCGTCACCTCTGCGCCGCGGGCCCTGGCGTTGCGCCGAATGGCCGCGGCCGGTATTCCCGAGCCGGGCGTGATGGTTACCGCCGAAGACGTCAGCGCCGGCAAGCCCGATCCTGCGGGCTATCGGCTGGCGGCTGGTCGACTGCAGGTGGACCCAGCCGAGTGCCTGATCTTCGAAGACGCCGACGTCGGAATTCGCGCAGGTGAAGCGGCGGGTGCCAACATCATGGTCATCACCGCGACCCACGTTCATCCCCTTCAGACCCGGCACGCCACACTGGCCAGTTATGACTCGGTCACGAGCCATGTGGATGCCAATAACCTGATCCGTTTACACTTTTTGTAATCGACACGGCCCTGATGCGGTCAGTTCAGTAGATCCCCGGAATCAATCGCCAGCTACGGGCGCAATAAGCTTCGTATTCGTTGCCGAACTGCGAGCGTAACAGCGCTTCTTCAGAGCGAATGCGGGCGATCAGCGGTATCAACATCAGCGCCACCAGCAGTAACCCGACACCGGAACGAAAGGCCAGCGCCCAGCCCACGCCATTGATCAGCAGCCCCAGGTAGCTGGGGTTGCGCACATTCCGATAAATTCCGTCGGTGACCAGACGGTGTCCTGGCTGAATCGCCACTAATCCGCTGAAGCGCTTGCCCAGTACAAACACCGGCCACATCCGCAACGCGCCGCCGCCAATGAACAGCAGCGCACCCAGCCAACGCACGCCCTCGCCACCGAAGGTCCAGAAGTCGATCCGGTCGGTGTAGGCCGGCAGATACCCGCTCAACAACCCGAGCACCCCGAAAACCGGCAGCACCCAGCGATTGGCCCGGTCTTCACGTTCGCCAGTGCTCAAATTGCCCTCACTGAACAACGACACGATCGCCATCACCAGGGTCGCAAGCGCAATGACCACCAGCGGTGGATGCGAGAAAAACGCCGCCAACCCGCCCAGCCCGAACACCGCGAGAGCGAGGTAGGCAAGGGTGCTGACGAGGGCCAAAAACGCGAGTTTGGCTGAGATTTTCATAACTGATCTCGCAAAAAGGGCATATCACCAGTGTAGAGGGCAGCCCGTTATGAGAGCGGTAGTCGTCGAGCAGGGTGAACTAAGCTTGGATAAGGATGAGCCTGTCCGTTCACTTCCGGCCCGTTGAAAGATCTCTACGCGCCGGTGCTGTCACAAGGAGCACACGATGCTTCACATCAGAACGCCCCTGATTCTGCACCCGGGTCTGTCGACTCCGACCCGGCGAATCTGGCTCAAGCTGGAAAACCTGCAACCCAGCGGCTCGTTCAAACTGCGCGGCATGGGCCTGTTATGCAGTCAGGCGGCAGAGCAGGGCAAGCGCAAAGTCGTCTGTCCTTCCGGTGGCAATGCCGGTTTGGCCACGGCGGTGGCCGCCGCCAACCTTGGGCTGAAAGCCTGCATCGTGGTGCCGAACACGACCCCGGAAACCACCCGCGCCAGGATCAGAAAAACCGGTGCCGAGGTGATTGTCCATGGCAAGGTCTGGGACGAGGCCAATCAACGGGCGAAAGAACTCGCGAAGGGCGCAGACACCGAATACGTGCCGGCTTTCGATCACCCGGTGTTGTGGGAAGGGCACAGCACCATGGTCGATGAAATCCTCGAGGACTGTCCTCAGGTCGATGCGTTGGTGACATCCGTGGGGGGCGGCGGTTTGCTGGCGGGCCTGCTCACCGGCCTGATCCGTCATCAGCGCATGGATTGTCGGATCGTTGCGTGCGAAACCCAGGGGGCGGCGTCGTTCGCTGCCGCCATCGCTGCCGGGCACCCGGTCAGACTGCCGCGCATCGACACCGTTGCCACGTCACTCGGCGCCGCGCAAGTGGCCGCTTGGCCGGTGCAGCACATCCTTGATTTCCCGCATGAATGCGTGGTGCTCAGCGATGATGAGGCGATCATGGGCGTGGTTCGTTACGCCAACGACCTGCGCCAGTTGGTCGAACCGGCGTGTGGCGTTTCATTGGCGATTGCCTACCTCGACCATCCGGCAATTGCCGAGGCCCACGACGTAGTGATTGTGGTGTGCGGCGGCGTCAGCATCAGCGCGCAGTTGGTCGCCGGCTGGGCACGCCTGTCTGCCGGGGTCGAAAAACACAGCGTTGAAGCAAGGTAGGGCTGTCACTAGCCCTACCGCTTACGTTTCAGACTTTATTGACCGGCTGGAACACCTTCTTGAACGAGGATCGCTCTGGCCAGGTCTTCATCGCTGGCCTTCAGGTCGGGATGATTCTGGCGAATTTCCTTCAATACCGACTCCAGGTAAACGCCACGGATCGTGCCGCCGCTGGCGACAAAACTGGAGGCGTCATCCCGGGCGGGAATGACCATTTTGTGATCCTTGAACGTTGAGTACAGCGATGCGGATACCCCGGCTGAGGTGGCGACATCGCCCGCATCCACACGGGCCATGGCTGAGCCAAAGGGCAAGCAAAGCACGAGTGAAGATACTAAAAACAGACGGCGCATGACGGCGTCCTCCGAAGCGTGAAGCGTAAAAGAAGTAACACATAATTTAGGATGCCCGGCGGTGGTCAGGAGTTCCCTGCCGATCGACATATGCCTCACTCAATTCCAGCCAGATCTACCGTCATGCGACCCGTAGCGGGAGCATCGATGCTCTCGACCGAGCGCTCACCGGCGCGTTCGAGCAGCGGATACGCCAGGGCGGCGATGTGGTGATGCATGCGCCGGTAATCACGCAGTACCCGCTGGAAAATATCACCGGATTGCGCCCAGGTACTTTTGTCTTCCTGCAACTGGCGAAAGTGCTCGCGGCTGGCGCAGGCTTCGAGCCTTCTGACGGTCTCCTTGCGCTGGATCAGTTGATGGGCGGTGGCGATGTCTTCGCGCAGGAACACGGTGATCGCCAGGCTCAGGCTTTCCAGAACGGCGTCCTGCAGCGGGGCGATGTTGCCCAGTTCGAAGGCCGAGAACTGTTCACCCCGACGCAAGCGGCGCATGGCCAACTGCGTGAGGCTGCTGGAAAGAATGTCCGCGGCATGTTCGAGGTTGATCACGAACGTGAGGATTTCCTGGGAACGATCGGCATCGCTGTCACTGATGCCTTCCTTGCCGATGTCGGCCAGATAAGCGCGAATCGCCGCGCTGAGCAGGTCCAGGGATTGATCGATCCGCTGCACTTCATCGGCGCAGGCCGGTAGCGATGTGTGGAACAGCTGCAGCATCCGGCCGAGCATGGTCGAGAACATGTCGGTCATGCGCAACGCTTCGCGAGCGGCATTCGACAGGCCGATGTTGGCCACTTCCAGGCCGGCTTCGTCCAGATAGCACGGCATGCCGGGATCGACATCCCGCTCAGGTGCCGGCAGCAGTCGGGTGAGGGCATTGGCGAGTACGTCGGTCAGACCGATGAACACCAACGCCAGCAGTAGATTGAAACCGGTGTGCAGGCACACCACCAGGGTCGAGGGCGCGAGCGGCGCCTGAGCAAGCAACCCGGCAAACGGCAAGATCGCCAGAGCACCGACTGCACGCACCAGCAGGTTGCCCAGCGGCAGGCGTCGGCCGACGCTCGATCCGGCGTTGATGACCGAGGGCAGCGCACCGCCAATGTTCACCCCCAGCACCAGCGCGACGATGGTGCTGGCCGAGAGCATGCCAGTGGCGGCCAGCGAGACGATCAGCAACACCACGGCCACGCTGGAGTGGCACAGCCAGGTGAGGATCAGCGCCACCAGCAGCGCAATGACCAGATCGCCCTCGAGGCTCTGCATGATCAGCTGGAAAATCGGCGTGCCTTCGACTTCCGCCAATGTGGAGCCGAGCATGTGCAAGGCCAGGAGCATCAGCCCCAGGCCGATCAGTGCACAACCGACGCTTTCGTAGCGCGAGTCATCGCGCAGACGAAAGACGATCAGGCCCGCCAGCAAAACGCTGGGCGTGAGCATCGACACATCAACGCTGAGCAATTGCACCACCAACGTCGAGCCGATGTTGGCGCCGAGCATCACCGCCAGGGCCGGCGCCAGTCCCAGCGTCCCGGCGGCAGTGAACGAGGTCGCCATCAGGCTCACGGCGGTGCTGCTTTGCAAGACCCCGGTGATACCGATCCCCGACAGCAACGCCATCCAGCGGTTGTTCAGGTTGTGGCCCAGCCACTGACGCAGCGGCGTGCCGAAGCCGCGTAACAGCGCCGAAGAAATCATATGAGTGCCCCATAGCAACAGGGCAATGGAGCCGGCGAGGTTGATCAGTAGAGTAGTTCCCGACATGAGGGCTCTCCCTTGTTTCGTATTGCATTTATTGAAGGCCCGGAACCCGGCTCGTGGTATCTGAATAACACCCGTGATTGTGGTGTTACTTGATGGTCCGCAACTAATTCCAATAATTCAGATTTTTTACGGGCAATAAGAAGTTGTCGGATTCCCGTTTAAGGAAACCGTTCTGGAAGGACTTTGAAGTGCCTTCAGATCAACTGAAAATGCATGCCCCGATAGACAGGCCGAGCATCAGGCTCGCCTGCTGGAAGAGGCGCGCGATGCGCCGACTTTGTGGGTCCTGACTGTCGTCGAAGCTCCAGCGTTGCTGAAGCCGGCCGGTTGTCGGGCAGACACGCCAGTTGGCACGAGGGCGCACCTTGGCGTGGGTAGAAGGGGCGGAGAACGGGGCGCAGAGCCGAGTCGTCGGCAGACGCTCACGGCAGGGCTTGACCCGCATGGTCGATGCAAAGGCGCGTACGCCCGGCAGTACAGTGGTTTTGAAGTTCATAACATGCCTCTGGGCCGGAATGATTCCGGTGAGGCAAGTTACGGTGGAGCCTCAAGCTCTAGCGCAGCTCACCCGACCGAAAAGTCGAGGCCCGTCATTGTCTGGGTTATGTGCCAGATCCTGCGTGTGAGCAGTCATCCGACAGCGACTAGATACTGTGTCCATTGAATTCTTTTGTGAGTTGAAAAAAGCCGTTGTTATCGGCCGGCGCAATTTACTCAGGCAGGTTGGCAAAGTCAATCGCCGATAGCCGGTTAAGGTTGTGTTGAAGGGGGGAAGTTGGAAAGTGTTCAGGTCAATGACAGTTAATTGTTATTTTGAATGATCGTTAAATGGGAAATTAAACATAGAGTGTGAACGCCACGTAGCAGACCGTATGAAGTCATGCTGGCGATATCCTCCAGCCTGATCGATTATCGCATCCAGGGCTGGCTTGAATGAGTGGAGGGCAGGTGAGCGTCGATATCGAATGCGTGGTAGTCGGGGCTGGCGTGGTCGGCCTGGCGGTGGCCAGAGCCTTGGCCCGGACCGGACGAGAAGTGATCCTGGTCGAGGCGGGCGAGGGGATTGGCGTGGGCATCAGCTCGCGCAATTCGGAAGTGATCCACGCCGGGATCTATTACCCGAGCGGCAGTCTCAAGGCGCAATTGTGCGTGGAGGGCAAGCAACGCCTGTATACCTTCTGCGATGAGCGCGGTGTCGATTACCGGCGCCTCGGCAAGCTGATCGTGGCCACCGATGACCGTCAGCGCCATGCCTTGCAGGCGTTGCTGGAGCAAGGCCGGCGCAACGGTGTCGATGACCTGCAATTACTGGATGCCGGTCAGGCACGAGCGCTTGAGCCGGCGTTGTTTTGTGTTGCAGCGCTTTGGTCACCGTCTACCGGGATTGTCGATTCTCATGCCTTGATGCTGGCGCTTCAGGCCGATGCCGAAGCCTGGGGCACCTCGGTGGCCTTTCATACGCCGCTTACATCGGCCCGTTGTACCGAACAGGGTTTCGAGCTGCACATGGGGGGGACTCAGCCGATGACCTTGAGCTGTCGTGAACTGATCAACTGCGCCGGACTGTCTGCGCCAGAGGTGGCGAGCCGGATCGAAGGCTTGCCGGCGCGGCACGTGCCCAAGGCTTGGCTGTGCAAGGGCAGTTACTTCAGTTTCAGTGGCCCGGCGCCGTTCCGGCATCTGGTTTATCCAGCACCGGAAAGCGCCGGGCTGGGCGTGCACATGACCCTGGACCTGGGTGGTCAGGCCCGTTTCGGGCCGGATGTCGAATGGGTCGAGCAGATCGATTATCGCGTCGACCCCCATCGTGGCGAAGGCTTCTATCAGGCGATCCGGCGCTACTGGCCGGCGTTGCCCGATGACAGTCTGCAACCGGCCTACAGCGGCATCCGCCCGAAAATCAGCGGGCCGACCGAGCCGGCCGCCGACTTCATCATCAGCGGCCCGGACGTTCACGGCGTACCGGGTTTGGTTAACTTGTTCGGCATCGAATCGCCGGGGCTGACCAGTTGCCTGGCGCTGGCCGAACGGGTGGTGCAGCGTTTAATTCGCAATGAAACGCTGTAGCAGCTGGCGAAGCCTGCGTTCGGCTGCGCAGCAGTCGTGAATCCTGCGCACGTGGTTTATCTGACCCACCCGCAGCGTATGGTTTAGCGACTGCTGTGCAGCCGAACGCAGCCTTCGGCAGCTGCTACAAAGTCGTGCGGCGCAACCGATGATCAGGGTTTAGGCTGCAACCAGCTGCGAGGACTATTCTTGGCAATGCGCCCATCGCCATGGGAGATCTCTGATGATCAACGTACGCACTGCCCGCATGCTCGCCGATTACAAGCGCTGGGCCGATCAGCGACTCTTCGACAGCCTCATGGCGCTGCCACCTGAGGAACTCAATCGCAAACGGGTGTCGGTGTTCAATAACATGATCGGCGCCTTGAACCACACCTATGTGGTGGATTGCATCTGGCAAGCTCATCTGGAGGGCCGGGGGCACGACTTCAAGACCTCCCATGGCCTGCTCCATACCGAGCTCGCCGAGTTGCGAATGGCGCAACAGGAGATTGATCAATGGTTCTGTGGCTGGAGCTCGGCCCAGACCGAGGAGTCGCTGGATAAACCCATCGAATTCACCTCCATGTCGGGGGAAAGCGGGGTCATGAGTGCCGGCGCCATGCTGTTGCATGTGGTCAACCACGCCAGCTATCACCGGGGCTGGGTGATTCAGATGTACTTCGACATTCCGGCCATACCGCCGATCACCGACCTGTCAGAGTTTTTGCGCGAGGTTCCCGGGTATTGAGTCGAGCCCTGGCCCGATAACAGCATAAATCCGCTGTGGGAAGTGGCCCTGTGGCGAGGGGGCCGCTCTCACATTGATCTTCTTTGTTATGGAGATTGGGTCAAGCCTGGGGAATCAGGTTCTGCCGGCAATCGAGCACCAACCGCGCACCCCCTAACTCACTGCTGTCCACCTCCAGCGTAAACCCATGCAGGCTGGCAATCGCGGCTACGATCGACAGGCCCAGCCCGAATCCGCTTTGCGGGTTGCCGCCTTCGGCGCGATAGAAACGCTGAAACACCGCCTCGCGCTCGGCCGGCGCAATCCCGGGGCCGGAGTCGAGCACTTCAATGCGCGTGTGCCCCGCGTCATTCACCCCACGCAAAATCACCTGGCCACCTGGCGGGGTGAATTTGATCGAGTTGCTCAGCAAGTTCGCCACGGCTTCAAACAGCAGAGCGCGGTCGCCGTTGAGCCCGGGCAAGGATTCGGGCATTTGCAGTTCAAAGGTCAGTTCGCCTTCTTCCGCCAGCGGCAGATAAAAGTCATGCAACTCCCGCAGCAACGGCACCGGGTCCAGTCGCACGAACCCCGAACGGCGCTGGCGATCCTCCAGTTCGGAAATCCGCAACAAGCCACGGAAACGCGCCATCAAGGTGTCCGCCTCGCCGAGCACCGAATCCAGTTGCACGGCCAGCGTCGAGCCTTCATCGGCCTGCTGCTGAATCCGGTACAGCTGCGCCCGCAGACGAGTGAGCGGCGTGCGCAGGTCATGGGCGATGTTGTCGCACACGCCCTTGACCTCATGCATCAAGCGCTCGATGCGTTCGAGCATGGCGTTGACGATGGCGGCGAGCATGTCCAGTTCGTCACGGCGATTGGACAACGGCAGGCGCCGGGTCAGGTCGCCGGCGACGATGGCTTCGGCGCTGGCCTGGATCGCCCGGATCCGCCGCAGCGGGCGCCGTCTCAATAAATGCCAGCCGGCGATGCCCGGCAAAATCGTCAGCGACACGCCCCACAACAGCGCGTGCAGGATGATCCGGGTCACGGCAAACAACGAACCGTTGTCCCGCACCAGCACCAGCCAGCGGCCGTCCAGGGTTCGGGTCGCGACGGCGTCGCAGCTGTCGGCGGGCAGGGTCGGGTCGTCGGATTCGGCGCAATCGCCGAGCATGTGAATTTTGCCGTCCAGCGGCAGTTCTTCGGGGATCTGGCGCAAGGCGCCGCTGAGGTAGCGCTGCTGGTCATCGAACAGGCCATAGGCATCGATGCCGCGAATGTCGAAGGTCATGCTGGCGGCGAGGGCATCCACCAGTTGCTCGCCCTGGAAGCGTGAAAACAGATGCTGACGTTGCATCAGCGAGTGTTTGGCGAGGGTGTCGAGGTAGTTGGACACCTCGTAATACATGACCCCCATGAGAATCGCGCTCCAGGCGACGAACAGCGAACTGTAAAGCGCCAGCAAACGGCTGCTGGAGGAACGCCAGCCTTTAGAGGGGTTCAGCAATGACATAACCCGAGCCTCGCACGGTCCGAATCAGTGGGGCTTTGCCTGGCGGGTCGATTTTCTTGCGCAGACGGCCGATGTGCACGTCGATCAGGTTGGTGCCGGGGTCGAAGTGATAACCCCATACTTCTTCGAAAATCATCATCCGCGACAGAATCTGCCCGGTGTTGCGCATCAGAAATTCCAGCAACTTGTACTCGGTGGGCAACAGCGTCAGCAACTGGCTGTTGCGTCTGGCCTCGTGGCTGATCAGGTTCAGCTCCAGATCGGCCACGCGCAACGTGGTGGCCTGGGCGGTCACGGTGTTCTGCCGGCGCAGCAAGACTTCGACCCGGGCGGCCATTTCATCGGTGGCGAATGGTTTGGTCAGGTAATCGTCGCCGCCGGCGCGCAAGCCACGCACGCGTTCATCGACGTCGGAGAGGGCGCTGATCATCAGGATCGGCGTGGCCACGCCCATGGTGCGCAAGGTGGTGACAATCGCCAGGCCATCGAGCTCCGGCAGCATGCGATCGAGGGTGATCAGGTCGTAGTCGCCGCTGACGGCGCGCTCCAGGCCTTCACGGCCATTGTCGACCCAATCCACTTCGAGGCCGTGGCTGCTCAGTTCGGCGACGATTTCCCGGGCGGTCACGGCGTCGTCTTCGATGGTCAAAATACGGGTCATAGGGCTTGCCTGATAATCGGTTCAATACGAAGTTGAGGCATTTTGCCAAGAATTACATGCGGCTGATTAAATTAACTTTCATGTGGTCTCGTGAGGCTGGTCGCAACATTGATATCATCCAGCCATGACTCTAAATGGAAGCTGCACTGTGCGCACTTTAATGGTTCGTGGCTGGATGCCAATATTTGTGCTGTTGTGCCTGTTCGGTTCATCCGCCTGGGCTGCCAATACGCCGTGTTCGGGGAAGAAGGGCGGTATCGATCGTTGCGACGGCGATCTGTTCCTGTGCAATGACGGCTCCATCAGCGGTTCAAAGAAAAGCTGTTCGGCGATGTTTGGCACTAAAAGCCAGGCGCGGCCGCAGACGCTGTTACAGGAAACCGAAGGCTGCGCCTGCGGTACCGGTACGTTCTGCACCGGGCCAAGAGGCGGGGTGTATTGCCTGACGCCCAGCGGCAACAAGAGTTACAAGCGCAAGTAATTCGTTTGCAGCCAAAAAACGCTTAGCGCAATGCTTAGCGTCGATGTTGGATAGGACGCAGGTGTTTTCACTGGCCTGGATCAATATTTCCTTCGGCGATATTTCCTAACATAAAAAGATCCAGCCCCATCTCGCGGTATTGACTACATTGCTTGGACGCGCAGCTGATGCGTTGTCGAAGTACCAGTGCAGACCTTCTCGTTGTTATTAGTCAGGTGGCCCGCAAGGTGTAGTGCAGCATGGAGCTGAAGAATCTCACCTGAACCTTTCACGGATGAACAATCGCAATGCAACGTATAAACCGAACCTTCGATATCCAGCCACTGGTGCGGGCGGATATGACTGTGTGCATCAATGGCCAGACTGTCAGCGCCGCCATCGGCGAAACCGTCCTGACGGTCATTCAGTCACTGGGCATTCGCCAGGTGGCCCGTAACGATCACGATCAAATCAGCGGTGCCTATTGCGGCATGGGCGTGTGCCAATGCTGCCTGGTGAAAATCGATGGGCGCCACAAACGGCGTGCCTGCCAGACGATCGTGCGTGAGGGCATGCGCATCGAAACCCGGGTCAACCGTATCGCCGGGCAGGAGGTTTTATGAGCCTGCAACCGGTGATCGTCGGCGGCGGGCCGGCGGGTATGGCCGCGGCCATTGAACTGGCGCGCCATGGTGTGCGTTGTACCTTGCTCGAAGAGGCTTCGCGTCTTGGCGGGGTGGTCTATCGCGGCCCCTTGCGCGATAACGTGCAACTGGATTACCTGGGGCCACGCTATTCGGAAGTGCTGGCCAAACTGCATGGAGAATTCCACGAGCAGTCGGGCCTGATCGACGTGCGCTTGAACCACCGCGTGGTCGGCGCCGAAGGCACCCGGGCGCTGGTGGTGCTGGACGTCAATGAGCATTTGCAGGAGGTCCAATACCCGCAGCTGCTGTTGGCTGCCGGTTGCCATGAGCGCAGCGTACCGTTCCCCGGCTGGACCTTGCCTGGGGTGATTCTGCTGGGTGGTTTGCAACTGCAAATCAAGAGCGGCGTCGTTCAACCCCAGGGGCCGGTGGTGATCGCCGGCACCGGTCCGCTGTTGCCGCTGGTGGCCTGCCAACTGCACGCTTCGGGGGTGAGCGTCGCAGGGGTCTACGAGGCGTGTGCGTTCGGCAAGATCGCCCGGGAAAGCCTCGCACTATTGAATAAACCGCAGTTGTTCCTCGACGGTTTGAGCATGCTCGCATACCTGAAACTGCACGGCATTCCCATGCACTATGGTTGGGGCGTGGTCGAGGCTCAAGGCGAGGAAGAGTTGAAATCAGTGACCGTTGCGCCGTACTCCAGCACCTGGGAGCCAGACCTGAGCCGCGCCGAACGGATTGCCGCGCAGACCCTGGCGGTCGGCTATGGCTTCATTCCTCGCACTCAACTCAGCCAGCAAATGGGCCTGGACCACGGCTTCAGCGATGACGGCTACCTGCGGGCCAGCGCCAATGTCTGGCAGCAAAGCAGCGAACCCCATGTGCATCTGGCCGGTGACATGGGCGGAATTCGCGGAGGCGAGGCGGCCATGCTCGCGGGACGAATCGCAGCAGTGTCGATCCTACTGCAACGTGACGTGCTGGATGCGGAGCTGGCGCGGGTCAGACGTGACCGCTACCTGTCGAAACTCAAGTCCATCGTGCGCTTTCGCGCCGCCGTCGACCGTTACACCGAACGCGGTGCCGGGCAGACCGCATTGCCGGTCGCCGACACGGTGATTTGCCGCTGTGAGCACGCGACCCGCGCCGACATCGATCGGGCGCTGGAGCAGGGTGTGCAAGACCTGGCCAGCCTGAAAATGCGTACCCGCGTGAGCATGGGCGACTGTCAGGGGCGGATGTGCGTCGGTTATTGCACCGACCGTTTGCGCGAAGCCACCGGACGGCGAGATGTGGGCTGGTTGCGACCGCGCTTTCCCGTCGACCCGATTCCTTTTTCAGCATTCCAGTCTGTCGGCACGGAGGCTGCAAGCCATGAGTAAGTTCTACGACGTGATCATCGCCGGCGGCGGTGTGATCGGGGCGTCCTGCGCCTATCAGTTATCCAAGCGCAAACACCTGAAAGTCGCGCTGATCGACGCCAAGCGACCCGGCAACGCGACCCGTGCTTCGGCCGGTGGCTTGTGGGCGATCGGTGAGTCGGTGGGCTTGGGCTGCGGGGTGATTTTCTTCCGCATGATGTCGGCCAATCGCAAGCGCGAAGCCCAGGGTGCGGCGGTGGCGGTGGACTCCAGCACGCCGCATATCCTGCCGCAGTCGTTCTTCGATTTAGCCTTGCAGTCCAACGCGATGTACCCGGATTTGCACCGGGAGCTGCAGGACAATCACGGGATGGATTTCAAGTTCGAGAAGACCGGCTTGAAATTCGTGATCTACGACGATGAAGACCGGCTCTACGCCGAGCACATCGTGGCGTGCATTCCGCACCTGGCGGATCAGGTGCGCTGGCTCGATCAAGCGGCACTGCGCGAAGCCGAGCCAAGTGTCAGCCATGAGGCGAGGGGGGCGCTGGAGTTTCTCTGCGACCATCAGGTCAGCCCGTTCCGCCTGGCCGATGCCTACACCGAAGGCGCGCGGCAAAACGGTGTGGACCTGTACTTCAACACCAACGTCACCGGGGTGCTGCATCACGGCTCGCAGGTCACTGGCGTGCAGACCTCCGAGGCCGGTGTGTTCCGTTGCGATACGCTGATCAACGCTGCGGGTGCGTGGGCCGCCGACCTCAGCGAGCAGGCCACCGGCATTCGCATTCCGGTGAAACCGGTGAAGGGCCAGATCCTGCTGACCGAGCGCATGCCGAAGATCCTGCGCGGTTGCCTGACCACCAGCGACTGTTACGTGGCGCAGAAAGACAATGGCGAAATCCTGATCGGCAGCACCACCGAAGACAAAGGTTTTGACGTGACCACCACCTACCCGGAAATCAGCAGCCTGGTGCAAGGCGCAGTGCGCTGCATTCCGGCGCTCGCCGACATCAACCTGAAACGTTGCTGGGCCGGGTTACGTCCTGGTTCGCCAGACGAACTGCCGATTCTCGGGCCGATGAAAGGGGTGCAGGGTTACCTCAATGCCTGCGGACATTTCCGCACCGGCATCCTGACCTCGGCGATTACCGGCGTGGTGCTGGACAAACTGGTGAATAACGAGCCGTTGCCGCTGGATATCACACCGTTTCTGGCGGATCGGTTTGAAGTGACGCCGGAGGTCGAATCGAAAGAAGCGCACATGGCTTGACCTCAACCTCACCACAGACGCGCGAGCGCTGTGGTGAGGGCGCTTGTGCCGTCACTCTTTAACGCTCATGAACTCCTTGGCCCAACGAATGTAGTCCTCCGGCTGCGTATAGGTATGCGTCAGTTCGGTGGCGTTCAGGTCGGAGGCTTGGGTGAAGATCTGGCGTTGTTCGCGCAGGCTGTCGTAAGTGGCTTTGATGGCGGCGAAGTAGGCGCCATGGCCGTCGATGGTGACGCGCACGCCCAATTCGGCCAGGCGTTTGTCGTCGCGCAGCA